>JBELAG010000208.1:0-11194 GCA_049509055.1 Solirubrobacteraceae bacterium
GCCCGCGCGCCATCAGACGGGGCGCAACAGCGGCGTCGCGCACGCCGGGATCTACTACGCCCCCGGCTCGCTCAAGGCCAGGCTGTGCCGCCGCGGCCTCGGGCTCCTGCATGAGTTCTGCATCGCGCGCGAGATCCCCTACGACGAGTGCGGGAAGGTGGTCGCCGCCACCGATCCCGGCGAGCTGGCGCCGCTGCGGCGGCTCGCCGAGCGCGCGGAGGCCAACGGCGTCCCCGGCCTGCGCTGGCTGGAGGGAGCTCAGCTCACCGAGGTCGAGCCGCACATGTCGGCGATCGCCGGCCTGCACTCGCCCCACACCGCGATCGTGGACTTCACTGCGGTCGCGCGGGCCCTGGCGGCGGAGGTCGCCGAGCTCGGAGGGACGCTGCGGACCGGCGCGACCGTGACGCGCGTCAACGGCGGCGGGCGCCATCCGCGGGTCGAGCTGGCCGGTGGCGAGTCGCTGCAGGCAGATCGGGTGATCGTCTGCGCCGGGCTGCAAGCCGACCGGCTGGCGCATGCCTCCGGCGAGCCCGCCGAGCCGCGCATCATCCCGTTTCGCGGCGAGTACTGGCAGCTCGTGCCGAGCCGCACCGGGCTCGTGCGCGGGCTGATCTACCCGGTCCCCGATCCGACGCTGCCGTTCCTCGGCGTCCATCTCACCCGCCGGATCGACGGCGCCGTATGGCTGGGGCCCAACGCGGTCCTGTCGCTCGCGCGCGAGGGCTACGAGCGCACCTCGTTCAACGCGCGAGACACGTATGAGACGCTCAGCTGGCCGGGGACGGCGCGGATGATGCGCCGCCACTGGCGCGCCGGCGTCGGCGAGATGCTCCGCGCGGCGCACAAGCGCTCGTTCATCGCCCAGCTCCAGCGCTACGTCCCGGAGCTGTCGGTCGACGACGCGGTCCGCGCGCCCGCCGGGATCCGCGCGCAGGCGATCGACCGCGACGGCTCGCTGGTCGACGACTTCCGCCTCAGCGTCGGCGGCAGTGTCGTGTGGGTGCGCAACGCCCCCTCGCCGGCGGCGACGTCGTCGCTGGCGATCGCCGAGGAACTCGCCGAGCGCGCAGGCTGACGGCGGGAGGTTCCTAGAATGTACGAGGGTCGTCGTATGACGCGGCGTCCGACCGTCTCGTACCCAGGGAGCCCGCCCATGAGTCACGACCCCGACCCGCCCACGCCACACCTCCGCGCGACCCTGCTGCTGTCGTGCCTGGCGCAGTTCATGGTCATCCTCGACGTCTCGGTCGTCAACGTCGCGCTGCCGTCGATCCGCCATGGGCTGCACTTCAGCGAGGTCGACCTGCAGTGGGTGGTCAACGCCTACACGGTCACCTTCGCCGGCTTCCTGCTGCTCGGGGGCCGTGCCGCCGACCTGCTCGGTCGCCGGCGCGTGTTCGTCTCGGGCCTGGCGCTGTTCGCACTGGCCTCGCTGGCCGGCGGGCTGGCCACCAGCCAGGCGCTGCTGATCGCCGCGCGGGCGGTGCAGGGCCTCGGCGGCGCGGTGATCGCGCCCGCGTCGCTGTCGATCCTCACGACGACGTTCCCCGAGGGCCAGGCCCGCAACCGCGCGGTCGGCATCTGGGGAGCGATGGGCGGCGCCGGCGGAGCGGTGGGCGTGCTGCTCGGCGGCGTGCTCACCACCCTGCTCGGCTGGCGCTGGATCCTGTTCATCAACGTCCCGATCGGCCTGCTCGCCGCGCTGGCCGCCCAGCGCCTGATCATCGAGGGCCGCGCCAAGCGCGCGCAGGCGTTCGATCTCTCCGGAGCGGTGGCCGCCACGGTGGGACTGTCGGTGCTCGTGCTCGGGATCGTGCGCACCGACGTCACCGGCTGGAGCTCGGGCCCGACGCTCGGGCTGATCGCCGCCGGGATCGCGATCCTCGCGGTCTTCGTGCTCATCGAGGGACGGTTCGCATCGGCCCCGCTGATGCCGCTGCGGATCTATTCCTCGCGGCGGCTGAGCGCCGCCAACCTCGTCGTGCTCGTGGTCGGGGCGACGTCGTTCGGGATGTGGTTCTTCGTCTCGCTGTACCTGCAGCAGGTGCTCGGGTATTCGGCGATCCGCGCCGGGCTCGCGTTCCTGCCGATGTGCCTGTGCATCGTCGCCGGCTCGACGATCGCCTCGCGGATGGTGGCGCGGGTCGGCGCCAAGCCGCTGCTGGTCACCGGTCTGATCGCGCTCACCCTGGGTCTCGTGTGGTTCTCGCGGATCTCGGCGCGCGGCACCTACCTCGGCGACATGCTCGGAGCGTCGTTGCTGACCGCGATGGGAATCGGCCTGTCGTTCGTGCCGGCGACGATCTCGGCGGTCGCCGGCGTCGCCCCGCGCGAGGCCGGCCTGGCCTCGGCGCTGGTCAACACCTCGCGCCTGTTCGGCGGCGCGCTCGGACTGGCCATTCTGGCGGCGATCGCCGCCGCACGCACCACAGCCGACCGTCACCTCGTGGGGGTCAGCGCACACGCCGCGCTGACCGGCGGCTTCCGTCTGGCGTTCGCGATCTCGGCGGCCGGGGCCCTGATCGGCGTGCTGGTGGCGCTGTTCGGACTGCCCGCCGTGCGGCCGGCCTCGGCGCCGGCCGGCGGGTCCGAGGCCGGGTCATCCGAGGCCGCCGCGCCGGTCCCGGTCAAGACGGCGTAGCCCCCGGCAGGCGTCGGGCCACGCGCCGGCTCGGCCCGGCGGCTCACCGCTTTGCGGTAGGCGGCCGGGGCGCCGCGCGCCGATGAGTGGCCTAGGCCCTCGCCGATCCTCATCCACAAGGAGCAGCTATGTCGTTGATCAAAGCACGGCGTGAAGCGCCGCCGGCCGCCGCTGTCGCCGGCCGCGACGACACGCTGGAGGAACTCAAGCTGAGACTGCGCAGTCTTCACGACCACTGCGTGGTCAACCTCAACCTCGGCATGGACGCGCTCGCCAACGGCGACCTCACCGTCGAGGTCCGCGCGGTGACCAAGAAGCTCGACCTGTCTGCCGACGAGAAGGATTCGTGCAAGGTCGAGCTGGTGGAGCTGTTCAACGGGATGCTCGAGAAGCTCCAGGGGACGATCGAGCGCTACGAGCTCCTGCGCGAGGGCCAGCGCACCGCGATGGGCGACCACTCCTGCCTGCGCGACCTCCAGGATCGCCTCACCAGCCTGAGCGACCACTGCCTCACCGCGCTGGGCGACGGCCTCGCGGCCGCGGGAGAGGGCAACCTCACCGTCGATGCCCAGCCGGTCACGACCACTCTGCAGGCCCGCCCGGGCGAGCGCCTCGGTGAGCTGGGCGAGCTGTTCAACACGATGCTCGGCAAGGCGCAGGCCGGCATCGCCGGTTACAACATCATGCGCCAGCGCGTCGGACACGTCGTCGAGGACATCGGCGGACTCGCCGAGCGCGTTGCCGCGTCCTCGCAGCAGATGTCGGCCAGCGCGAACGAGACCGGGCAGGCGATCGCCGAGATCGCCAAGACGTCAGCCACCGTCGCCGAGGGCGCCGAGGAGCAGGTCTCGCTGGTCAGCGCCGCCCGCAGCACGACGACCGAGGCCGTGCAGCTCGCCGGCGCGGCGCGTACCGTCGCCGAGCAGGGCGTCGCGCTCACCGCCGAGATCCTCAGCATCGCCGACCAGACCAACCTGCTGGCGCTCAACGCCGCGATCGAGGCGGCCCGCGCGGGCGACCAGGGCCGCGGATTCGCGGTCGTGGCGGAGGAGGTCCGCAAGCTCGCCGAGTCGGCCTCCAAGACCGCCGCCCAGACCCGGGAGGCGTTCCACGGGCTGGCGTCGAGCATCGAGAACGTCAGCGGCTGCGTGGACCGTGTCGCCGAGGTCACCGACCAGGTCGCCGGCGTCGCCGAGCAGACGAGCGCCGCGACCGAGGAGGTGTCGGCCTCCACCGAGGAGTCGAGCGCCTCGACGAGCGAGATCACGACCGCGAGCGCAGACCTGGCGTCGATGGCCAGCAACCTGACCGAGTTGATCGGCACCTTCACCGTCTAGGAGCGCGGACATGAGCACGATCGAGAACACCGTCAGCGGCAGCGAGCAGCTCGTCATCTTCACCCTGTCAGACGAGGACTACGCTCTGCCGATCGCCGCGATCAAGGAGGTGATCCGGTACGTCAAGCCCCGCCGGGTCGCCTCCAGCGACCATCGCATGAGCGGCGTCATCACCCTCCGCGGCGACATCGTCCCGATCGCCGATCTGTCGATGGCCCTCGGGGTGGGCCCCGACAGCGGCGAGGACGCCAAGATCGTGATCGTCGAGACGGCGACCGGGATCGCCGGGATCGTCGTCGACGCCGTCGAGGAGGTCCTCACCGTCGACGGCGGCCAGATCGACACCGAGACGGCGGTCGACCGCCAGTCGATGCGCGGCTTCGCGAAGATCGGCGAGCGGCTCGTCGTCTTGCTCGACGCCGAATCGCTGCTGCACGGCATCGGATCCTCGCCGGAATACGAGTAGACGGCGCCGGGCCGGTCCGCGCGCGACAATGCGCGGACCGTGGCCCGCTGCTTCGTCACTCGCCGGCTTCCCGGGCCCGCGCTCGACCGTCTGGGCCGGCTCCACGACGTCGACGTGTGGCCCGAGCGCCTGCCTCCCAGCTACGCGCAGCTGTGCCGGCGCGCGGCCGACGCCGACGGTCTGCTGTCGCTGCTCAGCGATCGCGTCGACGCCGCCCTGATCGCCGGATCGCCCCGCCTGCGGGCGATCTCCAACTACGCCGTCGGCTACGACAATGTCGATCTGCAGGCCGCCGCCGCCCGGCGGATCCCCGTCGGCAACACCCCGGACGTGCTCACCGACACCACCGCCGATCTCGCCTTCGCGCTGCTGCTGGCCGCCGCCCGCGGGTTGAGCAGCGCCGAGGCGTCGGTCCGCGGCGGCGACTGGGTGACCTGGGACCCCGCCCTCCACCTCGGCTACGACGTCCACGGCGCCACGCTCGGGATCATCGGCGGCGGGCGGATCGGCCAGGCCGTCGCCCGGCGCGCCGAGGGCTTCTCGATGACCGTCCTGATCGCCGGGCGCGCCGGACCGACGCCGCTGGCCGAGCTGCTGGAGCGCTCGGACTTCGTCTCGATCCACTGCCCGCTGACCGCCGGCACCCGTCACCTGATCGACGCCGCGGCGCTGGCGCGGATGCGCGACACCGCGATCCTGATCAACACCGCGCGGGGCCCGATCGTCGACCAGCGCGCGCTCGTGGCCGCGCTGCACGACGGCACGATCGCCGGCGCCGCGCTCGACGTCACCGATCCCGAGCCGCCGGCGCCCGGCGATCCGCTGCTGGCGGCGCCCCACCTGCTGCTCGTCCCCCACATCGGCTCCGCCACCCATGCCACACGGGAGCGGATGGCCGACCTCGCCGTCGAGAACCTGATCGCCGCCCTCGCCGGACGCCCGATGCCCAACGCGGTCGGCGTGCGATGAACGTCGCGGTCGTCGATATCGGCTCCAACTCGACCCGGCTGCTGATCGCCGCGCTGGCCGGCGGCCGCGTGACCGCCGAGCTCGTGCGCCGCAGCGAGGTCACGCGCCTCGGGGCCGGGGTCGACGCCGACGGCCGCCTGCGCGACGACGCGATGGGCCGCGTGTTCGCGACGCTCGACGGCTATCGACGCGAGATCGACCGCCACCGCTGCGAGGCCGCCGTGGCGGTGCTGACCAGCGCCGTGCGCGATTCGGCCAACGGGCCGGAGTTCGCCGCCGCGGTGCGCGACCGCTACGGGCTGGAGCCCCACGTCCTGACCGGCGACGAGGAGGCGCGGATGACGTTCCTCGGGGCCACCAGCGAGCGGGCGGCCTCGGACCTGACGCCGACGCTCGTGCTCGACATCGGCGGCGGCTCGACCGAGCTCGTGATCGGCCGCGGCAGCGAGGTCGGCTTCCACGTCTCCACCCAGGCCGGGGTGGTGCGCCAGACCGAGCGCCACCTGCGCGCCGACCCGGCCGACGAGGCCGAGCTCGAGGAGCTCGCCGCCGACGTGCGGGCGATCCTGCGCGCGGCGGTGCCCGAGGAGCTGCGCGAGGGTGTCGGGCGCGGGATCGGCGTCGCCGGCACGGCGACGTCACTGGCGGCGATCGCCCAGCACCTGGATCCCTACGACCCCGAGCGCGTCCACGGCTACGTGCTGAGCGTCGCCGAGTGCGACCGGATCCGCGCCGCGCTCGTGCCGATGCCGCTGCAGGCGCGCCGCCGGGTCGCCGGCCTGCACCCCGACCGCGCGCCGACGATCGTCGCCGGGATCGTCATCTTCGGCGAGGTGCTGTCGCTGTTCGGCCTGCGCGAGATCGAGATCTCCGAGCACGACATCCTGAGGGGGGCGGCGCTGGGCCTGATCGCGGACCCCGAAGCCTGATCTCTCCGCGCGCCGTCCCCGGAATTTGCGTTAGGAAACGTTAACTGGACGGAATTTCGACTTGCAAAAGCTGTACAGGTCGTCCAAT
This sequence comes from Solirubrobacteraceae bacterium, assembly GCA_049509055.1. Classification (GTDB taxonomy): domain Bacteria; phylum Actinomycetota; class Thermoleophilia; order Solirubrobacterales; family Solirubrobacteraceae; genus Palsa-465. The sequence continues at coordinate 6,434 of JBELAG010000208.1, forward strand.
ATATGCGTCGGGGTGCGGGAAGTAGTTGCGATCCCGTCATCCTCAACATAGGTCCGGGCGAAGCCGCAGACATCGGCGCCTCCCGCCGCCCGGACCACTCTAAGTGGCCCTATCTGGCACGTACCCCTGCCCGTCCCGATCGGGCCATACCTGGATCGGAAGCCGCCCGCCGAAACGCGGGCGGTTTTCGTGTGAGGATCAGGCGAGGTTGGAGCGGCGCGGATACGCCACGCCGGGATCGGTCAGCACATTGACCAGCGCCGGGCGCCCCGCCGCCAGCGCGCGCTCGAGCGCCGGGCGCAGCTCGCCCGGCTCGCGGACGAGCTCGCCGTGGCATCCGAGCGCGACCGCGATCTCGTCGTAGCGGGTCTCCGGCGCCAGCTCCGCGGCCACCGAATAGCCGTACAGGAACTCCATCGGGTGCTTCTCCAACCCCCAGATGCCGTTGTTGGCGATCACGCCGACGACCGTGACCCCGTGGCGGGCGAGCGTGTCGAACTCCATCCCGGAGAAGCCGAAGGCGCCGTCGCCGAGCAGCAGGACCACCTGGCGCTCGGGATGGGCGAGCTTGGCGGCCAGCGCGTACCCCGGTCCCGAGCCCAGACATCCGTAGGGCCCGGGGTCCAGCCAGCAGCCGGGCCGGTAGGAGTCGACGACGCGGCCGGCGTAGGAGACGAAGTCGCCGCCGTCGCCGATCACGATCGCGTCGCGGTCGAGCATCGCGGCCAACTCGCCGTAGATCCGCATCGGGTGCAGCGGCGCGCGGCCGTCGGTCAGCTCGGCCGTCTCCGCGGCCCGCAGCTCGTCCTCGATCGCGCGCAGCGAGGCCACCCACGGCGCCCGGGCGGCCTCGGCGTCGCCGCGCGCCGCCTCCGTCAGACCGGCCAGCGTCGCCGGCAGTGCCCCGTACAGCCCGGCCGCTACCGCGCGGGGCGGATCGCGCTCGGGCTCGGCGACGTCGATCGCGACGATCGACGCATCGGGGCCGAACGCCGCGCCGAACCCGAGCCGGAAGTCGAGCGGCACCCCGATGACGAGCGCGACGTCGGCCTCGCCCAGTGCGGCGCTGCGGGCGCGGGAGAAGAACAGCTCGTGGTCGGCGGGCAGGCAGCCACGCCCGAGGCCGTTGAGGAACACCGGCACCCGCAGGGTCTGCGCCAGCTCGCGCAGCTGCTCCTCGCCGCGGCCCCAGTACAGCCCGGTCCCCGCCATCACGACCGGGCGCTGCGCGCCGCGCAGCAGCGCGGCCGCCCGGTGAAGCTCGCCGGCGTCGGCGCCGGCGGCCGTCCACGGCTCGGGCAGCGCGGCCGGCAGCGGCGGCGCGTCGGCTTCGCTGAAGACGTGGTCGAGCGGGAAGTCGACGAACGCCGGCCCTGAGTGCGGGGTGATCGCCGCGCACAGGGCGTCGTCGACCAGCGCCGGGATCTCCGCCGCCGAGCCGGCGGTCGCCGCGAACTTGGCGACCGGCGCGACGAACGGCACGTGGTCGATCTCCTGCAGCGACCCCTGCCCCCAGCGAAACGCCGGCGCGCGGCCCCCGAGCACGAGCATCGGCGAATGGTTCTGGCGGGCGGAGGCCATCGCGCTCATGCCGTTGGTGACCCCCGGGCCTGCGGTCAGCGCGCACACCCCCGGCGTGCGGGTGACCTTCGCCCATCCCTCGGCGGCGAACGCCGCCGCCTGCTCGTGGCGGACGTCGACGATCGCGATCCCCTCGGCCCGGCAGCCGTCGTAGATCGAGAACAGATGCCCGCCCGACAGGGTGAACAGGGTGCTGACGCCGTGGGCGCGCAGCGCTCGGGCGACCAGCCGGCCGCCGTGCATCCGGGTGTCGGTCTGATCGGCCATCTCGGCCGCCACGCTAACACGGTCGCCGCGCGCGGACCACAGATCAGCCGCCGGCGTCGTGTAGGCGCAGCGCGTTGACGATCGCGCCGGACAGGATGATCAGCGCCAGCAGGTAGAACCAGCCGACGATGATCAGCACGAACACGATCGTCGTCCCGAAGCGGGCGATCGTCGAGATGTTCGTCAGGTAGGCGGGGAAGCCGTAGTCGACGATCGCGATCGCCACCGTCGCGCCGAGCGCGCCCGGCCACACCGCCCGCCACGGCACGCGCAGGTTGGGCACGCGCGAGTAGATCACGACCAGGCAGCCGAACAGCGTCGCCAGGCTCAGCCCGAGGGAGCCGGCGTAGATGAGCACCGCGACGTGCGCGAGGTCGAACGGCAGCACGGCAACGCCGGCACGCAGGATGCTCTGCGCGGTCGGCACCGCGACGGTCGCGACCATGAACACCAGCACGACCACGAGCATCGCCAGCCCGAAGCGCTTCTGCTCCAGCCAGCGGCGCGACGGCTGCCCGTAGATCCGCCCGAACGCGGTGTCCAGGGCGCCCCAGAACGACGAGCCCAGCCACAGGCTGGCGACGAGCGCCAGCACGCCGGTGCCGGTCGTCGAGCCGCGGATCTCGTCCAGCAGCGAGTCGAGCGTGTGCTCGGCGGTGCCCGGGAAGATCTCCTGGAGATCGACGAGGATGCTGCCCTGGACGGCATGACTGGACAGGACCTGCCCGGCGATGAACAGACCGAGCAGCGCGATCGGGATGATTCCGAGCAGCATGCTGTAGGCCACCATCGACGACATGCCGGTGATATTGGCCTCCTGGGCGATTCGCCAGAAGCGGCGCAGACCGAGCGGGATCAGCCGCCCGCGGGTCAATCGCGCACCGCGGCGCCCGCCGGCAAGTGGGCGCGCCGGGCCGGCGGCGGCGCGTCGGGCCGGCGCGGTGACCACAGCGGCACCGGATTGGCCTTGCCCCTCAGGATCACCGCGCGGCGCTCGTGCAGGGCGAACCGGCCGGCGGGCAGCAGCGCCCGCGTGGCGTCGGTGATCAGCACGTCGTCGCCGGTCGCCCGCGTCGCCGCCTCGACGCGCTCGGCGGTGTTGACGGCGTCGCCGATCACCGTGAACTCCATCCGCCCACCGCCGCCGACGGTGCCGGCGATCACCCGGCCGGAGTTGACCCCGATGCCGACCGCGCAGCGCCCGCGCAGCCGCCGGTCGACGAGGTCGGCGATCTCCAGCGCGGCGTCGACGGCGCGCTCGGCGTGGTCGTCGAGCGCCAGCGGCGCGCCGAACACCCCCAGCAGCCCGTCGCCGACGAACTTGATCGCCTGCCCGCCGTGACGGCGCAGCGCCGGCACCGCCAGCTCCCACAGGCCGTTGAGCAGCGCCACGACCTCCGTCGGCGCGGAGCGCTCCGCGAACGCGGTGAAATCGCGGATGTCGAGGAACAGGATGCTCACCTCGCGCTCCTCGCCGGCCAGCTGCGCACCCTCCTTGAGCACGCGCTCGGCGACGCCGGGGTCGACGTAGGCGCCGAACGCGGCGCGCAGCCGTTCGCGCTCGTCGAGCCCCTCGATCATCGTGTTGAACGACTGCGCGAGCGCCCCCGTCTCGTCGGCGGCGACGACCGGCACCCTGGCGGCGTAGTCGCCGGCGCGCACTCGCGCCACCGCGCTCTGGAGATCGGTGAGCGAGCTGCCCAGCGAGCGCACGAGCAGGATCACCAGCTCGAGCGAGATCGTGAACGACACCGCGATCGCGATCAGCCACGACGCACCGAGATCGTCGAGCGTCGCGTGGTGTCCGTGGGTGGAGAGCCCGGCCACCACGACGCCGGTGATGACATTGATCACGGGCGCCACCGCCAGCAGCCGCCACCGCAGCGGCAGCCCCGCCGCGTCGATCTCGAAGTCGTGCGGGAGCGTCCGAGCCACCTCCTCCAGGACCGGCCGCACGACGACCTCCATCGTGAAGTAGCGCACGATCAGGCTGTAGGCCAGAACGACCGTTCCGGCCCCCGCGAGGATTGCGAACGCGTACCACGGCAGCGCCAGCTCCCAGGTCGTGAACGCGACGAACGGCAGGTAGGCGCCGAAGAACGGGAAGCGCCGCAGCCGGCGCAGGTACTCGATCGGCAGCGTGGCCAGCGCGCGCCACGCAGCGACCGTCGACTGCGGATCACGGGCGCCGCGCTCCCATGCCCGCACGGGGCGCCACATCCGCATCGTCAGCCGGATCGAGATCGCGTTGTCGATCGCGATCAGGCCCTGGGAGACCGCGACCAGCACCCAGAAGCGGGTCGCGGTCATCGGCTGGTAGAGGCGTAACAGCCCGAGCCCTCCGAGGATCACCAGGTGCGCGATTCCGAACTGGGCCCAGACCAGCGCAAACGAGTTGCGACGGGCGACCGCCCGCACGGCCCGATCGATCGGATCGACCATCGCCACAGTCTGTCATCGGCCCCGGCTCAACACGGCCCGATCGATCGGATCGACCATCGCCACAGTCTGTCATCGGCCCCGGCTCAATCGGCGGCCGCGGCCCCGGGCGCGATCGCAGCTCGCCCTGGATGCGGGCGGGGTCAGGCGACCGGCGCCATCGGACGCCCGCCCGCCCGCTCGCCCGGCCGCCGGTCGCGGCGCGCGCGGCCCGCGGCCAGACCCGCGTCGCCGGCATACCACTCGCCACCCGCGCGGATCGCCGGCAGTTCGTGGATCCCGGCCGCGCGCACCGCCGCGGCACAGGCCCGCAGGTCGGCGTCACGCCAGCGCTGGCCCGCGGCCGCCAGGCAGCCCTCCAGCGCGACGCCGGCCGCGGCGGCCGCTTCGGCGAGCGTCTCAGGGTCCTCGAGGTCGAAGCCGCCGCAGAACGCCAGCCGGCTGGCCGCGAGCGCGAAGGCACCGCCGGCGCCC
>JBELAG010000209.1:0-10624 GCA_049509055.1 Solirubrobacteraceae bacterium
CCTCACCCCTCGCGGACGCGCGTGCACCGAGGCCGCGCGCGCCGCCGCGGAGACCGCCGTCGAGCGCTGGCGCGAGGAGCTCCCGCCGATCGACGTCGGGCATTTCGAATCGGCCCTGTTGGCGATCACCGCCTCGATCCCGATCCTCCGCCCGCCGACCTGAGCCGCGTGTGGGCCCACGGCTCCGACGCCTCCTTGAGTCGCCCGATCGTCCTCACGCTCGATCCGCGTGCGCTCGCTGGATACCGCCTGCAGCGTGCGCGAGTAGGCGATCTTGTCGGCCGCCCGCCAGAGCTCGGCGAATCTCCGAGACACTGCCGGCTGATCGGCGCCGCTGCCCGCCGTCTCCCGGAAGACCATCGTCTCATACATCCGGCGCCCGTCGAGGTAGGTGCCGTTCGGTCGCTCGAGTTCGTTGACGAACGCACGGACCTCGTCATCGGGCGCGGCCCAGCCAAACGCGCCCTGTTCGTCCTCGATGTAGCCGTCAAGCGAGGCGATCGCTAGCGTTGGCGCGCAGCCGTGGCTGGCTTAAATGAGAACGCCCCGGACCGGCGGGATATGAGGCCGGACTCGGGGCGCGCTCGAGGGAGGAGAGGTACTGCGCCGCAGATGATGACCGGCGGCGTTTCAGAAGTCAACTGCCAATTACCTGTAGCACTCATAAGCAGCGCTTATGAACCACGCGCGCCACGGCGGCTGTGCGAACGTGAGACCCGGCCCCGGCCCCGGCCCCGGCCCCGGCCGCCTGGCGGTCACGCCGGAGCCGTCGGCCTGCTGGAGCGGCGAGGAGCCGCCGGCCGTGGCGCGACCGGACCCGAGGGGAATCGGCCTGCAAACGTCGGCGGTCGAGGTCAACATCCGCCGCAACGAAATCCCGGCGCTGCACTTCCATCCCCGACAGAGCGGCTCGGACCCGAACGGACGATGGCGCGTGCGCACGGACCTGACGGCTGCGGCCGCATCGCTGACGCCGGCGGGATGCCTGTGCGGCGGCGCCGCGCAGCGTCGGCGAGACCATCGACGACCGCCGCCGCCTCGGCGACCGCTCCTACGGGTGCCCGGTGGCGATGACGAGGTGACCGGCGAAGCCACGCTGCCCCGGTTCCCCCGGGGGAGGCGCGCGGCGTGACCCGCCTCATGGCGGGTCGATCAGCCACTCCACGTTGTGACGGGGCCCGGCCTCGAGCATCCGCTCGATCAGCTCCGGCGTCACCGGCGGCGCGGACTCCGCGGGGCCGGTCACCGGCGTGCAGACCTCCTCGAACCAGCCCTCCATGCCGGCCGGCGTGTACACCGCCAGCATGCGCGCGTCGCCGCCGCCGTCGTTGACGTAGGAGTGACCGGTACCGCGTGGGACGAACACCGACTCGCCCGGACCGACCGTGCGGGTGTCACCCTCGGCGGTGAACGTGATCGCTCCCGCGTGGATGACGAACAGCTCGTCCTCGGCGAGATGGCGATGCGGAGGCGGGCCGCCGCCGGCGCCCACCAGGCAATCAAGCGCGAACATCGATCCCTCCGATTCGGCGCCGGTGACCAGGAAGGTGTACACGTCGCCCGGACCGTAGAACGCGCGCCCGCTGCCGGCCGCCACATGGACCACCCCGGTTGATCCCATCTCGACCTCCGTACTGGTAGACGATGGCGCAGCATTCTCTCAGGATCCGAAGGCGGGACGGGACCGCGGCACAATGCCGGCATGTCCCTGCTGCCCAGCTTCGCCGAGCTCGCCGCGGCGCCCGAGGCCCCGCTGGATCTGCTGGCCCTCGCCATCGCGGCGGAGTTCCGCGATGTCGATGCCGCGGGCGCGATCGAGACGCTGGGCATCCTCGGCGCCGAGCTCGCGCACGAGGCGCAGCTCACCGACGGCACGCCCGAGCAGCTCGCCCGGGCCTGCGTGCGCCTGCTCGGCGTCACCTACGGCTTCGCCGGCGACCGCGAGCACTACGACCATCCCGACAACTCGATGCTCGACGTCGTGCTCGCGCGGCGCCGCGGCCTGCCGATCCTGCTGTCGGTCGTCTACGTGGAGGCGGCGCGCCGGGAGGAGATCCCGCTGGCCGGCGTCGGGTTGCCCGGCCACTTCGTCGTCGGCCACTTCGGCGCCACCCCGCCCCTCTTGCTCGATCCCTTCGCCGGCGGCGTGGCGGTCGCGTCCGAGTTCGGCCCCGACCTGCTGCGGCCGTGGCGCGCTCCCGAGATCGCCATGCGGATGCTCAACAACCTGATGTCGGCCTACCAGCGCCGCGGCGACGTCGGCGCCGCGCTGCGGGCCGCCGGGATGCGGCTGGCCCTCCCCGCCGACCCGGCGACGCGCGACAACCTGAAGGCACAGCTGCGCTCCCTGCAGGCACGGCTCAACTAGCCTACCCGGGAGCGCGGGCTGCCGGCGACCGCTACAGCTGCTTGGCGAGACGGACATCGGCCGCTCGCTCGGGGTCCAGCAGCGCCTCGAGCGCGGGCTCGTAGGCGGGGAAGGAGAGGACGCCGCCGTCGTGGAGGACCATCAGGTAGCGGTCGAGCGTGCGCAGAAATGCCCGGTCGTGGGACACGGCCACGACCGTGCCGACGAACGACTCGAGCGCCCGCTCCAGCGCCTCCGAGGAGTCGGTGTCCAGGTTGTCGGTGGGCTCGTCGAGCAGCAGCAGGTTGTGTCCCTCGAGCTCGAGGATCAGGACCTCCAGGCGCGCCTGCTCGCCGCCGCTGAGGACGTCGTAGGACCGCCGCGCCGCGTCGGCCAGGCCGTAGCGCGCAAGCGCGCCCATCGCCGCCTGCAGCCCGCCGCCCTGCGCCATCACGATGTCGAGCACGACCCGGCCGGTGAAGTCGGGGCGCGACTGCAACTGGGTGAAGAATCCGGCCGACACCCTCGGGCCGACCCGCAGGTCGCCGCGGTCGGCCCCGCGGGCGCCCGCGAGCACGTGCATCAGCGCGCTCTTTCCCGATCCGTTGGGGCCGATCACGCCGACGCGCTCGCCGAAGTGGATCTCGTCGGAGAACGGCGCGACGAGGCCGTCGATCCCGAGCGAGCGCAGATCGAGCACCAGGCGCGCCGAGTCGCCGCCCCGGATCCGCACCGCGATCGGCGCGTCGCTGACCGGCGAGGGGGGTGGGCCGCCAGCGCGAAAGCGCCGCCACCGTGACTCCATCGCGTCGGCGCGCTTGGCCCAATCGGGCGCGTAGCGCGCCCGCTCCTTGAACGTCTTCATCAGCCCGAACAGCCGACGCTCCTCCTCGTGCCAGCGCTTGACGGCGTCGCCGAGCCGCTTCTGACGTTCCTCGCGGGCGCGTGGATAGGTGGCGTAGGGACCGCCGTGCACCCACGCGCCGTTGCCCTCCAGGGTCACGATCGCCCCGACCGCGCCGGACAGCACCTCGCGGTCGTGCGTGATCAGCACGATCGTCTTCTTCGAGCTCCGCACGCGCCGCTCGAGCGCGAGCTTGGCGGGCACATCGAGGAAGTTGTCGGGCTCGTCGAGCAGCAGCACGTCGGCGTCGGAGGCGAACATCACCTCGAGCACCAGCTGCTTGCGCTCACCCCCGGACAGCGTCCGGGCCGGCCGGTCGGCGAGCTCGGCGAACGGCGCGCGAACGATCCGCCGGCACGACTCGTCCCACTCGCCCTCCAGCTCATAGCCGCCCAGCTCCGACCAGTCGGCGATCGCGGCGCCCAGGGCGATGCCCGCCGAGTCATCGCCGGCCGCGAGCCGGGCCTCGAGCGCGAGCACGCTCTCCCCCGCGCGCCGGACCGACCGCGGCGCCAGCGAGAGCAGCAGCTCGCGCACCGTCCCGGCGTCGTCGGCGACGCCCACGTCCTGCGGCATGTACGCGGCGATCCCGCCGACCGACGCGTCTCCCTCGCCGGCCGGCAGCGCGCCCGCCAGGATCTTCAGCAGCGTGCTCTTGCCGATCCCGTTGGTTCCCACCAGGCCGACGTGCTGACCGGGCGAGACGCGGAAGGAGACGTCGGAGAACAGCAGGTCCCCGCCCGGGTGGGCGTAGGCCAGCCGAGACACCGCCACGTGTGGCACCCGTCGCATCTTCGCATCACCGGACCATGACGGGTCCCCCCTCGCGATCGACTGGCTGCCGGGCGCCTGCGGCTCGCGCCGCTGAGTCGAGGCGGTCGTCGAGCAGCTGGCCGTATGAGTTCATCAAGGCGGTGCTCGCGGCGGCCGACCGCGCCTTCGACGGGCTCGACCGTGCCGAATGGCCGCAGGCGATCGCCGCCCGCGCGCGGATCGGTGAGCGCCGGGCGGGGGCGCGCGCGCCGAGATCGACGCCGGTCGACGCGGCCGCGTTCGACGCCAAGCGCTCCGCCGCGCAGCAGACCACACACGTCGACTTCGCCCTGCGGGGAGGGTGATCCCCGGGAACCTCGGCGAGCTTGAGCGCCTCGCGCGGCGGGGCGTGATCGGCTTCAAGGCGTTCATGTCGGCCAGCGGCGTGGGGGACTGCCCGGCCTGCGACGGCCTCACGCCCGTGCAGGCGATGGCGACCACCGAGGAGGACACGGTCGCCCTCGGGGCGACCGCCCTGTGCGCTCCGCCGCTGCGCGCCGAGGCCGAGACCGACACGCTGTGGCGAGCGCTGGCCGGGGGGAGATCGCGCTCGTCGCCTCCGACCGCTCGCCCGCGCCCGCGTCGCTCGGATGGCCCCCGGGTCAGACGTGGCGTCAGTTGTACACCGTATCCGGAGCCAAAATGACATCACCCCTGTCCGGGGGATCGAAGCAACGCAGCAGACGTCGCGAGGAGCAGTTCACCGCGGCCACCACCGGCCACCCGATGCGCGTCGCCGCCCGCGCCGGCGTCGGCGGCGAAAACGAGCGCCGCGCGGCGCCGACGACCGCGTCGTAGCTGAGCTGCGCGGCCGGGATACGCGCGGCCGTTCTCGCTCACCACCCGCACGGATCACGCGCCGGCGCAGCAGAGCCTCCCGCGCTGGTCGTGATCGGCGCGCAGGAACCCGATTTCCCTGATCCGCGCGCCGAGGCCGCGGGCGTGATTCTGCGCTTCCTCGGCTCGTTTGCCGTCGTCCGCTGGCGTGACTAGCGTTGACGACGATGACCGCGGAGATCGCCGACGGACATGTGCCGGCCGGCGACGGGCTCACTCCGCGCACGCGTGAGATCGTCGACGCGGCGTCCGAGGACGCGGTCGCGCGCACCGGCGACGCCCACCTCGATGCCGCCTGGGAGCAGGGCAGCGCGGCGTTGCGCTCGCAGGTTTCCGGCGTGAAGGGACGTGCCGCCTGATCGCGTCAGACTTCCGCAGCTTCTTCGCCGCCTCGGCCGGCGTCGCCGGAGCGCTGATCGGTCTGCTGTTCGTCGCCATCTCCGTCGCCCAGGACCGGCTCGAGGCCGAGGAGGCGGCGGCTCAGGCCCACCGCATACGCGCCTCGGCGGCGCTGCGCGCGTTTCTCAATCCGCTGACCGTGTCGCTGTTCGCGCTCGTCCCCGGCACCGAGATCGGCTGGCCAGCGCTCGTCGTCGGAATCCTCGGGGTCGCGTCGGTGGTCGCGTCGGTGGTCGCGTCGGTGGTCGCGTCGCTGCTGTCGGCCCTGCGCGTCCGCCGCACCCAGCCCGACGCGCCGCGCAACGCGCTGTTCCTGATCGGCCTCAGCGTCATGTTCGCCCTGCAGATCGTGTTCGGCGCCCTCGCGATCGAGCATCCCGACGACGCCGGCCACGTCGATGCGATCGCGGTGCTCGTGATCGCGTGCTTCCTGATCGGGATCGCCCGCTCGTGGGAGCTGATCAGGGGGCCGAGGATCGGCCTGCGCCACGAACTCCAGGCGATCGTCCGCGACCCGTGAGGGGGGTGAGGGATTCTGGTTGCGCATACCGCAACCAGAATCCCTCACCCCCCTCACGGCAGCGCGTGAGCTGGCGCCATGCACGGAGGTCATGACGATGACGGTGCGCTTCCGGCGCGCGTCGCCATCGCGGGCGGCGGCGTCGCCGCGCTCGAGGAGGCGCTCGCGCTCGCGCGGCTGGCGGGCGACCGGGTCATCCGCACGCTCGTCACCCCCGCGACCGATTTCGTCTACCGCCCGCTCGGCGTGCTGAGTTCGCGGCCGACGTGCACGCGCAGATCGTGTCTGAGGCGGTCGCGTCCGTCGACCCCGCCCGCGGCGTGCTGACCACCGCCGCCGGCGTCCCGATTCCCTACGACGCGCTGCTGATCGCGCTCGGCGCGACCGCGGCCCGCCCGTCCCCGGTACGACCACGATCGACCCCGGCAAGATCGCCGGGGCGCGACGCGCTCGTCGGCGACGTCGCAGCGGGCGCGGTGCGCACCGTCGCCTTCCTCGCGCCCGGGGCCAGCTGGCCGCTGCCCGCCTATGAGCTCGCGCTGCTGGTCGGCGAGACCGCCCGCCGGCAGGCGACCGATCTGCAGGTCGCCGTGATCGCGGACGGCCCGCCGCCGGCGACGTTCGGCGAGCCGGTGAGCGCCGGCGTCGCGACGATCCTCGCGGAGGCGGGGATCCGGATGATCGACGCCCGCTCGGTGGCGGACGCCGAACGCGCCGTCACCGCCCAAACGGGACAGGACGGCGTGCGCTTTGACCGGGTGCTGAGCTTCGCGCCGCTGCGCGGGCCGGCGATCCCGGGACTGGCCTGCGACACCCACGGGTTCCTGCCGGTGACCGCCGGCGGTGCCGTTCGTGGGACCGAGCGCGCTTCGCCGCCGGTGACGCCACGGACTTCCCGGTCACGTTCGGCGCGATCGCCGCCCAGCAGGCCGACAGCGCCGCCGCGGCGATCGCCGCGCTGGCCGGAGCCGGGGCCGAGCCCATCGCGATGCGCGGCATGGTCCACGGCGCGCTGCAATGCGGCTGGGCGAAGAACCGCCGGATGGGCCGCCGGGGCCCGATGGCTGTCGGACCAGCTCCAGTACCAGGCCGACCCTCACGCGCCTGTCGGGGGAGGATCCGGCGGGCACACCGCCCTCGTGACCCACCGCCGGCGCCGGCGTCACCACACCTCGCCGGGGCGGGTGAAAACGATCTCGGGCACGACGCACGCCGGCGAGACACGCAGCAGGAAGCGCACCGCCTCGGCGATGTCGCTCGTGCGCAGCATGTCCTCCGGAGCGATCTCGCCCTTGATGAAGTCGGTCATGTCGGTGTCGACCCAGCCGGGGCACAACGCCACCGACTTGACGCCGCCGGCGCCCAGCTCGCGGTTCATCGCATGGCTGTAGGCGATCACCGCCGCCTTCGTCGCCGAGTACACCGACAGCCACGGCTGGGGCGACTTGCCCGCGAGGGACGCCATGTTGACCACGAGCGCGCCACGGTGCTCGGCGCCGGCCTCGCGCAGCATCGCCGCGCACTCCCGGTAGAACAGGATCACCGGGCGCAGGTTGACCCCGAGCTGGATGTCGACCATCTTGGTCTGGTGCTCGCCGACCGCGGCGCCGATGCCGACGCCGGCGCTGTTGACGAGCACGTCGCAGCGGCCGAAGCGCTCGCGGTGACGGCGGACGACCTCGGTCACCGCCGCATCGTCGACGACGTTGGCGGCGACCGCCTCGACGCTGTACCCCTTCTCGCGCAGCTGTGATGCCGCCCGCTCCAGCGTGTCGGGCTTGCGCGCCGAGATCGTCAGGTCATAGCCCTCGCCGCCGAGGGTCTCGGCGACGGCGAAGCCGATGCCCCGTGAGGCTCCGGTGACGATGGCTGCGCGATTGGACATGCGGTGTTCCCTCTCCACTCGGGTCGTACGAGACCGCGCACACTAGTGGTCCACCGCCCGGGCGCCCCGGCTCCCCGGCGGCCGACCGGCGCGTGGCAGCGAGGGGCCGCGACTCAGCTCTCGCCCCAGGCCAGGACGCCGACGATGTCCAGCGTGGAGAGGACCCCGGTCGGCCGCTGCGTGCGCGGGTCGACGACCAGCGCGTGGGTGGCGTTCTCGGCGAGCATCATGTTCGCCGCCTCGCGCAGCGCCATCGACGGCGCGACCGTGATCGCGTGCCGCGCGAACGCGTTGGCCGTCTGCTCCTCGCCGGGGCGCATCCCCGCGCGGACGAGATCGAGATCCTCGATGATCCCCCACACCGGCGATGCCGCGGACGCGTCCTGGGCCAACCCCGTGACAGCGACGCAGTGGACGTGATTGGACGCCATCAGGCGCGCCACCTCGGTCGCCGTCGCCTCGGCGTCGCAGGAGAGAACGCCGGGATGCATCGCGTCGGTGACCGTTGCGTGATCGAGGGTCGGCATCAGGTAGCTGCCGGTGAATTGATTGCCACTGGTCGCTGACATCTGTTCTCCTGAGGTCGTTGAGCCCGGACACTAGGTGCCGCGGCGAGCGTCGTCATCGAGGTAAACCCGATCGCGGATGAGGACTTCTCCCGGGTGCCGGAACCGGGGCCTGTGCGCGGGTCGGGTCAGTGCTCCCCACCGCGGGCGCCGGTCGCGACGTCGCCCTGCGCGTCTGCGGTGATGCCGAGCCCGCCGCGCGGCGCCAGCACGGTGATCGTCGTGCCGCCCGGCTCCGATGTCACGTCGATCTCCCCGCCGACCGCGAGAACCCGCTCGGTGAGCCCGGCCTGGCCGGGCCCGCTGCGTCGGCGCGGCTCGGCGTCCTGGATCGCCACGCCGTCATCGCTGACGGTCAGCGCCAGACGGTCGCCCGGCGCGCGCGCCAGCGTGAGCCGGACCCAGCGCGCGTCGCGCGCCTCGGCGTCGACGGTCGCGGCCGCCGCGACGCGGTACAGACAGGCCGCGATGTCGGGATCGGCCCGCTCGGGATCATCGCCGGGCTCCTCCAGCGCGACGTCGCATTCGATCCCCGACCGATCGGCGAGGTCCGTGCACAGCAGCCGCAGCGCCTCCGCTAGGCCGAACTCCTCCAGTCCGAGCGGCCGCAGCTCGGTGATCAGCCGACGCGCGGAGCCGACGACGTCCTTGGTCAGGACGCCGGCATCGGCCAGCAGCGTCGCCACCCGCCCCGGGTTGTCGGCCAGCGACCGGCCGGCGATCCCGATCGTGATGCTGAGCATCGCCAGCGTCTGGGCGAGATCGTCGTGCAGGCTCCGGGCGATCCGCCTGCGCTCGGCCTCGGCCTCACGCTCCTGCGACGCGACCAGGCGGCGCAGCGCGGCCTGCGAGGCGGCGAGCGTCGCCATGCGGGCGCGGAGCTCGCGCAGCGCAGTGCGGTCATCGGTCATCTCGCGCAGCACGGCGCTGCACAGCAGCGCGCCGTCGACCGTGACGGCCGAAACCGACGCCTGAAGCGCAAGCTCCGCGGCGTCGGCGCGCACGCCGATCACGTCATGCCCGCGCTGAGGCCGGCCGTCGTGGGACACGAGTGCCAGCCGGTCGCGATCGCGCAGCTCGCCGAGCCCGCCGGGAATCACGCGCTCCAGCGGCTGTCCGATGAGGTCGAGGTCGCCGAACATCCGCATCGCGGCGTGGTTTGCGAACACGATCGTCTGTGTCTGGTCGACCGTGATCACCGGCTCTCCGAGGGAATCCACGATCGCTCGGAGGTCCGCGCGGCTCAGCTCGGCGGCGCGTGCTCCCAGCTGCGGACGGTCGCGGGTCACCGGCGCGCCGCCGCCCTGGGCAGCGCCGGCCGGCGGTTGACGACGCGCCTCGGGGTTGGCCACGGGCCCATTATTCTCGGTGAGGCTCCGGAACGCCAACCCGCGCCCCAGCCGAGCGGGCTACCCGAGCACGCGGATGAACTGGTGGACCTCGAGCACGACGAGGGCCAGCATGGCCACGGTGTAGGCCGCCGACAGGATGCCGTAGCCGATGTAGACCCGCTGACGAACGGTGCGCCGCGGGCCGCGGGCGCCGCCGGCCAGCCACGCGCGCAGGTGGGTCCATGAGCGCCGGCGCAGATTCAGCTCGCCCGCCGCGGCCTGCAGGGCGTGGTACCCGTCGGTCGGCAGCACCGGCAGCAGGTTGCGGGCGAGCATCAGCAGCAGCGACAGGAAGAGGATCGACGCGGTCCCCGACAGCCGCGGGCCCGCGACGAGCATGACCGGCACGCACGCCGCGGCGGCGGTCAGGTCGACGAACGGCCCGGCCAGCGCGACCAGGATTCGTGGGCGGCGGCGCGCCAGACGGTAGGTGTCGGTGCAGTCGACGTACGCGAGCGGGAGAAACCAGCCCCACAGCATGATCCCCGCCTCGCGGACCGAGACGCCGAACACCCGGCACACCACGGCGTGGGCGAGCTCGTGGACGGCGACCTCGGCGAGCACGACCGCGAACACGGCCGGCCACAGCACCGCCGCCGGCGCCGAGAACCGCAGCGCGCCCACGAGGCATAGCGCGACGCCGGCGACCGCCACCGCGATCGCCGCCGCCCGCGCCGCCCGGGGCCGTCCCCGGATCAGGCGCGCGGGTCCGGCCACCAGGGGGTCGATCCCACGGGTCAGCCGCAGTCGCGGCGCAGCTGCCAGTCGACGGCGCCAGCGCGGAGGGAGGTCGGCGCCGGCGCCGGCGTCCAGCGTGAACGCGCCGGCGCGGCGCAGCAGGTCGATCACATCGAGCACCAGGCGCCGGGAGCGCAGCGCCTCGTCCCCTCCCACGCCGGCGAGGATCTGCGCGGCCGAGGTCTCGCCGTCGAGCGCGTCGAGCAGCCCGGCGGCGCCGCGGC
>JBELAG010000021.1:0-30780 GCA_049509055.1 Solirubrobacteraceae bacterium
CCGGTCGTCGTTAAGCAACGCCGCGGGGATCCCCAACAGCTCCTGCACCGCCGCGCCCGATGCCCACCCCGCGATGTCATACAACGGCGACGGGGAGCAGAGCCGGCTGGCGATCAGCGCCGCGACCGCTTCGCCGACTGACAGCTGCTGGCGCCCGCGCTGGGGCAGCGCCCGGTCGACGGTGCCGATCAGGTCAAGCGCGGTGATGAAGTGCCAGGCCAACAGCAGCGGCCCGACGTCGCGACGCACCCCCGCCAGCGGCGGGTCCAGCCGCGCAAACGAGCCCATCAGCTGCTCGAGTTGGCCCGACGCTTTGAGCTCGTCCTCGCGCCCGAGCGTCCGCAGCACGCGGTGGCGCACCCGCCCGTGCTCGTCGCGATAGGCCTGCACCAACCGCAGATACACGTAGCGCTTGCTCCCGCGCCGCACCGCATGCCGCTTCACATACATGTTGGCCCTACACTACCCGCCCGGCCGGACGGACCCTAAACCCCGTGAATATGGGCTTCAGCCACGCCTCACCGCGGACGGCAGCAGCAATGTTGGCCCTACAAAGCAGCTCCAGAGACCGCGCCCGTCCAAGCATCGCGCCGGCAATGCCAACAAATACCGCGCAAAGCGACCCGCGCCGCCATTGAAAACCGCCGACTTACCGCCCCGCTACTCGGAAAATGGGGCTAGCGTAGGAGCGTGACTGCGTCCGTCGAGCACCAGATGGCGTCCTCGAGCGCGATCATCTCCGACCGGCGCACGCCCGTGGCCCCCAGCCAGTCGCTCGTACTCCTCGTCGTGACCATCGCAATCGCATCCGCGATAGGAGATCGCGAAGGGCGCGCTCGCGACCCGCCCCTCGTCGCAGACGAGCAGGCACGAGGCCGAGCGCCGGCTGCCGGGCCGCTGGACCGTTCCCGAAGACTCGAGCTCTTGCAATGGGCGAGCACGCGGCTCTAGCTCGCGCCGGCTTCCGAGGCGATCGCGCCCGCGCTGATTCCGTGAGGCCAAGCGTCGAGCCCGCTTCGCGGCCGCGCCGGCGACCCTTGGCGCCGCCGACGCGGCGATGAGCGTGGCGTGCCTGCGGAGCAGTGCGCGCGTCCTCCAGCTGAGGCGGACGCGGCGGGCTCAAAGCCCGGGTGCTGCCCATGCAGGCGACGTCGGGCTGGTCCGTCGTGTTGCTAGTTGTACGCGCCGGCGCTGACCGGCGGATGCGACGCCTGGTGGGTGAGCTGCGGTCCAGCTACCGGCCTGCGTCGGGAAGCAGAAGCGACGGGGGCTCGCCAGAATCACTTTGAGAGTGCCGCTCGTGCGGTGTGCTGGCGTTCAGGATTGCGGTGAGTTCGCGTCGTCCAGCGATCTCGAGTTTGCTGTACACGTTGGTGAGGTGCATCTCGACCGTCTTGAGCGTCACGAACAGCGCTTGTGCGATCTCGGCGTTCGACGCTCGGGCCGCTGCCATTTCGGCGATTCGGCGCTCGCTCGGGGTGAGCGAGTCGATGCCGCTCAGGCGTTTGCGTCGCACCCGCACTCCGCTGGCCGCCAGTTCTTGGCGGGCGGTCTCGGCTAGACCGCTGGCGCCGCATTGCTGGGCAAGCTCATAGCCGGCTCGCAGGGGCTGGCGTGAGTCGGCGCGGGATGAGGCTCGCCTGAGAGCTGCTCCCAGATCGACGAGCGCGCGGGCGTGCTCGAGGCGGGCGGGGGATCGCTGGAGTAGAGCGACTGCGTCGCGGAGCAGGTCGACTTGGTCGTGTCGGTGCCCAGCAGCGCCTTGCCTCGAATTGCTTGGCCGAGGTGGCCGGGGGTGCCCCAGCGCTGGGCGAGTTCGTGTGCGTGGGAGACGAGCGCCGCTGACGGCCACGGCGCTGCGCGCGTCGGCCTCGGCTTCCCGCAGGCGTCCCATTCTGATGCGCACCATCGCGCGTAGCCCGATCGCGTTCGCGTAGTCGAGCATCGACCCGCGCCGTCGAGCGAGCTCGATCGCCCGGTCGAGTGTGCGTTCGGCGGTGTCGAGGCGATCAGCCCACCGCAATCCGAGGATCATCCCCGCGAACGCCGTGGTGGTCGTCCCATCTTCGACGAGTGCGTCGACTTGGCGCGCGGCCCGCTCGGCGATGTCGGCGACCTCCGCGGCGGGGGCGCCGTTGTCCATCGACTCGAACACGCTGTAGCCGAGCACCACCGCTTCGCCGGCGGTGTCTCCTTTGAGTGCTTTGGCCTGTTCGATCGCCTCGGGGGCGACGCCGGGGAGGTGTGCGAGCAGCTCAGCCCCTTGCACCTTGAGCGCCAGCTCCGGGTCGGCCGCCCGGACGGCCTCGATCAGCTCGGAGTTTGACGCGACGAGCTCCTGAAATTGTGTCCGGCCGCGCGCGCTGGCCTGCAGCAACGGGATCAGCGCGCGTGCGCGGGTGACCGCGTCGGTCGCATTGCTGTAGGCCTCCTGGAGGTGCTCGACGCCGCGGTTCGCGCGGCCGGTCACATATTCGAGTCGCCCGAGCTCGGTCAGCGTGCTCGTCCGGGTGTCGGGGTCAAGCGGCTCCTGAAGCAGCCTGCTCAGCAATGGGATGGCGGCTTCTGGTGCCCCGCGCTCCACCGCACGGTCGATGGCGGCCTGGAGGGTGCTGGCACCGTCGGGATCGTGCCCGGCGGTCGTGGCCAGCACATGCATCGCGACCCGTTCGACAGAAGCGCCCCGGCGGCGCAGTAGTGACGCGGCGCGGCCGTGCATCGAGCTGCGCTCAAACGGGGTCACCCCGGAGGTGATCGCCGAGCGCAGCAGCGGATGACGAAGGGACAATTGTCCGCTCGATTCGAGCATGCCCGCGGACACGAGCGCATCGGCCATCCGCGCGCCGACCGTGAGGTCCAGCGCGGCCAGCTCGCAGGCCACATCAAGCGGCGCATCATCGCCGAGCACCGCGACCGCGCGAGCGAGCGAGCGAGCGTCGGGGTCCAGCCGCGCCAGTCGCGCGCGGGTCGCGCGGGCGACCTGTGGCGGCGCGATCTTCCTCGATTCGCGGCGCGCTCGCTGCTGTCAACGGCACCGCGTCCTCCTGGAGCGTGCGCGCGAGCTCGGTCAACAGGAACGGGTTGCCGGCGGTGGCCCGGTGACAGGCACGAGCGAAGGTGGCGTCGACTTCGAGACCCATGACGGTGCTGAGGTACTCCGAGACGGCCGGTGCGTGTAACCCGGTGAGCTCGACCCTCTGGGTCACCAGTTCGTCCAGCGTCCCGCCGTCAACCGGACGCGTTGCGATCACGACGGCCGCCGGCAGCGAATCCATCCGCGCTGCGAGGTACGCCAGGAACCGCAGCGATGGCTCATCCACCCAGTGCGCGTCGTCGGCGGCCAGCAGGAGCGGGCCGCGCTCGCACAGATTTGCCATGAGCCAGTACAGCCCATGCAGCACGCCCGCCGACACGGCTACGCCCTGGGGAGGGACATCGATCACAACCGGTGCGGCCAGCGCCGCTGCCCCGGCGAGCAGGCCGTTCTGGTCGCTCCTCACCGCGGACTCGAGACACTGGCGAACGGCGCCGAACGGGTAGTCGGTCTCGAGCTCGGTCCCGCGGGCCGACAACACGGTCATCCCGAGCGCGGCGGCCCGCCCACGAGCGGCAGCGACGAGCGTCGTCTTCCCGATCCCGGGCTCGCCCTCGATCACCAGCAGCACGCCAGTGCCGGCACATGCCGAGCCCAGCGCCTCATCGATGCGGGTCAGCTCGGCCTGGCGCTCAAGCAGCACGGGAACCTAGGGTCGAAGTCTAGGGTCGGCCCCGTCGCGCGGAGAGCAGTTTGCACGCAGGATCACGCCATCACAACAACCAGGAGGTGACCAAATGTCAAATGTCCTCAAAAAGATCCTACGTGCGTTCGCGTCGCCGTGCGACGAGTACCTGTACATCGGCATGTGGGGCCCGGTGTGGTGGCGCCATGACGTTCGGGCCGGTAAGGACCCCCGATGAGTCTCGTGACAGCCGCCGATAGCGCAACCTACGACAGACTCGCCGCGGCGTCATTGCAGGTCCCAGCCGAAGTAGACCTCGGCACCGGTGATCTGGTCGCCGTTGAATGTGAGGATCTCGGTGTTGCGGCCTCTGTCTCCGTCCGCCCTGGTCATCTCGTAGGTCACGATCACCTCGTTCCCAGCCTCGTACAGCCGCACGAACTCGAACTGCTGGCCTTGGCCGGAGCCAGGCCAGCAGCGCTGGAAATACTCCGCCCGGTCCAGCTCAACGTCCAGCGGACTGGAGAATGTGAACTCGTCGGCCAGCATGCGCTCCACGAGCTCGCGGTTGCCTCCGGCGAACGCGAGGTAGAGATCTCGCGCGAGCTGAGTTCTGGCGCTTCGGGTCATCGTTAGCTCCTCATTGATTGGCAGCCGAGGCCGCGTCAGGCCCCATACTCGCTCTGAACGCCGTCGAGCGCCGTCGTCGGCTGGCCGGACCGCCGTGGCGTGGGTCGCGGGTCCGCCGGCGGGTCGGCGGCGCTCGTCTCGGCGCCGACCCGCGCCGGGCGGGTACCGAGCACGATCGGGATCGCCAGCGCCACCACTCCGGCCGCGATCCAGAACGCGAGGTGGTACCCGCTCATCAGGGCGGTCGTCGTCCCGCTCCCGTGCCTGATCAATCCGCCGCTGCGCGAGTCGGCGAGCGTCGCCAGGACAGCCAGTCCGAGGGCGCCGCCGGCCTGGGCGCCGGTGTTGAGCAGGCCCGAGGCGAGCCCGGCATCCTCCGGCTCGACGCCCGCCATCCCGACGTTCATCAACGCGGGGAAGCAAACCCCGCCGCCGATCCCGATCAGCGCCATCGCCGGCATCACGCCCCGCAGATACGTAGCGTCGACGGGGCTCTGGGCGAACACGATCAGTCCCGCGCCGATCAGCACCAGTCCGGGGATCAGCAGCGCCCGCGCACCGAAGCGCGTGACCAACCGCTCGGAGTAGCGGATCGACAGCAGGCCCATGCTGACTGTGACCGGCAGGAAAGCCAGCCCGATCTGCAAGGCGTCGTAGCCGAGCACGCGGCGCAGGTAGAGCGCGCCGAGGAAGAACATCCCGAACATCCCGGCGGCCGATAGCACCTGGATCGCGCTGGCGGCGGCCAGACCGGCGGAGCGCAAGATGCGCAGCGGCACCAGCGGGCGCTTTGCCGTCGCCTCGCGCGCGAGGAAGGCGGTCAGCAGCACGATGCACAGCAGGGCCAGCTCGAGCGTGCGGGTGGCGCCCCAGCCGTCCTGGGCGGCCGGCTTGACGATCGTGTACACGGCGAGCATCAACGCGGCGGTGATCAGCAGCGCGCCCGGTAGGTCGCTGCCGGCATGCCGGCCGAGACTCCGGTCGCGCGCGAGCCGGCGCGCTGCGACGGCCATGACCGCGATGCCGATCGGAACGTTGACGAAGAAGATCCAGTGCCAGTCGATCGATTGGGTCAGCACCCCGCCCGCGACGAGGCCGACGGCGCCGCCGGCCGAGGCGACGAACGCATACACGCCGATCGCCTTCGCCTGCTCGCGGGGCTCGGGGAACATCGTCACGATCATCCCGAGGATCACCGCTGAGGTCATCGCCCCGCCGATGCCCTGAGCGAACCGCGCAGCGACGAGCATCGCCTGGCTCTGTGCCAAGCCGCAGACCAGTGAGGCCGTGGTGAAGCTGCCGATGCCGGCGAGGAACACCCGCCTGCGGCCGATCAGATCGCCGACTCGGCCCGCGAGCAGCAGCAGCCCGCCGAACGCGATCAGGTACGCGTTGACCACCCACGCAAGGCTCGCGGTGGAGAAGCCCAGGTCATGCTGGATCGATGGCAGCGCGACGTTGACGATCGTTACGTCGAGGACGATCATCAGCATCCCGCCACACAGGACGTACAGCGCGATCCAGCGCGGGTCGCGTGCGCCGGCGCGGCCTTGCATCAGTCCGAGCCCGGGCCCTGTAGGTGGGTGCCGAGCGCGTCGATCATCGCGTTCGTGCCGTGCTCGCGCTCGGCCGGCGTGTCGAGCCCGTCCAGGAACACGCCCTGCTCGGTGAGGGTCAGGCGCGTGCCATTGCCGACCGCCTCGAATTCGATCGTCGTGACCGACACCGAGATCCGCGCGTCGTCGCGGTGCATGTCGTACGTGTGGACGATCCGCCGGCCGCGCACGATGTCCGCGTAGACAGAGTCGAAGCTGTAGACGGCTCCGTCGGGCGCCGGGACCGAAAGGTGTTCGCGGCCTCCCTCGCGGAAGTCGAGCGAGTACGACTCGGCGTGCTTCTCGGCGGGCCCGAACCACTGCGCCTTCGCGGCCTGGTCCGACCAGGCGGCGAAGACCCGCTCCGGGCTCGCTGCGTAAGTCCGCTCGACCACGAACGTCGAATGGACGGTCGAGCGTTCGCTGACGGGCTGATCGGTGCTGCTCACTGTCGGGTCTCCTGTTCTGCTTGGTTGCTGTGTTCGTCGAGGAAGTCGGCCAAGCGATCGAGTCGCTGTTCCCAAGCTGTCCGCCGCTGCGCCACCCAGCCCTCCGCCGCGCGCAGCGCGACGGGCTCGATCGAGCAGGTACGGACCCGCCCGAGCTTCTCGCTGCGGACAAGGCCGCTGGCCTCGAGCAAGTGGAGGTGCTGGACGACCGCGGGCAGCGACATCGCCAGCGGCCGGGCGAGTTCCGAGACCGATGCCGGACCGCGGGTCAGGCGATCAACCATCGCGCGCCGGCTGGGATCCGCGAGCGCCTGAAAGAGGAGGTCGATCTCCCGTTCGGCGGGCTCTAAACACTTAGGCATTCGCTTAAGTATTACACACCCCGACCTACGTGGCCGGCGCTCAGCCGAAGTCGCCGCGATATCGCTTCATCTGCCAGGTCCCAGAGGGCCAATTCAACGACGAGCGCCGTGCTGCGATGACGGGGGCCCTGACGCAGGCGGTGGCCGAGGCTGAGGATGGCGCGTACCCGCATCCCGAGCACCGCGTCTGCGTCTTCACGCTCGAGGTCCCGGACCCGAGCGGCCTAACGACGCGGACAGCCTCGCGGCGGGCGCGGCTGCAGCGCAGACGTTCAGCTGGATCACCGAGCTGGGCTGCTCCAGCGTTGCCGCCGTGCGCGGCCACGCCTACGGCGCCGGCCTGCAACTCGCGCTGGCGTGCGATTTCCGTGTCTTCGCCGAAGGGACCAAGGTCGGGCTGCTGGAAATGCGCTGCTCAACCGCCGATCGCGGTGCGCGGAGCCAGGCGGGCGATC
Source organism: Solirubrobacteraceae bacterium (assembly GCA_049509055.1). Lineage (GTDB taxonomy): Bacteria > Actinomycetota > Thermoleophilia > Solirubrobacterales > Solirubrobacteraceae > Palsa-465. The sequence goes on from JBELAG010000021.1 coordinate 7,211, forward strand.
GACGCGGCCTGGCACCGCGGCCCGAGGAAAGCCTCAGCTCAGGCTGGCTCTGGAAGAGCAGATCCGCTGCCTCGCCTCTCAGGACTTCAAGGAGGCAGGCCAGGCGATGCTCGAAGGCCGCAGCCCACAATGGCAAGGGCGCTAGGCCAGAGCGTTTCCTTGCGCCAAGTCACGGTGCATTGAGCTTTTTCTCGAACTCTTCGCACACGTCGATCATTGCCTGGTGGAACGCGATCCCCATCTGCAGAGTCAGAAGCGGATACGCGCTTCCCTCTTGCTCGGCCAGGCGAGCGGTTGGCTCGATGGTGCAAAGTGTCAGGACTCGCTGTTCGCTTCGGTGCTTGACGGCCGCGAGTAGCGCGAGCGCGTCGCCGCGGTCCTGCGCGTCAGCGAAGAACAGCTTCAACATCCCCACGTCGCGCAACTCAAACGCCATCGGCTCCTCGCGGCCCAACCAATCACGCAGCGCGGCCTCTCCCGCGCCGGTGATCTCGAACACCCGACGCGGGCGCTTGCCCCGCGGATCCGAACGCCCCCGAACCAGGCCGGCTCGCTCGAGTCGATCGAGGCTCGGATAGATCTGTGCCTGGGAGATAGTCCAAAAGAAACGGATCGAGAGCTCGACTGCGCGCTTGATCTCATAGCCCGATCGGGCCCCCAGGCGCACCATCCCGAGCACCACGTAATCCGGCGGTCCAAGCCCGGGCTCCTGGCTCAGCCTGCGGGTCTTCACAACCGTCGACATTCGGTTAGACTAACATGTTGGCCTGACAGATCTATCTTGCTGGGAGGCATTCGTGTCGACGCTCGAGCAACGCCCCGCCAAACTGCAGATCCGGGCCGCGATGGAGGCGCGAGACCTCGCCGCGATCGTCGACTCGTTCGCACCCGACGCAGTCTTTCGATCGCCGCTCACCGGCCGACTCGCATTCAAGGGGCACGACCAGATCAGGGCGCTCACCCAGGTCGTGCTCGACGTTCTCGACGACTTTCAGTACACCGATGAGTTGAGCAGCCGCGACAGCGCCTTCCTCGTGGCCCGCGCACGGGTGGGCGGCACCGACATTGAGATGGTCGACCACATCCAACTCAACGAAGACGGAAAGATCCGCGAGCTCACGGTCTTCTTCCGGCCGCTGCCGGCGATCGCCGTGGCCATGCGCCTGATCGGCAGCGGGCTCGCACGGCCGAAGAGCAGGATCAGAGCTGCTCTGATCGCGGGATTGACTCATCCGCTCGGGTTCCTGACCCGTGTCGGCGACCTGATCGGGGTCCGGCTCATCCGACCGACGATCTAGGCACCCGTGCGAGGCCCGAACTCCCGCGGCCGCACGCCCTGCAACCGACGAGTACCACGGTCGCCCCTTGGACGAGGAGAAGAAGGCCAGCACAAGCGCGGTCGAGGAATTGGCCGCTGCCTCATTGTGGCGGCAATTCCCGTGTCCGCGTGCCCCGAGCGCAAGGAGGGACTCGCGGCGCTGCTCGCCCGACAATTGGGTATGCTGTAACGGTCGTCTTCGATTTAGACCGTTTATAAGGAGAAGCCGCGATGAGCGTCTGTTCGATCTGGGAGTCCCGGTTTCCGGCTAACGCCGCTGATGAGGGCGTCAGCGTCACCAGGACGATCTGGCGCGACATGCTGTCCTTCGACGGCTATCTGACCCACGAGTTGATCCAAGATCTCGAGCAGCCAGGCCATTTGTTTGTGGTCAGCCGGTGGGCGAGCCGCGAGGCTGCCGATGCGGCAATGAGGTATGCCTCACATCCAAACGCGAAGCGTGCAAATGAGCTGGTGAGCGAGCCTCGTCGCCGCACCGTCGGCGCTGCTTTGTGACTGATGCTGCCCTTGTCGTGGCGCTCGCAAATGCGCGAGCCGTCAAACGGCCCACCCATGCGCGACGAGCGGCGACGCACGATGCGCTGGCGGACGCGGTCAGCGCCAACGCGCTGCTCGAGCCGTTTCTCGAGGATCCTGTAAATGCCCGCGAGCTTCCGGCGGTGCGTGCTGTGCAGCGCGCGGTCGTGTCGATCGTCGACGCGCTAATCGATGGCTCTCCGCCCCCAGTGGAGGCACTCAACGCGCTGGCAGTGGCGGAGCCTGCGATCTTCGCGCTCGAGCGACACGCGAACAAAGAGCTGCGCGCGACTGTGCGTCCGCGGCGCGGTATGGGGGCCGCGACGCTGCTCATCGCAGTGATCCGCGAGCTCAGCGAACTGGAGCCGTCGCGTCTGCGGCGCTGCGCCCGCCCCGAATGCAGCCTCGTGTTCTACGACCTTAGCCGGTCCGCCACACAGCGCTGGCACGCTGAACGCCCGTGTGGGTCACGAGAACGGCAGCGCCGTCACCGAGCGCAGCATGCAGCATGACCGCATCCGATTTGCCCCGGTAGGCTCGGCCCATTCCGCGGACTGGATGCGGCCCTCACCGGCCGGAAAGGCGTGCGGGACGTCCGCGCGCGAGGGTCGGATCAAGGGCTCAGTTGGTCTCGACGTCGCGGTAGTGACGCGCGATCATCTCTCGGTGTGAGTCTCGCTGATGCTTCTCTTGCCGACTCCGACGCCCCCAGCGACGTCTGGCATCGCGAGCGATCCGCGCAACTGGTGGAGTCCCTGCGCAGCGCGGCGCCCGCGGTGCGTGAGGAGGAGTTGCTGCGCTTGGCGGCGCGTCCGGTCACGCCGGCGGTGATCAAGTTCGCCTGCGACCAGTGGCCCGGCACCGACGAGGCCCAGGACGCGACATGGGTCGCCACCGCGGCGCTGGCGCGCCGAGAGCTGGCGGTGGGGCGCGAGGCGGGGATCGCGGTCGCGATGACCGATCTGTCGTCGGAGCTGTTGGACTGGATCGACGCGCACATCGGCGGCTGGGAGGAGCAGTCGTTCTCTCCAGCGGTTCACCGGCGCATCGATGAGCTGCTCGACGCCGGGCGGCGGGGTCGGGAGCGGGGCCGGCGGCAGCGCGGCGGCCCGCCAAGGGGACGCCGCGCTGGGCTGTGGGGCCTGCTGGCTGCTGCGCCATCCCGGCGGTCCCTACTTCCGTCGAGCGCGCGCTATGACCCACGATCGTCGCCTCAGGGGTGCTGCTTGACGCGCAGATCGCCCTGCTGGCCCACAGCTATGGCCGACTGTCTGCCAGCCACGACGTTCACGCGACCAGCGATCTGGTGTTCGAGCTGAGCGTCCTGGGTCCGCTCACGGCGGGACGGCGCGAACCCCTGACGCGCCCCATTTCATCGACGCTGACGATGGCCCCCTTCCGCGCGGAGCAGGTCTGGGCTCGGCGCGGGCGGGCATGCTCGTCGCTATCACCGAGCAGGACTGACGCGTGCCGTCCACTCTCTGGACGTCGTTGGCGTGTGGATCGGTGGTCTCGCTGGCGATGAACGTGGCAGCCGCATGGCGTGTCGTCGCGGTCGTCCAGCCCGACAGACACGACGTTGATCGGCGTGGGCAGCTGCTTCGGGTTGGTGAGGGTTTGCGAGTGCTTGCACGGGAGCGTGTTGGAGGCACACCAACTGTGGTCTGTTTTCAGCCGATGATTAGTCGGCTGCCGCGAGCCGCGCTCGCACTGCGGTGCGTGCCCGGTCGATCGCCGTTTGGTCGTCGTGTAGGACGCTGAGGATGTTCGCGCCCGCGAGGATCGCTCCGAGCTCGAATGCGAGCTGGCCGGGGTCGGTGTGCGTGGGCAGCGCTCCGTGCTCGTGGGCGGCGTTTGCCTGCGTCGCGAGCAGCGTGCGCCACTCGTTCTGGTAGGCGGCGATCCGGTCATGCAGCCGGCCGGGGCGCGCGCCCAGTTCCGCGGAGGCGGCCACGAAGAAGCAGCCGCCGGGGAACACGCGCCGCTCGACGTGATCCAGGTATCCCTCGCACAGTGCCAGCAGCAGCTCGCGGCCGGGTTCCGCGGCGGACAGCGCCGGGATCACGACCTCGGCGGCGAATTGCTCGCGGGCGGCGTCGACGGTCGCGAGCTGCAACTCCTCCTTGGAGCCGAACAGTACGTACACGCTGCTCTTCGGCATGCCGGTCGCCTCCGCGAGCCGGCCGATCGAGAGGCCCTCGAGCCCTTCGATCGTCGCGAGCCGCGCTGCCTGCTCGAGGATCCGTGCGCGGGACCGGTCACCCGGTGCACGGGTACGACGGCCGGTGGCGGGCCCTTGTTCGGAAGTCTGCTCGGGTTGGATGCTCACGCTTGACATTGTAAACGATCGTACGTACAGTACTTGCACGATCGTACGTTCATTTTAATGTGATAGAGGAGGGAAGGAAATGCGGCTCTATGCAGGGTCGAGACGACGTGCTTGGAGCTCACCCGCGGAGGTCGAGACCGCCGTGGGGCGCTCCCACGCGGAGGGGATCGAGGGATCATGAGCACCGAAACCACGGGCCGGTCCACCGTGCGGCGGCTACAGGAGCCGCTGCGCGCCCGCTACATCGAGGACCCGCGGGAGGCGATCACATTCAAACGGGTCCGTGCCGTAAACGCACCCGACTCAGACGTCATGCACGGCAGCGTCGTGGCGACCTCACCCGAATATGACGACGTCGTCTGGCGCTACGGAACCGACCGCAAGCTCGGCGGCCCCCACGACGCCCCCAACGCCGGCGAGATCCTCTGCGCGGCCCTTGCCGCGTGCATGGACAACATCATTCGGATGCTCGCCGACCACCTCGCGATCGACCTCGCTGACGTACAGGTCGAGGTCACCGGCGACGTCGACATCCGCGGTTGCATGGCGATCGACCCCGGTGTGCGCCCCGGCTTCCGCTGGCTCGCCGTCGACACGCGCCTGACGCCCGCGGCCGGCACCGACAAGCGCCGGCTCGCAGCACTCACGGCAAGCGCCGAGCGCCTCTGCGTGACGCTCGACACACTGCGCCACGGCACCCCCGTCGAGGTTCGCTGGCAGACAGACACGCACAACGAGTAAGGAGGAGCAGAGCATGCCGCGAGCCGCTGCGCCCCTTCACCCACACCGTCATCACCGAAACACCCAGCGGCGAGTGGGCAAGCGGCGGACAGTCGCTGACCGCCGAAAACGTACGGGCAAAACGTGCGGCTCCAGCAACCGCGCAGCCGCCGCCGAGGCCGATCGGGCGGGCCACCGCCCGCCCGGGCTCGATCCTCCGACGAACCAAGGCGGTCGGTCGGCGCGTTCATGACAAGCAAGGTCGGCTCTGGAGTGGCCGGAGTCCTCCTCCAAGTCCGGATCGATGCGGTGCTGGGAGCTCGCTTTCCGCGCGGAGCGGGCTTCGCCGGCTGGAGCAAGATGCCTGCGCTGATGGGGGAGCAGGGCCGGTGCTCGTTACAAGCGCATCAGGCGGTCATCAGGTCGTCCAGCATCTCCGGAAGGTGCGCGAAGGCCTGTAGGTGGCCCTCGCCCTCGCGCATGGTCAGGCGGGCGTCTGGCAGGTTTTCCTCAAACCAGAGGCCATGGATCGGTTCGGCCATCCGGTCCTCGGTGCCGTACCAGAGCAGAACCGGACACTCGACAGTCGTGGGGTCGATGTCCCAGGCGCCGATGTAGGCGACGTTGTCCCAGCCGCACCCCACCACGCCCTGGCGCATCGCCTCGCGCATCGCGGCCAGAAGGTGCTCCGAGTAGGGGCTCCATAGCCGCCGGTCTGAGTCAGACAGAAGCGGTTCGAAGGCCTCGTAGAGGGCTGTCGAGCTCTCGAGCGCCTCGGTCATCGCGAAGCCCGCCATGAAGCCGGCACACGCCGCCTGAGGATCTCCGGGGAGCAGGCGCTCGGCGGCCCTGTCGCCATCTGAGAGGACGTCGAGCGCTCCGGGCACCAGCTGTAACGGGGCTGGGCCGGCGATGACGCCGACCGCTTCGACCCGCTCGCCGGCGATGGCCGCGGTGGCCAGGGCGAACGGTCCCCCGCCGGACCAGCCGGACGTCCGGAACCGCTCCAGGCCGTATCGGTCGGCCACATGGAGGGCCAGCTTGGCGACTGACCCGACGCTGAAGGCGGTGGGCGTCGAGCCCCCGTAGCCGGGCCGGTCGAATGCGACCCAACGGACGCTGACATCGGCCAGAAGGCGATCAGCCCACGCCATCTCGAGGCGACAGCCCGGAGTACCGTGGAAGTGCAGGACAGGCTGGCCCCCCGGATCGCCCGACTCGCGGACTCTTAGCGTGATGCCCTGTATCTGCAGCTCCTGCTCCCGCGCCGTCACGCCACCCATTCTTGCGCACCGTTCAAATCAAGCGCGCCCGTTGAGGCTCGGGTATGACAGAGGGAATACGCGGCTCGTAGCAGGCGTTCGCGTTACCCGCGACCTCGCTACGTCGTCGGCTGGTCACCGAACGCTTGGCTGGCAGGAGACCCGCGGAGTCATGGAAGCGGGACAGACCGCCCCAGCCGGTTCCTTCCCTGACCTTCGCCAATCTCGAGACCGCGACCGTCACCGCGCGCCTATGCAATCGCCCGATTCTGCACACCGTCGCGTCCGCCCTTCTCCCGGCGACGAGCAGGGCGCCCGGGCTCGCGCTCCGTCACCCGTGCGAGAGCGCGGGCGGGCTCAGCCCTGCAGGTCGCGGATCACGGAGGCTGGGCGAGGAGCAGGCGGACCCGGTGGCTGTGATGGCCCGGCGAAGGGCGTCTGACGTATCGCGGTGGCCGGGAGGTCTGGGCGCGCGGCGGTGGGTGGCCGGGGCCGACGATCGATTGGGTCGTCGTGGATCGAGACCTGGAACGGCGATCCAAAGCCCGACGTCTGGACCAAGACCGCCGACCAGATCCTCGAATCCATCGCGCTTACTGCACAACCGTCAATGACTCACAACGCTCGGTGGCGAGTGCCGGGGCAGGGTCGAAGGCGGCGGCTTCGGCGAACGCCATCGGCCGGGCGTAGACGTAGCCCTGGACGCCGTCGATGCCCAGCTCGCGGAAGCGGTGTAGCTGATCCTCGGTCTCGATCCCTTCCACGATCGTCGCGAGTCCGAGCGCCTCGGCCATCTCGATGATCGCCCGTACGAGCGCCAGCGCGTCCGCGCCGCGCGGTGCGGAGGCCTCGAGCACGAACGATCGGTCGATCTTGAGCGTGTCGAGCGGCAGCAGGCGCAGGTGCGAGAGCGAGGAGTATCCGGTACCGAAGTCGTCTAGAGCGACGCGTACTCCGTGGCGGCGGATGCGCTGCAGCAGGGCGTGGACGGAGGCGCCGTTGGCGATCAACGAGGACTCGGTGATCTCGATCACCAGCCGTGCGGCGGGCAGGCCGCTATCGGCCAGCGCCGACGCGATCGTGGACTCCAGGTCGCTGCCGAGCTGGCGCGGGGAGACGTTGACCGCCACCGTGCACCCGGCGGGCAACGCGGTCGCGTCGGCGCAGGCGCGACGCAGCACCCATTCGCCGATCTCCACGATCAGCCCGCTCTCCTCGGCCAGCGGGATGAAGTCCGCCGGCGCGATCAGGCCGCGGCTGGGATGGTGCCAGCGCACGAGCGCCTCATAGCCGGTGACCTGTCCGCTGCGGGGATCAACCTGAGGTTGGAAGAGCAGCCGCAGCTGCTCATCCTCCACGGCCGTGCGCAGGTCCTCCAGCAGCGCTCGGCGCCGGGCCGTTTCACGCGCGAGCTCGGGCACGAAGTGCGCGACGCGGTCGCCACCATCGCGCTTGGCCGCATAGAGCGCGAGATCGGCGTGAGCGAGCAGATGCTCAGCGTCCTGCGCGTGCTCCGGCGCCCGCGCGATCCCGCCACTGAGGCGCGTGGCGACGCAGCGGCCTTGAATCTCGCATGGCGCGCCCACTCGGGCACGGATCTCGGCAAACCATGCGGCCGCCTGCGCCACCGTGCACGTGCCCCCGAGGATCAGCACGAACTCATCTCCGCCGAGGCGGCCGACGAGGTCATGCGGCCCGGTGAGCGAACGTAGCCGCGCGGCCACTTCGCACAACAACTCGTCCCCTGCGCCGTGGCCGAGCGTGTCGTTGACTGACTTGAAGTCATCGAGATCCAACAGCAGCAGGGTGCAGCCGGCCGAAGGCGCGATCGCCAGCCGTGAGCGTAGTGCCGAGAGCATGCGGTGACGGTTGGCCAGGCCAGTGAGGCTGTCGAACTCTGCCAGTTGCACAAGCTCGCGCCGGGCGCGAACCTCGGCGCTGACGTCCGCGCCGACCCCGCGCCAGCCGTCGCTTCCAGACGCCGGTTTGCCGCTGAGACGCAGGTGACGCAGCTCGCCCGCGACCAGCACGTCGACCGCGAGCGCGTGAAACGCCGTCCCGCGGCGCAGCGCCGCGGCGAGGTCTGCACCATCGGTCGCGGAGGCGAACGGCAGCACGTCGACCAGGCCGGCTCCGGTGAGCTGCGCCGGCGAGCGGCCCAGCAGCTCGGCCAACCGAGGCGAGACGCGCAGCAGCCGCCCGTCGGGCCCGGTCTCCCAGAGCCAGTCGCTAGCGCCCGACTCGAAGTCGTGCAGCAGGAGGCTGAGCGTCTCACGCTGCTCAGTCACCTCCAGCTCAGACCGGCGCCCCTCCAGAAAGCTCGCCGCCACCCGCACCACAAAGCCCATCGCCAGCACGCAGTCGCCAACAAGCAATCCCACCACCGGCAGATACCGCGCACCCCCCAACCCCAGCAGCATGACCGTCAACACCGTGGCGAACGTCACAATCCACGCGGCCGCGGCCCGCGGCAGGTAGGAGAGCGCCCAGCTCATGTAGCCGATCAGCCCGCCCCCCACTGCCGCTCCGATCATCCGCGCCTGCGGACCGACTGGCACGACCATCTCTGCCATCGCCACCGCGATCGCGGCAGCGAACCCGACCTTATAGACCAGGTAAAGGAAGTCGGAAGCAAACCGCCCCCCGACCGGGCGGGCGAGCGCGCAGGCCGTCGCCGTCTCCAGCGCCGAGCACGCCACTCCGACCACGACGGTGACGACGATCAGCGGGTGGGCGAAGTGATCCCAGGACAGGATCGCGCCGACCCCGAACAGCACGAGTCGGCCCGCCAGCCACGCCGGCCACGCCGCGACGACCGCCGCGTACTGCTGGCGCCGGAGATCCGCCGCCTGGAGCTGGGTCACACCCGTCGTGTGACGGGCCGCACGCAGCGCACCGCCGACACGCTCTCTGACGGCAGCCGAAGCCCGCTGTGCACGAATCATGAACGCTGGATCGGACCCCGGCCGTTACAGATCAAGTGCCTGGGCGGCAGGCTCGACGCATTGCCGACGACGCCACACCCTCCGATCCCGAGAACCCCATCCCGCTCCTCAAAGCGATCAGGCCACGACGATCCGCTTCAACCAATGACGCCATCGCCCGCCGCAAACGCTATCCCACCGGCACTCCCCGCGCCCAGCTCCAACCATCGAAGAAGCAGCAGCAAACCGCAACGATGAGACGATGGGGCGCGGTCCGGTGCGCGGCTCATCTACCGACGGTCGCATCGACCCCGCCGACCGCTCCGCTGGGCGACGGCAGCCACATCGACTCGCGGCCAGGCGCCAAGACATTGCGTCGGGCCTGGCGGCTTGGGCGCGCCCTCCTGCGTGAGCCGATCCTGGACGTCGTACCTACTGGCCAGCGGCTGACCGCTACCGGTTGCCGGCGCGGCGCATCGTCGTCCGCTCGCCCTGAGTCGGGGCCCACACCGCGATCAGGCGCGACGCGGTGGAATCGACCAGCATCCCGGACGCAGCGCGGCTGCGTGTCGGGCCTGCTGGTTGAAACGGCTCGGTCTGCGATCCGGGTTGCCGCGTCGGCGCGCCTGTTCAAGCCTGGTCTCGCGTCCTATCGGGACCGACAACGAACCTGCGGGCTCATCGTTCAGGGATGCCGGATTTGGGTCGATTACGCGGGTATGGAAGCGTCGCCCGCGGGTCGCTCAAGCGCGCTGGGCGGCAGTAGTCATTTCTCGTGCTCGATGACGTCGTTGCTGGTTGAGCGTGTGCGCGAGTTCGGCGGCGCGGCTGCGGTCTGCGAGATGTTGGGCATGGCAGGCAGCCGGCGAACCGCGGCGTATTTGGTGGATCTTGCCAACTGGGTGTCCTACGAGGAGGCGGTCGCGCTGTGGCGCGCCGGAGCCCGAGTGACCCAGCATCCGCAGTTCGCTCGTGCGGTCGGCGAGGACGCGGCGCGCCACCTCAACGCGTCTCCGGTAGCGGCGTTGTTTCGGTCGCTGGGATCGCCGGAGAACGTGTACCGCCAGATCGCCACCAGCGCGAGCAAGTACAGCGTCGTGACGACCTTGGAAGCGGTCGAGGTCGGACCGGGGTTCGCCAAGATCGTCGCCGTCCCGGTCGACGGCTTTGCGCGTGATGCCGACCACTGCGCGTGAACCTGCGGGCTGTTGTCTCAGCCAACGATCCTGTTTGGCCTACCACCGGCGACGGTCACGCACGAGCGGTGCGCCGCGCTGGGAGCGACCGACTGCCGCTACACCCTCACCTGGGATCCCCGGGGCCCCTCGGGGGACGGGGACTCGGCCGAGGAGATTGAGGCGCTGCGCGAGCAGCTCGCGGCCGCGCACCAGCGCCTGCACAGCGTGTTTGCCACCGCGGCCGACTTGATCACCGCTGACGAGATCGGCGACGCGCTGGCGCGGATCACCGACCGTGCCGCTGTCGAGGTCCGTGCGCCGCGGTATCTGCTGGCGGTCCGTTTGCGCCCGACGGCGAGCTTCACTGCCACCACAAGGGGTTCGCCGGCCACGAGGCCACGAACATTGCCGAGCAGACCCTCGAACGCCACCCCGCGGCGCTGCCCGAGAACTGCCTCGTCGTCGCCGTCCGATCGGCCCGTCGCGACTACGGACGCCTGCCGGCAATGTATGAGCCCGGCCAGCGGTTCTTCCCCCAAGAACGCGAACTGCTCGACGTCTACGCCCGCTACGCGGCCAGTGCGCTGGACAGCGCCACGGCGTTGATGGAGGTCACCCAACGCTACGAGCAATCCAGCGCGCTGCTCTCGCTGGCGCGGGCGCTCGCCGCCGCGGGGACGAGCGACGAGGTCGCTGGCAAGCTCGCCGACGCTGTGCCGGCCGTCGTGGACTGCGACCGCGTCGGCGTCTACCTGTGGGATCCAGCGCGCGGAGAGTTCGTTCGCCGCGCCCACACCAGCCGCCCCGACGCCCACATCGACGAGAGCGACCGCTTCAGCCGCGCGCCGACCCGCGGCGGCGCGCTGGCGCGACTGCTGGCGCACCCCAAGCCCGAGCCAATGTTCATCGACGCCCACACCGGCGATCCCGCGCTCAGATCAGAGACGTGCTGGCGAGTATCGGCGCGGTCGCGACGATTATCGTCCCGCTCGCGACCCCCGATTCGCTGCTCGGCATTCTCGCTGTCTCGGTCATGAACCGCCCTGAGCGGATGCAGCCCACCCCTGACTTGCTCGACCGGCTCTCCGGCGTCGCCGCGCACGCCAGCACGGCACTCCAAAACGGCCGACTCGTCGACCAGATCACCCACCAAGCGCTGCACGACGATCTCACCGGGCTCGCCAACCGCCTGCAGCTCACCACCGCACTGCGCAGCGCGGTCAACCACGCCCGCCCGCGCGGCGACACCGTCACCCTCGCCTACCTCGACCTCGACGGCTTCAAGCCCGTCAACGACCAACTCGGACACCACGCCGGCGACGAACCGCTCATCGCCGTCAGCCAGCGTCTCACCGCGACCACCCGCGCCGACGACCTGGTCGCTCGGCTTGGCGGCGACGAGTTCGCGATCCTCATCGCCGGTCACACGATCGACGCCACCCGCCTGCAAGCCCGGCTCGCGGCTGCGTTCTCCGATCCCTTCACGATCGCCGGCGTCCAACTCAATCTTCACGTGAGCGTCGGCTGCGCAGTCTTCCCAGCCGACGCCGACACCTCCGACAGCCTGCTGGCCCACGCCGACGCCGCCATGTTCACCGTCAAACGCAATCACCACGCGACCATGCCCCATCTCCCCACACCGCGCCCCGCGACCGCCTGGCGGCGCCTCGCCGACATCCCCACCACGCACTGAGCGCCCGCCGCAGCGCCCCCGCCATTTCACACGGCCCGCACGCTCTGGACTCACATCGCCGACCCCAAGCGAATGCCGTCGCGGCCGCGGCATCAGCGCCGACCGGCGGTCTCCTCTGCGCGAACGCAATCACGCCGGGCGCTGCGGCGACCAGGCTGGCGGTCATCGCCTCGCACCGGCCGATGCATCGAGGAGAGCAGGAGGCCCCACGCCCGAGCGACCATCTCCGCGGCGTTACCAGGGAATGGTTTCGCCGTCCTGATCGGTGAACGTTCCCGTCGGACCGCCCTCCTGCAGCGCGAGGCGAATCGCGTCCTTGCCGCCTTCCTCCACGGGGAGCACCCCTCTGTGGTTGTTGAGGTCGGTGGCGACGAACCCCGGTGAGATCGCGTTGACGCGAATTCCTTCGGACTCGAGGGAGATCGCGAGACCGACGGTGATCGCGTTCATCGCGGTCTTCGACGCCGAGTAGGCGCCGAACATCGCCCGGTAGCGGTTACCGGGCTGGGACGCGCTGGCGAGCGAGCCGACCCCGCTTGAGACCATGACGACCCGGGGAGATGACGCGTTGCGAAGCAGGGGAAGCGCTGCCTGTGTGACAGCGAGCGCGCCGAACACGTTCGTGTCGAAGATCTCGCGCAACTCGTTGAGCGAGACCTTGCTGAGCTGACCCGATTGTGCCTTCTCCTCGAAGGTGTTGCCCGGCATCTCCTCCCAGGGTCGGGCGTGGGAGATGCCCGCATTGTTGACGAGAACGTCGAGCCGGCCGAAATTCGCTCGGACCCGGTCCATGGCCGCGGTGATCGAGGCCTGATCGGTGACGTCGAGCGCAATCGCGTGCGCGTCGCCGTCGATATCCTGTGCCGCCCTTTCACCGTTGGCGAGGTCGCGCGAGCCGACCAGGACGGTCAGGCCGTGCCCCGCGAGATTTTTCGCGATCGTGAGTCCGATCCCCTTGTTGGCCCCCGTGATCAGCGCAATCTGGTTGTCATGCACGGCGAGCTCCTTCGCGCGTCGGGATGGGATGAGTCCGCGGTCGCGCGATGTAGATTGAGCGAACGCGGACCATGCTCCCAGTATAACCGGAACGTTGTTCCACCTATGACTCGATGCCTGCCCCCCCGAACAAGCGCGCTGACGCGCTACGCAACACCGAAGCCCTCCTCCAGGCCGCGATGACGGTGTTCGCACGCGATGGCGTCGATGCAGGGGTCCGGCAGATCGCCGAGCAGGCCGGCGTTGGGGTCGGCACGGTGTACCGCCACTTCCCGCAGCGCTCCGACCTGATCATCGCCGTCTTTTGTCGGGAAGTAGACGCCTGCGCGGAGGCGGCGGTCGCGCTCGCCGCCGAGTGCCCCCCGGGCGAGGCGCTGGCTCGGTGGATGCAACGCTTCGTTGACTTCATCTCGGCCAAGCGCGGGCTTGCCGCGGCGCTGCACTCCGGCAACGCGGCGTACGCGCCCCTGCCCAACTACTTCAACGACCGGTTGCGACCTGCGATGCGCATGCTGCTCAGCGCCGCCCAGGCGGCCGGCGAGGTACGCCCCGGAGTCGACCCCGACGATCTGCTCACCGCGGTCGCTAGCCTATGCGGGCCTAGGCCCGGCACCGACCCCGGGCACCCACGGCGAATGGTCGGGCTGCTGACCGACGGCCTGCGCTCGGGCACAACGCCGCCCGCCAGCGCTCCAGCCGCCTGAGGGCCAGGCAGCAAGGCGGTGTCACACCGTGAGCGGGACAAGCCCCGCGACGCAGACGTGATGAGCGACGCCGAGTTGCGGAAGGCATCCCGGACAAGGTCGGGTTCACTACGCACCGAGGTCTTTGGCGTCCGGGCCGCCCGCCGATGACCAGCGCGATGGTTCCTGGATCGGCTTCTTGGTCTTCGCGATCGGCCACGACCGCCGAGGACTGAGGCCGCGACATCGGGCCGCCCTGCGAGCACTTGCGCGCCGTTCGGTTGGGAGGACTGCGTGACGCTCGCGCACCCGTTGCGCACCGAGGTGTTGCCCAAGGTGCTGGACGCTGATCGAGTGTCAGGCAGCGATCTTCGTGCGGCGCGACCGTGAGGAGCATGTCTCACGGCTCGGCGGCCGGATCGACGAGCGCGTGAGCGACGCGCACGAGGAGATGGCTCGCCTCGAGCACGCCCGCGACGCCGGCGATGAAAAGCACCGCGAGCCGGCGGCGCGAGTGGTGGACTGCTTCGGGCCATCCCAAGTCGCCCGAGCGATGCTCAGGGTGACCGGCGGGCCGGCGATCGCCTTCGTGCGGATCCGTCGTCGGATCACGCCTCACGCAGCCACGGTGGAGTAGTGACCCCCTTCGCAGCGGAAGCGAGCATCTCACGCAACCAGCCCGCCTACCTGCTATCGGCGGAGAACGGGAAGTGTTGCGACCACAATCGATTACGACAGCGTCGGCTCTAACTGGTTGCGGTCGGGCCGGATCAATCGTGGTGGCGGCGGCCGATGATCACCACGTACTCGCGCGGCGAGGACACGCTTCCGTCATCGAGCAGATAGCCGCCGTAGAACTCGACGAAGGCATCGCGCAGGTCGCGGCGGCGATCCTCGTCGAGCGACGCGGCGAGGGCCTTGACGGGTCCGAAGGCGGTGACAAAGAGATCCCACATATCCTCTGGCGACTCGGCAAGCTGAGGCGACTCGTCGTCGAAAAACTCCAGCGCGAACGCCTTGCCAAGCAGGCTTTCGACATACTCGGGTCGCCCCCAGTCAAGCGGTGCCCCTGCTCCGTCAGGCGGCGGTGGTTGGAAGCGCCCAAGCAGGCGAAAGAACCGTTCGATCTCGCCGCCCGGGCGCCAGGCTGTGAGGCCGATGCGCCCGTCCGAGCGACAGACGCGAGTCAGCTCCTCCGCGACCGCGTGATGATCGGGCGCGAACACCGCGCCTTGAGCCGAGCAGATCACGTCAAATGCCGCGTCGCCATACGGCAGTGCTTCGCAGTCACCAACGTCGAACCGGACCTCGACACCCTGCTCGGCAGCGAGACGTATGGCGGTGTCGATCAACCCCTGGGCGAGATCCTGACCTGTAACCCGCGCCCCCTTCGCTGCCGCTCGGAGCGCGACGGCGCCGGTACCGGTGGCCAGATCCAACCAGTCTTCCCCAGGATGGACGCCCAGACGGTCGATCAGGTTCTCGTGAATATCGGCGGCGGTTGCGGCCAGACGCTCGAACGGCGCCCCTCCCCATGCCGCCGCTTGCCTGGCCTTCAGCTCCTCGAACGCCATCACCTCACCCCGGCTCGGAGAAACGCCCTCCTCATGGTGTCCAGATCATCGCGAACCAACGACCAACATGCAACACCAGCCCAGCGCCCGATGCACCGACCAGTCCCTTCGGACCCGACCGGCGGCTCGCGTTCAGCGCCGAGCGCAGAATAGCCACGGGCTTGACGTCGCCACCTGCTTCGGGCTAGCGGTCCCGCAGGGTGGGACACTTTTCAACCGGCGCCAGTGGGGCACTTTTCGACCGGCCTTGACAATCGCCGGCTCGCCGGTCCACCCTGAGCATCGCTCCGGCGACGACGCGATGGCCGCGAACTGGGCCGGCCCCCATGCGCGAGGCTCGTCATCAGCCGGAGACAGCGTCGTGCCGACCTCGCCTCGCGGCCCACGCACTCCAGTGCTTCGATGACGACTGCCGCCCAGAGACTCGCCCGGCAGGCCGATGGCCCACCGCAACGCCGCTGTCGAGGAGCTCCACCGGGCAGAGGGCAGCTCGCGACTGGATCGCGTCGACCCCGCTCGCCGCCGCGATCGAGGCCGACGAGAACCTCGGCGGAGCGCGGCCAGGATCCTGCTCCTCGCGGGGCCGAGGCCTCGGTAGCCCCTGGCCCTGGATCTCGCCCGCAAGCGAGGCTCGCAGAAAAGTCGCGAGACCCGTGCACCGCGTATGCAGCCGTCGCGGCTGAGTCCCGACTTTGGTGAATCTCACGTGCGGGCGCTGGGACGGGGACGGAGTCGTTCGCGTGGACGTGAGAGCCGTCGGCGAGCACGACATCGGCGCCGATCAGGCTGTCGAGTGCTCCTGTCAACCGGAAGAAGCTCGATCGGCCGGCGCTGCGGCGACGGGCGGCACCGTCATGAGCGCGTCGATGAGCTGCGGGGCGGCAGCTCGCATCGCATCGCGTCCGTCGGCGGTCCCACTCGGCTGATGGCGAGACGATCTACCCTGCGCCGTTCTGGCTGAAGATGTTCTGCGGCTCGATCGTGACGACCAGACGGTTGGCTCCGGGAAAGTTGCGAACGTCGGCGCCGTACTTTGGAGTGATGAACGCATCCGCCCATGCAAACCCCTCGTCTGGTTCTGTGCGAGCGGTTCCTCGGACATCGAGATAGCGGAACTGATCGGCTGGATCGAAGATCAGCAGGCTGACCTTTGGCCGCGCGATGAGATTCCGTACCTTCACTCGGTCGTCACTGAGCGAAAGCTGGAAGCGAGCCAGCTCGCGGTTGTAGGCGAACCACACCAATGTCGCCTGAGGGTCACCGCTCCGGCCGAGGGTCGTGAGCGACGCGACCTTGGCATCGAGGAGATCTTCGAGACCCCGAGGAATCGTCGTGCTGGGCATTTCATGATCCTGACTGAGTTGTTGGAATTGGACTGAAGCTATCGTCGCGCCATCGCGCGCGTCGACCCAGCGATCTGAGATCCGCGCCTCTCCTGCCGCCACCTGGGTCTTTGTTCGGCAGTGGGAGAAGTACGCTATCTCGAGCGGCGGGGATCCGTAGGCATGTCATCGGGTTGCCGGCGGCCGAGCACGGCGCCGCCGGAGGCCAGCACGATGACAATGGCTGCCCCGACGGCCAGCCAGCCCAGGCCATCCGGAAGTTGGAGGATGACAAAGCCGGCGAGCAAAGGGCCGACAACCTGCTCCATCGTGCTGCTGACAACGAACAGCGCCTGGTACTCGGTCAGCCGCTCGGGCGGCGCGAACGCGTATGAGATCTCCCAACCGGCGGCGGACTGTCTCATCTCGGCGACGCTCAGGAAGAGCGTCGCTCCGAGGCACAGTCCGATCCGCCAGGCTTCAGAGGTGCTCGCGGACACTGTCATCAGCCCGCATGCCGCGAGAATGATCACACCAGCGATCGCCTGCATTCTCAGGGACGCCGGCAGGCTGTTCGCGCCGTGCGCGAGGCGTTGCTGCAAGGCGACAACGAGTGCTGTATTGATCAGCGCCACAAGCGGCACCAGGTAGACGCTGTGAGGGAGATCGCGAACGATCCAGAGCGGCAGGGCGACGAACAACAGGCTGTTGTGTAGGCACCCGCACGTGTTCAGCGCGCACGCGAACACATAACGGCCGTCGGTGACCGATACAAGCGAGTGGGTGGATCCGGCGCGCGGCTGACGGTCATCTTTGAAGGGCGTTGAAAGGGCGGCGCACGCCAGAAACGAGACGGCATCGATGAGGAGCAGCAGGACCAGCGCGGTGTGCGAGCCGACAGCGATCGCCGCCGCGGCGGCAGCGCCTCCGAGAGGCAGCCCGACGTTCGCGGCGATCCGGGCTCGTGCGCGCGCTGCGAGGCGGTCGGTGCTCATACGTCCAAGTGCGGCGCCCCGGACCGCGCTGAGGGCTCGCTCCAGCAGAACGATCGCGCCCATCACCGCCGCGAACGGGACGACTCCTCCGCGGAGCAGCAGCACTGGCACCAGCACAGCAAGACCCACGTTGAGATTCACCATCGTCCACCCCAACGAGCGGCCCTCTACCAGCCTGCTGACCGGAACCAGGAGCGCAGCGGCGGCCAACGAGGCGACCGCGAGTCCCGACGCGATCGAGGAGCTGCCGAGGTGCAGCAGCCGGCTGAATAGTACGACACCAGCGGCCGAAAAGGCGCCCGTGCCCACAGCATCGACGAAGGTGATTAGCAGGAACCGGCGCTTGTCTGCCTCAGCGGTCACCCAGGACGACACCCGGCCCCTTGTCTACCAGGCTACGAACGACACCGCCACCCGCCGCGGCCGGATGTGCATCGCGCGAGCAGGACGGCCTAGACCCGACGACCTTCGCAGCCGCGACCGCCGGGATTCGCGAAATGCCGCCGCGACCGCGCCGTGAGGTTTGGGTTCGCCGCCGGTGAATTGGATCCCGCCGTCTGCAAAGTCGCCGATGGAGACACGCCAGGATCGGTCGGAATCTCCTGGCCGCGTGACGCTGACGGGCTGCGGCAGATCGCCCTCGGATTGGCTGAAGAAACGCGCTTCAGCTAGCACCTGGATCACCTCGGGCGCGCCGGCAGCCGCTGTGTGCTGTGCCATGAGCCGAGCAGCGGCGGCTGGCTACTGCTTCGCCAGAATCCATGATTGGGAACGGGGTTCCGCGGTCGCGCTCGACATCGTCTGCCGGCTCGACGAGCGGGCCACCGGGGCTGTAGAGCTTGATGATCGACGTCCAGCTCTCCACGGGCGGGAGCCATGTCATCTGCTGTGCAGTTGCTGACGGCCGCCGGCCTGGCGCTGTAGAGCGACACGCGGGAGCGCTCGACGCGCTCCCGGAGCCCCGCCAGCCGTCGACTATCGCTCCGCGGGCCAGCAATAGCCAGCCGCCGCAAGCGCCGGCGTGGCATTGCGATCACGTCAACCGACGGTGCAGTGCGATTGCTCGCGGATAGCGATCGTCCCGCGCGCTCGTGGGACCCTCACGATTGCTTCTGGGATCAGACCGTCGCGGAACCGATATAGGAACCACGCCGAGATCGCTGCACTCGCCTGGCTCGTTGTCGAGATGAGCTCGCCGGCGGCCAGCACGTTCCCCGTTTCGGTGACCTCCGCGCGATGGATCACGGCGGCGGCTCTGGCTTCGTGTTTCGCTGCCTCTGCGAAATAGCGCCGCAGTGAGCACCTTGCTGACTTTGTGCGTGGTTGAGTACTCGGCCATCGCCAGCGCCGTTCGGACTCGCCGGACCGGCTCGAGCAGTGCGATGTCGTCAGCGCGGCGAGCCAGGGTGTGACTGACGGTGTTGTGATTTGGGGGGAGCTGGATCGACCGGTTCGGGGCGGCCGAGATGGAATCCCTGGGCGTAGTCGACTCCAAAGGAGCGGAGCAGCGCCAGGACCTCCTCGTTCTCCACGCCCTCCGCGATCGTCTGCTTGTCCAGTCCACGAGCGAGGTGAACGATCGAGCGGACGAGATGCTGGTTGGTCTCACTCTGCGCCAGGTCTCGGACGAACTCGATATCGATCTTGAGGTATCTCGCCGGAAGCACACGCAGATAGGTGAGGCTCGCGTAGCCCGTGCCGAAGTCGTCCAGCGCCAGTCCGCATCCGATCTCGGCGATGCCTGCGGCGAACTGCTCGCCCGCGGCGATGTCATCGAGCAGTGCGGTCTCCGTGAGCTCAAAGATCACGTTGCTCGGATCGGCGCCGGCAGCCACCAGCTCCTGTTGGACGAACTCGAGCAGGCGATCGCTGACTGACTTGGCCGAGAGGTTGACTGCCACGCACCGGTCCGTGGCGGCGATCCGCATCGCGCGAGAGATCACCCACCGGTCAATCTCCGCGATGAATCCGTACTGCTCAGCAGCGGGCAGGAACGCGCACGGGGGGATGATCTGCCCGTCGCGCCCGACCATTCTGACCAGCAGCTCCTCGGCAGGTTTACCGCCGCTCAGCGACATGATCGGCTGGGAGTAGAGCACCAGGCGATCCTCGTCGATTGCCTCACGAACCCGGCCGAGCCAGTGCAACGTCTGGAGTTCGCGCTGCGCGCGTAGCTGCTCGGCGCGCTCCTCCGTCGCGTCCCTGAACACCACGACCACGCCCGAGCCGGGGCCGTCGCTCGGAAGCGGTGTGGCAGAGTACGTGACCGGAAACCTCGTTCCGTCCCGGCGCACGAACGTGTCCTCGACGTGCTTGACCGGTCGCCCTTCCCGGCGAACCCCCAAGATCGGGCACTCGTTCTCGGTCAGAGGCGAACCATCCGCCCGCTGGAAATGAATCGTCCGGTCGATGTCCCGCTCGCGGAGCTCCTCGGCGCTCCAGCCGAGCATTCGGCACGCGGCCCCATTGATGTAGGTGAGCCGGCCATCCCCGTTGAGCGCGTAGAGACCTTCGAGCATCGTGTCCGTCACCACCGTGCGGAACTCCTCGGCGGCGAACTGCTCGCTCACGTCCACAACCACGACGCCGAGGCCGACGATCGTCCCGTTTGACTTGATCGGGTAAATGCTGTTCAGCCAGTGGCCCGTACGACCCGCCGAGCCGTCACTGCTCACGTTGTGATTGACGACCGGCTCGCCCGTCTCAAGGACGCGGCGACAGGGAAGCTCGAGCTGAGGCCAGAATGCGGGGATGATCTCGGCGACGGGCCGGGCGATGTGGTCGTCGACCGGCAGCCTGTTCATCTCGGCGAGCGCGTCGTTGACGCGCATGAATCGAAGGTCGCGGTCGAGGCACGCGAGCCCAACCGGGGCGCTGCTCTGAAGCGCCTCCATCATGGCCGCCAGGGCGGCACCGGCGCTTTCGGCGTCCTGCAGATCCTGCTCCACCATCGACGTCTCGCCGAGCCGCTCCCGCAGTTCCACCACGCGTGCGGTCAG
This sequence comes from Solirubrobacteraceae bacterium, assembly GCA_049509055.1. Classification (GTDB taxonomy): domain Bacteria; phylum Actinomycetota; class Thermoleophilia; order Solirubrobacterales; family Solirubrobacteraceae; genus Palsa-465. Next base: position 27,741 of record JBELAG010000021.1, read on the forward strand.
TCGCGCCGCGATTCCACGAAGCCGATCGAGCTCGGTGCCTCCGGCGGCCATCTCAAGCATGTCCAGCACCATGACCGAGTATCGAGTGCTGAGCGCAAGCACGATTGGGCCGAGCGGCTCACCGGATCGGTGAGTTTATACTCGCCGCCGTGCGGTGTTGTACTGACCCGGGCTCAGCTGATGAGACCGCGCCGCATCGCCTCCGCCACGGCCGCCGCTCGGTCAGAGACGCCGAGCTGCATGTAGGCCCGCTCGAAGTGTCGCTTGATCGTGGCGGTGCTCACCCCCAGCCGGCCGGCGATCGCCTCGGCACCGCAGCCGCGGGCGGCGAGCTGCAACACCTCGACCGCGCGCGGGGTCAGCGCCGCGCCGACGAGCTCGCCGCGGCGGCTGACGAGAAAATGCCCGATCTCATGCCCGATCCCATATAGCGCGCGCGACAGCCGATCCGTAAGTTCAACCGGCTCGAGGGGGAGGAACTCCAGCACCGCCACCGTTTCATGCTCGAACACCGCCGGTACCGCCAACGCCGTTTCGATGCCCGCCTGCCGGAGCGCAGCTGCAAGGTCTCGAGGTGCGCTCGCCGACACATCGCCGATAAGGATCGGTTGCCTTATCGCGAACGCCCTCCCGATCGTCGGCGAACCCAGACCCGGACGCCATCGCGCGGTCACCGCCGCGACCCATTCCATTTCGGCAGATGCGGCATGCCACATCGCCCGGACGGCGAAGCGGTCATCATCACGAGCCCACAACGCCCCAAAGGCAAACCCCATGACCCTGGCGAGACCCGCCAGCAGCTCCGGGCCACTGTCCTCCAGCGTCCGCCAGCCATCCAGCGCCTCGGTGAGGACGACCCTGGCCGCGACCTCGCGCTCAAGCCGTCGCTGGGCAGTCAGATCCTGCACCAAGCCGATAATCCGCAGATCCCCCACCTCGCTCTCAGAGACCACGGCAACCGTCGCGCGCAGCAAGATCACCTCGACGTCGTCGCGACGAAAGCGATACTCGACGCTGTGGGGCTCGCCGGCGCTCAGAGCCTCAAGCGTCGCCATGACCTGCTCCAGATCATCGGGGTGGACACGCTCGACCACGTACTCGGGCGACGGGACGATCGCTCCGATCTCGAGCCCGTAGAGGCGGAACATGTTGTCTGACCACGCCAGCTCACCGGTCGCCGGCACCCACTCCCAGCTACCGAGCCCAGCGAGCCGCTCCGCATGATCCACGACGACTGGATCGCGCGCGACGCAGCGTCGGCGCTCGAACGCTTCGGTCACCACATCAGGATCTCACCCCGCGCTGTCGGCCGCCTCAGCGCTTGGGTCTTCGACCTCCGATACCTCCTCAATCGTGCTCTCACTGGATCGCCAAGGCGTGCTCGATCCGCTAGCGCCAGATGCGGCAGTCCGGCTCGGCGCGCACAAGCCGCGCATCGGGCAGGGCGAACCGCATTCGCCGCCACGTCGGGACGTCGGCGCATAGCCGGTGAGCGCATCGGCGACGCGCGAGACGCCGCCGGACGATCCCTTTCGACGGCATCCAGCTGCGGTGAGTTTCGGCAGGGCAGGGGTCTCGTGGTGAGCGATGCGGTCACGCCGGCGGGCAGGAGAGGCCCCCGGTGCCGCCGGCTGGTCGGGCAGTCTCGGGGCCGTGGGCGGCGGAGGGATGATTGGTCGATCTCTGTGCATCGGTCTGTAGGGGGAGCTCATGTCAGAGGAGCCGCTGGACTGTCTGGGGCGCCGGCGCTCGCCGGCCGCCGCCTCGGCCTTTCACACCGGTCGCACCCCGCGCAACAAGGGTCTGAGCTATCCGGCGGACCCGCCGCCGATCGAGGAGATCGTGGCGGTGATGCGCTGTGCCGGGCCGGGCGTCTACGGCGATCGGCTGCGGGCGGTCATCGTGGCGCTGTGGCGCGCTGGCCTGCGTGTTGGCGAGGCGCTCGCGCTCGCTGAGAGCGATCTTGATCCTGCCCGCGGAGCGGTGCTGGTCCCGCGAGGCAAGGGCGGCAAACGCCGGGAGGTCGGCCTCGACGCGTGGGGCTGGCGCACGCTTGGACCCGTGGCTTGAGGATCGCCGCCAGCTGCCGGTCGGCCCCCTGTTCTGCGTCCTGCATGGTCCCAGCCGCGGGCGACCATGGTCTGCGGCCGCGGTCCGCCGAGAGCTGCGGCGCGCCGGCACGCGGGCGGGGGTGCGCCGCCGCCTAGCGCCCCATCAGCTTCGCCATGCCCACGCTGTGGAGCTGGCGCATGAGGGGGTCCCGATGGTGATCATCCAGCTCCAGCTCGGGCATGCCCATCTCGGGATCACCAGCATCTATCTGCAGGGGATCGACAACGCCGAGATCATCGAGGCCGTCCATCACCGCCCCGCGCCGGTCATCCCGGCCATCGCTGGCCGGCGCACCCCGTGACCGGGTCAGAAGCAGGCAGGAGATCGCGCCCGGCCACGCTGGAGACCTCGCGGAGCCTGCCGAGCACTCCCTCAGCCCCGACCAGTTCGCTTCGTTGCTGGCGCGGCATCCGTCGCGCCAGCACGAGCAGACCCGTCTCCCGTCAGATCCGATCGTGGAGGCTCCCAAGCCGGACGATCGCTCCCAGCAGAGCGATCGCGCGCCACAGCTGGCGCATCGTCAGATCGGCGGCGACCGCGACGTCGCCATAACGGTGGCGCGGCTCTCCGGCCGAGCGAACGCGGATGGGGTCGTCGCACGGGGCGAAACGGCGCCGTCGCGCGCTGCACGCAGCATCAAGCGCAGCCGCAACCCCTTCCAAGCCCCGCCGCGCGCCCCTTCGCGGCCGTCGACATCCCGCCGTCCAACCCCCTGAGCGCTCAAGAGCCGACACCGCTCAGTCAACGCGCCCATCCATCACTACCCCCACCTTTACACAACTACCCCAACCGCTGCACAAACCTGAGTCGTGAGCCCTAACTGGAAGTCGGCCGCCGCCGAAACCACCGCGCACGAACCGAATCAGCTCCCATAGGCAGACAGCAGCGTCGAGGCCCAGGACTTCCCGGTGGACCACTTTGCGGGAAG
>JBELAG010000210.1:0-10612 GCA_049509055.1 Solirubrobacteraceae bacterium
ACTGCTCGGCGGGGTGAGCGCCGGCGTGTTCCCCGACGCGCGCACGGCCGCTCAGACCGCGGTCACGGTGACCGCCGAGATCGAGCCCGACCCCGACTGGGTGGAGCGCTACGCGCAGCAGCGCGCGCGCTTCGACGCGCTGTACCCGGCGCTGGCGGAGTTCAAAACGCGCTGACCTGCCAAGCTGTGCGCGATGGCCGTGTACGAGGTGCCGGCGGTGCAGCGCCCCGGAGCGCAGCGCGTTGCCGACGGACGCCGGGCGCTGGAGCAGCTGCTCGGCGGCGACCGCGTGCTCACCGGCGCCGACGTGCTCTCCCAGCACGGCCACGACGAGTCCTTCCATCCCGAGGCCCGGCCCGACATGGTCGTCTGGCCGCGCTCGGTCCCCGAGGCCGCGGCGATCGTCAAGGTGGCGGCGGCGCACCGCCTGCCGCTCGTGCCGTTCGGCGCCGGGACGTCGCTGGAGGGTCACGTCGCGGCGCTGGCCGGCGGGATCTGCGTCGACATGCGCGAGCTCGACGCGATCGCGGCGCCCTCGATCGAGGACCTCGACGTGGTGGTCGGCGCGGGAGTGACCCGCCGCGCGCTCGAGGCCCGGCTCGCGCCCGAGGGCGTCTTCTTCGCGGTCGACCCCGGCGCGGACGCGACGATCGGCGGGATGGTCGCCACCGGGGCGTCGGGCACGATGACCGTCCGCTACGGGGCGATGCGCGAGAACGTGCTCGCGCTGACGGTGATCGACGCCCGCGGCGAGGTCGTGCGCACCCACTCGCGGGCCCGCAAGTCCTCGGCGGGGTTTGACCTGACGCGGCTGATGATCGGCTCGGAAGGGACGCTCGGACTGATCTGCGAGGCGACGCTGCGGATCCATCCGATCCCGGCGGCGACCGCGGCCGCGGCGTGCACGTTCCCGTCGCTGGGGGCCGCGGTCCAGTGCGTGGTGCGCGTCGGCCAGCACGCCATCCCGGTGGCCCGGATCGAGCTCGCCGACGAGCGCCAGGTGGAAGCGATCAACCGCCACGACCAGACGACGTTCACGGTCGCCCCCACGCTGTTCATCGAGTTCCACGGAGGCTCATCGGCCGACGTCGAGGCGCAGGCGCGCGAAACCGCGGAGATCGCCGCCGACTACGGCGGCGGCGACTTCGCGTGGGCGTCGGACGAGCGCGAGCGCCGCCGGCTCTGGCACGCCCGCCACCGCGCGATGGAGGCCACGCGGGCGCTGCGGCCCGGCAGCGGCGCGCTCACCACCGACGTCTGCGTCCCGATCTCCGCGCTCGCCGAGTGCATCGCCGCCACCCAGGACGACATCGCCGCCCACGGCCTGGAGGCCTCGATCGTCGGCCACGTCGGCGACGGCAACTTCCACGTGATCCTCCTGGTCGACCCCGCCGACCCCGGCGAGGTCGCCCGCGGCGAGGCCTTCCACGACCGGCTCGTGCGCCGCGCGCTCGCCCACGAGGGGACGTCCACCGGCGAGCACGGCGTCGGCTACGGCAAGGCGCGTTTCCTGGTCGCCGAGCACGGGCGTCCCGCCGTCGAGATGATGCAGGCGATCAAGCGCGCGCTCGATCCCGACGGGATCTTCAATCCCGGCAAGACCGCGACCGGGGCCGGCTGAGCAGCGGGCAGGACGGCCGGGTCGACGTCCGCGCCGCGCCCTGGCCGATGACGGTCAGCGACGGGCGCGCCCGCGGCGTCAGCGTCTGCACCCCGGCGACGATCCCGACGGCGAGCACGGCGAGCACGAGCCACACATTCACGCGTCGTCGTCGTCGCACGGCGGATCGATACCCGGGGACGGCGCTCGCCATGCGCGCGGGGCCGGCGGGGTCAGCAGGAGCTCGACGTAGCCGTCGGCGATCTGCTGGGGCGTCAGCGCGCCGCGCGGGCGATACCACTGGGCGGTGTGGTTGACCATGCCCAGCAGGGCCAGCAGCGCCAGCCGGCCGTCGGTGCGCGGCTCGGCGCGCTCCAGCGCCCCGGCCACGAGCCGCTCGAACGCCTTGCGGCCGGCGCGCACCTTGCGCCAGCGATCCCCGGACTCGATCACGTGACGCTCCTGCTGGAAGACGAGCATGTGATCACGGTGGGCCACGACGTGCGCGACCCACGCCCGGACGAGCGCGCGCAACTGGTCGTCGGCCGGCCGGCGATCGTCGAGCAGCTCGCCGGCCTGATCGAGCAGCGGCTCCATCAGCTGGTCGCAGATCGCCATCAGCAGCTGCTCCTTGGCGCCGAAGTAGTGATACAGCGCGCCGGTGGCCAGGCCCATCGACGCGGCCAGCTCCTGCATCGTCGTCTGGTCATAGCCGCGCTTGGCGAACACCTTGGCGGCCTGGTAGACGACCTGCTGGCGGCGCCGGTCATAGCGCTCGCGCAGCGCCGGTCGAGTCGGTGCAGCCGCCATCGCGGCAATGATAGCCCGCGCCCGCCGCAGAAGTCCGAACTTCTATTCGAACTTCGAATTTCCCTTCGCTATAGTCGCCCGATGCACTTCGACCTCGACGATCAGACCCGGCTGCTGCAGTCGACGGTGCGGGAGTTCGCCGCGGGCGAGGTGGCGCCGGCCGCCGAGGAGCTCGACCGCACCAAGTCCTTCCCGTATGAGATCGTCGCCCACATGGGGGCGCTCGGCTGGATGGGGATCCCGTTTCCCGAGGACGTCGGCGGCGCCGGCGGCACGAGCCTGCAGTACGCGATCGCCGTCGAGGAACTGACCCGGGTCGACTCCAGCGTGGCGATCACGCTGTGCGCGCACACCTCCCTGGGCACCCAGCCGATCCACCTGTTCGGATCGCCCGACCAGCGCGCCGAGTGGCTGCCGCGCCTGTGCTCCGGCGAGATCCTCGGCGCCTTCGGGCTGACCGAGCCCGAGGCCGGCTCCGACGCCGGCAACACCCGCACCCGCGCGCAGTGGCGCGACGGCGAGTGGGTGATCGACGGGACCAAGCAGTTCATCACCAACGCGGGCACCCGGATCTCCGGAGTGGTGAGCATCACCGCGCGGACCGGCGAAGGCGAGATCTCCAACCTGATCGTCCCCAACGGCACCCCGGGCTACGAGCCGGGCGAGCCGTACCGCAAGATGGGCTGGAACGCGTCCGACACGCGTCCGCTCAGCTTCACCGACTGCCACGTGCCCGGCGAGAACCTGCTGGGAGCGCGCGGGCAGGGCTTTCGCCAGTTCCTCCAGGTGCTCGACATCGGGCGCATCGGCGTCGCCGCGATGGGCGTCGGGCTCGCCCAGGGCGCGCTGGACCAGGCCCTGGACTACGCCAAGCAGCGGCGCGCCTTCGGCCGGCCGATCTCCCAGTTCCAGGCGATCCAGACCAAGCTCGCCGACCTCTCCACCGAGATCGCCGCGGCGCGCCTGCTCACCTACCACGCCGCCTGGCTCAAGGACCAGGGCCGCCCGTTCTCGCTGACCGCCGCCCAGGCCAAGCTCAAGACCGGACGCCTCGCGGTGCGAGCCGCCGACGAGGCGGTGCAGATCCACGGCGGCTACGGGTACATCGAGGAGTATCCGATCTGCCGGTTCTACCGCGACGCCAAGATCCTCACGATCGGCGAGGGCACCGACGAGGTGCAGCAGATGGTGATCGCGCGCGCGCTCGGGGCATGACCGAGCCCGGGCCGATCGGGATCCCCGCCGAGGTCCGCGTGCGCGAGGTCGGACCGCGCGACGGCTTCCAGAACGAGCCCGAGGTGATCCCGACCGCCACCAAGGTGAAGCTGATCAACGCCCTGGCGCGCACCGGGCTGCGCCGCCTGGAGATCACCAGCTTCGTCCGCGCCGACGTGATCCCCCAGCTCGCCGACGCCCGTGAGGTGCTGGAGGCGATCGACGTGCCCGAGGAGGTGACCCGGTCGGTGCTCGTCCCCAACGAGCGCGGGCTCGACAACGCGCTGGCGCTGCGCGAGCACCTCGACGAGATCAACGTGTTCCTGTCGGCGTCGGAGACCCACAATCGCCACAACGTCAACCGCACCGTCGAGGAGTCGCTGCTCGCGCTCGAGCGCGTCATCCCCCGCGCACGGGACGCGGGCCTGCGCTGCGAGGCGGTGATCAGCACCTCATTCGGCTGCCCTTACGAGGGCCGCGTCGAGCCCCAGCGGGTGTACGACATCGCGGCCCGGCTGGCGCGGGCGGGCGCGCAGGAGATCGGCTTCGGCGACACGACCGGGATGGCCAACCCCGCCGCGGTGAAGGCGTTCTTCGACGGCGCCCGGCCACAGCTGCCCGAGGTGCAGCTGACCGCGCACTTCCACACCACCCGAGGGCAGGGGCTGGCCAACGCGTACGCGGCGCTGGAGGCCGGCATCGACTCGTTCGAGTCGAGCTTCGGCGAGCTGGGCGGCTGCCCGGTGCCCGCCGGCGCGACCGGCAACATCGCCACCGAGGACCTCATCTGCATGCTGCACGAGATGGGAATCGAGACCGGGGTCGACCTGCCCGCGCTGCTGGCCTGCTCCCGGGCGGTGCAGTACAGCCTCGGGCGCTCGCTGGGCAGCCACACGCTGACCGCGGGCCCGGTCGACTGGCATCCGCGGATCTGATGTTCGACACGGTGCTGATCGCCAACCGCGGGGAGATCGCGCGGCGCGTGATCAGGACGCTGGACCGGCTCGGCGTGCGCTCGGTCGCCGTCTACGCCCCGGCCGACCGCCGCTCGGCGCACGTCCACGAGGCCGACGAGGCCGTCGCCGTCCCCTCCTACCTCGACGTCGGCGCGCTCGTCGCCGCCGGCCTGGCGACCGGCGCCGGCGCGCTGCATCCCGGCTACGGCTTCCTGTCGGAGAACCCGGCGCTGTCGCGGGCGTGCGCGGCCGCCGGGGTCGCGTTCGTGGGACCGCCTGCGGGCGCCGCCGAGCTGATGGGCGACAAGCTGCGGGCCAAGCAGGCGGCGCAGGCCGCGGGCCTGCCGGTCGTTCCGAGCTTCACCGAGGACGAGGCACGGGCGCCCGGGGCCGCATACCCGCTCCTCGTCAAGGCCGCGGCCGGCGGCGGCGGGCGCGGGATGCGCGTGGTGCACCGCCCCGAGGACCTGGACGCGGCGCTGGCCGCCGCGCGCCGTGAGGCGCAGGCCGGCTTCGGCGACGACCGCGTGTTCATCGAGCGCTTCCTGCCGCGCGCGCGCCACCTCGAGGTCCAGGTGATCGCCGACGCCCACGGCACCGTCCTGCACCTCGGCGAGCGCGAGTGTTCGCTTCAGCGCCGCCACCAGAAGCTGATCGAGGAGTCCCCCTCCCCCGCCGTGTCCGCCGAGTTGCGCGCGCGCCTCGGCGCCGAGGCCGTGGCGCTGGCCCGCGCGACCGGCTACGTCAACGCCGGCACGGTCGAGTTCATCGCCGACGTCGACGATCCCGCCGAGCACTACTTCCTGGAGTGCAACGCCCGGCTGCAGGTCGAGCACCCGGTCACCGAGCTCGTCTGCGGCCTTGACCTCGTCGAGCTGCAGCTGCGCGTCGCCGCCGGCGAGCCGCTGGCGCTGCGCCAACAGGACGTGCGCCTGCGCGGCCACGCGATCGAGGCGCGGATCAACGCCGAGGACGCGGACCGCGATTTCCTGCCGGCGGCCGGCCGGGTGCTCGCCTACCGCCGCGCCGCCGGCTCCGGGGTGCGGGTCGACGACGCGATCGAGACCGGCAGCGAGGTGCACGCCATCTATGACTCGATGCTCGCCAAGGTGATCGTGCACGCCGACGACCGCCCCACCGCGCTGGCCCGGCTCGATCACGCGCTCGCGCGCACCGCGATCCTCGGGGTGACGACCACCACCGGGTTCCTGCGCTCGCTGCTGGCCACCGACGAGGTCCGCGCCGGCCGGCTGGACACCGGTCTGATCGAGCGCCTGGCCCCGTTCCCCGCGCGGTTCGCCGACGAGGAGGTCGGGCGCGCCGCCGCGCTGATCTCGCTCGCGCAGCTGCACGAGCGACACGACGACGACCCGTTCGCCGGCGCCGGCGGCTGGCGGCTCAGCGGACGGCGCGCCGACTCGTGGTGGCGGCTCGCGGTCGGCTCGCGCCCGCCGGTCGAGGTCCGGCTGGCGCCGCTGGGCTTCCACGAGCTGGCGCTGACCGGCCCGGGGGCCTACGCGATCGCCGACGCCGGCGAGCGCCGCGAGTGGTCGTTCGCGACTGACGGCGCCGTCATCTGGGTGGGCTGCGAGGGCTGGGCGTGGCCGGTGCGCCACAGCTCGGCCGCCGAGGCCCACGCGTCGCAGGCCGACGGCGACCTCCGCGCGCCGATGCCCGGGCAGGTGCTGCTCGTGCACGCGGCGGTCGGCGACCGGGTGTCGGCCGGCGATCCGCTGATCGTGCTGGAGTCGATGAAGATGGAGCTGGTGATCACCGCGCCGATCGACGGCGAGCTCGCGTCGGTGGGCGTCGGCGCCGGCGACCAGGTCGCGCTCGACCAGCCGCTCGCGCGCGTGGAGGCGACCGGGTGACGGTGCTGCGCTCGTCGGTGAGTCCGGGCTCCGATGAGTTCCGGGCCAACCTGGAGGCCAACGAGGCGCTCGTCGCCGAGCTGCGCCGCGAGCTCGACGCCGTCGCGCAGGGCGGCGGCGAGCGCGCCCGCGAGCGCCATGTGAGCCGCGGCAAGCTGCTCCCGCGCGAGCGCGTCGACCGCCTGCTGGACCCGGGCGCGCCGTTGCTCGAGCTCTCGCCGCTGGCCGCCCACGGGCTCTACGACGGCGAGGCCCCCGGCGCGGGGATCATCACCGGGATCGGCCGGGTCGCCGGGCGCGAGTGCGTGATCGTCGCCAACGACGCCACCGTCAAGGGCGGCACCTACTATCCGATGACGGTCAAGAAGCATCTGCGCGCTCAGGAGATCGCGCTGCAGAACCATCTGCCGTGCATCTACCTCGTCGACTCCGGCGGCGCCTTCCTGCCCCGCCAAGACGAGGTCTTCCCCGATCGCGACCACTTCGGGCGGATCTTCTTCAACCAGGCGACGATGTCGGCCGGCTCGATCCCGCAGATCGCCGCGGTGATGGGATCGTGCACCGCGGGCGGGGCGTACGTGCCGGCGATGAGCGACGAGACGGTGATCGTCCGCAACCAGGGCACGATCTTCCTCGGCGGCCCGCCGCTGGTGCGCGCGGCGACCGGCGAGGAGGTGACCGCCGAGGAGCTCGGCGGCGGCGATCTGCACGCGCGCACCTCGGGGGTCACCGACCACCTGGCCGACAACGACGCCCATGCGCTGCAGATCGTCCGTGAGATCGTCGCCACGCTCGCGCCCGCGCCCCCGCTGCCCTGGGAGCGCAGGCCCGTGGAGGATCCCGCGGTCGATCCGCAGACGCTGCTCGGGGTCGTCTCCGCCGACCTGCGCCGGTCCTACGACGCCCGCGAGGTCATCGCCCGCGTCGTCGACGGCTCGCGGCTGCACGAGTTCAAGGAGCTCTACGGCACGACGCTGGTCACCGGCTTCGCCCACATCCATGGCCATCCGGTGGGGATCCTGGCCAACAACGGGATCCTGTTCTCCGAGAGCGCGCTGAAGGGCGCCCATTTCATCGAGCTGTGCGACCAGCGCCGGATCCCGCTCGTCTTCCTGCAGAACATCACCGGGTTCATGGTCGGGCGCGACTACGAGGCCGGCGGGATCGCCAAGCACGGCGCCAAGCTGGTGACCGCGGTCTCGACGGCGCGCGTGCCGAAGCTGACGGTGATCGCCGGCGGCTCGTTCGGCGCAGGCAACTACGGCATGTGCGGCCGCGCCTTTTCGCCCCGGCTGCTGTGGATGTGGCCCGGCGCCCGGATCTCGGTGATGGGCGGCGAGCAGGCGGCGACGGTGATGACCGAGGTCGGGCAGCCCGACACCGGCGCCCGGCTGCGCGAGCAGTACGAGCGTCAGGGCCATCCCTACTACGCCACCGCCCGGCTGTGGGACGACGGCGTGATCGATCCGCGTGACACCCGGGACGTGCTGGGGCTCGCGCTGTCGGCGGCGGCCAACGCTCCGCTGGCCGACGTGCGCTACGGCGTGTTCCGGATGTGACCGCGCCACGACGCCGGATGGCCCTGCGCCAATAGCATGTGGGACCGGGCGCGGCTGCGCGCACTCGACTCCAAGGAGGCCGACCGTGATCCAGCACATCGTATTGTTGAAGTGGAAGCCGGGGACGACCGACGAGCAGGTCGACGAAGCGCTGCGCCGCACGCGTGAGCTCGTCGAGACGATCGACAGCGTCCAGCGGATCACCTTCGGGCGCAACCGCGCCGAGGACGAGCACGGGTTCACCCACGCGATCATCGTCCGCCTGGCCAACGAGGACGCGCTGCGGTCCTACCTCGCCGCTCCGGCCCGGGAGCGCTACCGTCGTGAGGTCCTGGGCCCGATCGAGAGCGAGCGCATCCAGCTGGACCTCCCCGAGGACGCCCATATCGACCGCGCGTTGACCTCGCTGAGCTGGGACTGGGCCGGGACCCGTCCCTCGGCGAGCGCCGCCGCCGCCGCGCTGCGCTGGGAGGAGACCCACCCCGACGACTGAGGGCCCGCGACGGCCCGCCTGCCGCAGATCAGGGCCGCCGGGTCGGCACCGGCGGGGTCTGTGCGTCCCCGGCATCGAGGCCGGGCGCCTCGGTGGTCACCGGGACGCCTGGCGAGGGCTCAGGCGCCTGACCGCTGCGCGCGGCGGACGCCTCGAAGTCCTTGCCGCGGATCAGCACGAGCGTCAGGACCGCGGCGACGAAGACGAGGATCGCCCCGACCAGGAACACGTCGTTGAGCCCGTCGACGAAACCGGCGCGGACGGCGTGCTCGGCTACCGGGCGGGCGGCGGCGGGGAGGCTTCCGAGCCCGGAGACGGCGCCGCTACCCTGCGCGACGGCGGACGCGAGCGCGTGGGCGGCGGCGGCCGGGATGTGCGGCGCGCCGGCCAGCAGCGCGACGATCTGCGTCCGCACGGTGTGCGCGAACAGCGAGCCGAGCCCGGCGATGCCGGTCGCGATCCCGACCTGGCGGAAGGTGGAGTTGATCCCCGACGCCATCCCGGCGCGGTCCGGCGTGACGACGCCGATCGCGGTCGAGGCCAGCGGCGGGTTGATCATGCCGGCGCCGGCGCCCGCGATGACGAAGCCGGGGATCAGGTGCGTCCAGGTCGACTCCGGGGTGAGGCCGCGCATCAGCATCAGCCCGATCCCGACCATCGCCAGCCCGGGCGCGATCAGCAGGCGGATCGGGACGACCGCGGTGAGACGGCCGGCGAGCGTGGAGGTGAGCAGGATCCCGCCGGAGATCACCAGGAACCGCAGGCCGGTCTGCAACGCCGAATAGCGCAGCACGTCCTGGAGATACAGGGTGATGTAGAGCAGCAGCGCGAACAGCCCTGCCGACAGGGCGAACGCCGCGATCGAGCCGCCGGTGAAGGTCGGCTTGCGAAACAGACCGAGATCGAACATCGCCCGGTCTCGCTGGAGGGTCTCGGCAACCACGAACAGGACGAGCAGCACCGCCGAGGCGACGAGGCAGCCGAGGATCAGGCTCGAGCCCCAACCCTTCGTGTTGACCTTGATCAGCGCGTAGACGAGCGCGCCGAGAGCGGCGCTGAATGTGATCACCCCGAGCACGTCGGGACGGTGCGCGCCCGGCTGACGGGACTCCTGCACCCGGGTGACGGTGAGCACGACGGCGATCACGCCGATCGGCACGTTGACCAGGAAGATCCAGCGCCACGACAGGCCGGTCGTCAGCGCGCCGCCGACCACCGGCCCGACCGCCACCGCCAGCCCGGTGATCGCGCCCCAGGCGCCGAACGCGGTTCCGCGCTCGCGGCCCTGAAAAGCGCTGCCCAGCAGCGCCAGAGAGGTGGAGAACATCGCCGCGCCGCCGACGCCCTGTGCGCCGCGGGCGAGGTTGAGCCATAGCGGCGTCGTCGCCAGGCCCGAGGCCAGCGAGCTGACGCTGAAGATCACCAGGCCGATCAGGAACAGCCGCCGGCGGCCGAACAGGTCGGCCAGCGAGCCGGTCGTCAGCAGCAACGCGGCCAGGCTCAGCGCGTACGCGTCGACGACCCACTGCAGGTCGCTGAAGCTGGCCTTCAGCGACGACTGGATCGCCGGCAGCGCGACGTTGACGATCGTCACGTCGAGCAGCAGCATGAACGTGCCGACGCAGACGGCGATCAGGGTCCACCACTTGCGATCCATGGTCAGTCAGTGCTCCGCGGTCGTGAGGCTCCCACGCGATTGGAGGCTAGCGATGGACGGATCCACGGATCAGCGCCGGCTCTCGGAGAGCTCGTGGCGCGTGAGCTCGCGCACCGGAATCTCGCCGGGATCCACCGACGCCCGGCACGCCTCCCACTCGCGCGGCCCGAGCGCCGCGAAGGCGGCCTCAACGCCGCGCAGATAGGCGGCGTGGATGACCAGCGTCGCGCCGCGGCGGCCGCGGGCGAACCGGTCCCGGCCCTCGGGGCTGCCCGTATAGGTCCAGACGCGCGCGCCGGCGTCGAGCGCGTCCGACACGTCGATCCGGCGATAGTTGCGCTCGCGCCGGTCAAGCGCCCACAGCCGGTCGTCGGTGACCGGCAGGCACAGGCCGTTGACCGCGGGCGGGCCGGCCGCCCCGCCGGCCGCTGGGGCGCGGTCGGGTCCGGAG
>JBELAG010000211.1:0-10608 GCA_049509055.1 Solirubrobacteraceae bacterium
GCGCCCCGCTGGGAAGAGGCGAGATCCTGTGCTCACATTGCGGCGCCGACATGCGTGCTGAGGTCAGCACGCCGTTGGCGATCAGCCGTCTTCAGCTCTAGGGCCCGCGACGCCCTCGGCCCGGACGGCTGCCGCCGGGTCCGGCGGCCCGACCGAGAGCTGCAGCTTCAGCGGCGGTGCCAGATGGCGTGGAGTGCGAACATCAGCGCATGACGACATGGCGGGACGTCGAACAGGGAGAGCCGGAGTTCGCGCGGCGCGTACGGGCGCTGTTCGACGCTCGCCGACACAAGACGATCGCGACCCTGCGAGCTGACGGGTCGCCGCGGATCTCGGGGATCGAGGCGGTCTTCGAGGAGGGCGAACTCGGGCCCGACGGCGATCGCTTCCACGCCGACATCGCCGAGGTCGTGCACACCCACCTCAACGAGGAGGCGACGATGCTCGTCGTGCGGTGGTGGACGCCGACGCACGGGCTGCGCACGCTCGAGCGCGCGTGACCGAGAGGCGACGGCGCTAGGCTGCGCTGATGCCCACCGCCCTGGTCATCGGAGCGCGGAATCTCGGCTTCGCGGTCATCGAGCGCCTGCTGCGCGACGACTGGACGGTGGCCGGCGCCGCGCGCTCGGCCGAGACCCTCGCCAAGGTGCGCGACGCAGGCGCCGAGGCGTTGGAGGTCGATGTCACCGATCAGGAATCGGTCCTTGCCGCCCTGCAGCATCTGGGCACCCACCACGGTCGCGTCGATCTGGTGGTCAACGCCGCGTCTCCGTACGGGAGCGCGCGGTCTGGCCCGTTCGGCGGAGGCCCGCTCGCGCAGGCGGCGCCCACCGGCTTTGAGGACTGGGCGGCGATGCCGGCACGTGGCGCCTTCGGCTTTCTCAGCGCGTGCGCCCGGTTCACCGTCGCGCAGGGCGGGCCCGCCACGATCGTTCAGGTGACCGGTGGTTCGGCCCGTCGCGGCATGCCCGGGCGTGGCCTGTGGGCGGCCGGCGCGTTCGGCGTTCGTGCCCTCACCCAGGCGGCCGCCCTCGAGCTGCGCGAGCGCGAGATCCACGTCGCGCTGCTGATCGTCGACGCGGTCATCGACCGCTCAGGCGGCGACGACAGCGCGACCGCCGACCCCGTCAGCCTCGCCGACGCGGTCGTGTACCTCGCCGGGCAGAGCCCCCGCGCGATGACCCATGAGCTCCAGGTCACGCCCGCACGCGACAACTGGACGCCGTAGGTGCTTCGTGGTTCCCACGTCGAGCGACATCGCGGCGCCCGCGGTCACGCATGCCGCAACCATCTGCCGCGACACCTGACCCTGCGCGTCGCGCGATGCGCATCCTGATCGTCGACGACCTGCCTGCCAACCGGCGCCTGCTGTCATTGATCGTGTCCGGCCTCGGATACGCCGCCGACGAGGCGTGCAGCGGCACCGAGGCCGTCGATCTGTGCTCCCGGGACGCGTACGACCTGGTGTTCATGGACCTCCAGATGCCAGGGATGGACGGCTTTGAGGCGGCCCGCCGGATCCGTGGCTGCTCGCCGGGAACAGTGCGGATCATCGCGCTCAGCGGATTTGCCGGCGACGAGGCCGCCGCCCAGAGCGCCCAGGCCGGCATGGACGGCTACATCGCCAAGCCCTACGCGATCGACGCCATCTCCGCCGCCATCTCCGCCGCCGCCACCGATCCGTAGTCCGGGCGCTGAGCTCAGGCGCTGGCGTCAGTCGTGCGGCGGGCGAGCACGTTCGCGATCAGCGCGATGAGCCGGCTGACGTCGATCGGCTTGGTGAGGCAATCGGTCGCGCCGAGCCGGCGGACGACGTCATCCTGGCTGCGTCGCGCGTCGGCGGTCAAGACGACGACGGGGATCTCGGGGTGGTCGGCGTGCAAGCGCTTGAGCACCTCGGTGCCCTCGATGTCGGGCAGGTGAAGGTCGAGCAGGATCAGGTCGGGCCGGTGGTCGCGGGCGAGCTCGAGGCCGAGGCCGCCTTGCATTGCCGGGATGACCTCAGCGCCGCCGGCCTGGGCGATGATCCGCTGGACGAGGGACAGGTTGGAGAGGTTGTCCTCGATGTAGAGGATCCGGTGCGCCCGGGCGGCCGGCGGGACGAGCGCGATCATGTCCGCTGCGCCATCGGCGGCTGCCGCCAGGTCCGGAGGTTCGGCAGCGGCGAGCTCGACCGTGAACGTGCTTCCCTGACCGAGCGCGGTCGCGACCTCGATCGTGCCCCCCATGGCCTCCACCAGGCCCTTGGACAGCGTGAGCCCGAGGCCGGTGCCCTCGATCTGACTCTGCGCGGCGCCGAGGCGCTCGAACGGGACGAACAGGTCGGCCAGATACTCGGATCCGATCCCGATGCCGGTGTCGGAGACCGCGACCCGGATCCGTCCGGAGGCTGCGGTCGTGCAACGAACGAGAATCCGCCCGCCGGGCCGGTTGTACTTGATCGCGTTGGACACGAGGTTGAGCAGAACCTGTTTGAGGCGGTTGCGGTCAGCCATCACGTGCAGCTCCGGTCCACCGGGGCATTCGGAGATCAGCGCAAGCTCGTTCTCGCCCGCCTGCGGGCGCAGGAGGGCCGTCGTCTCGGTGATCAGCTCCTCGATGGCCACCGGCTCGGAGGACACGGTCATCCGGCCGGCCTCGACGCGCGCGATGTCGAGCACCTCGTCGATCAGCGCGAGCAGGTGGCGTCCGCCTTTGAGGATGTAGTCGACGCTCTCGCGCTGCACCGGCTCCAGCGGCTGGAGCTCCAGCAGCTGACCGAACCCGATGATCGCGTTCAGCGGCGTGCGCAGCTCGTGGCTCATTCGCGCCAGGAACTCGCTCTTGGCGCGGCTGGCGCTGTCGGCCGCGATGCGCGCGTCGCGCAGCGAGGCCCGTTCGGACTCGGCCGCGCGCTCGGCGGTCACGTCCTGAAGGGTGACCGTGAAGGAGCCCGGGCTGATCGGATCGGGTCGACTGCGAACGTGCAGGATCCGCTCGACCCCGTCCTGGGCCCGCAGCCGGACATCGCGATCAAGCCCCGGGTCGCCTGGCCGGGCGGCGACTTCGGCGAACAGGGGCTCGAGGTCGTCGGAGTCGATGTAGTGCAGCAGGTCGGGTCCGGACACCGGGCCGTCGGCGGGGTCGCGTCCGAACAGCTCATACATCTCGTCAGACCAGGTCACCTCGCCGGTCGCCCAATCGCGATGCCAGGAGCCGACTCGCGCCAGACGCTGTGCCTCCTTGAGCTCCGACAGCGCCCGCTCGCGATCGCGCTGCGCCCGGCGCTGGTCGGTGACGTCGCGCGAGACCGAGGCGACCCCGACAATCGTGCCGGTCTCGTCGGTGAGGGGCGCGGCCGTCGCGGCGAGCTCAACGAACGTGCCGTCCTTGCGCCGCCGGGTCGCATACCGGGCGCCCGAGGCCGACCCTTCGGCGGCGGCGGTCAGCAGGCTGACGAGCTCGTCGTCCTGCCCCTCGGGGAGCAGCATCGATGCGTTGCGGCCGATCGCCTCCGACGCCGGGTAACCATAGATCCGCTCCGCGGCGGGGTTCCAGGTCGTGATCGTGCCGTCGAGCGAGATTGACACGATCGCGTCGTTGGCCGAATTGACGATCGACGCCAGCCGCGCGTTGGCCAGCCGCGTCCGCTTGAGCTCGGTGAGGTCCCGGATGACCGCGCCGGTGCCTGTGACCCGCCCCTCGGCGTTCCGGACCGGTCCGACCGACACCCAGACGTCAATCAGCGAGCCATCCTTACGCCGCCGAACGGTCTCGAACGGCAGCGCGCGCTCGCCGGCGAACAGCTGTGCGAGCGCCGCGGCCAACTCGGCCTGGCGCTCGTCCGGAACGAGCACGGTCACCGCGCGCCCGACGATCTCAGACTTGGCGTAGCCGAAGATGCGCTCGGCCCCCGCGTTCCAGTCGGTGACCATGCCATCCGGGTCGACACCGATGATCGCGTCTGCGGAGCTCTCGGCGATCGCCGCCAATCGGGCCGTCGCCAGCGCATCCGCCTCGTGCCCGGTCGTGTCGACCATGACGACCGTCATCCCGACGACCCCCGCACCTTCGCGCCACGGCAGGAACGTGTCGCGGATCTCGACCGGGCTCCCGTCGGCCCGCCGGCTGCGGACGTCACGGTCACGGGCCGGCGCGCCCCCGAGCATCAGCTCGAAGATCTCCCGCGCCTGATCGCCGTGATCACCGGCGACGCCCAACGCCCCGTTGAGCATCTCGACTCCGCGGCCCACGGCGTCCTGCGCGCGAACGCCCAGCACTCGCTCGGCACCCGCACTCCAATGCCTGATGCACCCCTCGCGATCGATCGACACGATCGCCGCGGCGCTCTGCTCGGCCGCGTCAGCGACGCGCTGCAGCTCATACCGTGACCGATCGCCGACGCGTGCGTCACGGACCAGGCAGGGCACTGACACGAGTTCTCCCGTTGGTCCGCGCTGCGGGGCGAGCGTGACCTCGACGGCGAACCACGTGCCATCGCGGGCGGCATGCACGCTCGCAAACCGACCGAGCGGTCCGCGGCAACCGGCGACCTCGCGGACGGCGCGCCCGCGCTCGGCACCGGCCTCGAGCACCGACACCGACGCGCCGACGATCGCGTCGGACGTGTAGCCATACAGCGCCTGGGCCCCTGCGCTCCAGTCAGTCACGGTCGCGTCGGGACCGAGCGTGATCGCAACGTCTCCGACCGAGCCCGGGCGCATAGCGCCCGGACGTTACGGACCGACGCCGTGCCGCGCGATTGGGGCGAGCACGGACCGCGGTCCGCAGGAGCTACGGGTCGTGTCCGTCGCCACAGGCCTGGGCAAGCGGACGATCGCGGTCATTGTCCGGCGACGAAGCGTGCGACGACACGTGGTTGCGGACGCAGCCGGCGAACGCCAGCATCGCAGCGATCTGCCTCGGGCTCTCGGGCTGGCTCTGGCTCTGGCTCGATGGCCCGACGCCGGGCACCAGGCGCCCGCAGGTGCGCTCTGCTGCGAGCACCGCAGGCGCCTGGCTGCCCAATGCGGTCTTCCATCCTGGTGTGCCGGGATCGGCGAGGTTCGGGACTCCGTGCGAGCGCACGCACGTGGTGTAGTTGAGCGCGTCCTGCTGAAAGCGAGCCGAGGGCAGGTGACCGCCCGCGCTGGACGGGCTCGAGCCGCTGCCGCATCCGGCGAGCACGGCGGCCGCCGCGGTCGCGGCGGCGAGGAGCGGGAATCGATGGGGCGACATGACCCGTGGGTTGTACGCCCGCAGGGGTCACATCAGTGCAACACGCCGGCGCGCGACAGCGGGAGCGAGCGCTGCCGCTGCGGCGTGTGATGGCGCTGTGATCGGCGGTCGTGCACGATGTGGGGGTGCGCGTGCTGGTGGTGGAGGATCACGTCGAGCTCGCCCGCGATATCGCCGAAGGGCTGCGCGACCGCGGGATCGCGACCGACCTCGCATATGACGGCCCGGCCGCGCTGCAGAAGGGCTTGGTGTACCGCTACGACGTGATCGTGCTTGACCGCGACCTGCCCGGCGTCCACGGGGACGCGGTCTGCGTGAGACTGCAGGAGGGCGGGTCGGACGCGCGGGTCCTGATGCTGACCGCGGCGGCTGCCATCGGCGATCGCGTGCAGGGTCTGAACCTGGGCGCGGATGACTATCTGCCCAAGCCGTTCGCGTTCGAGGAGCTCGTTGCACGGGTGCATGCTCTCGCCCGCCGGGCGCCGGCGGGGCCACCGGTTCTCGTCAGAGGCGATGTGGCGCTCGACAGCGCGCGGCGGCGCGCCACCCGGGCCGGGCGGGAGCTGTCGTTGACGCGCAAGGAGCTGGGCGTGCTCGAGGTGCTGCTGGCGGCCGAGGGCGCGGTGGTCAGTGCCGAGGAACTGCTCGAGCGGGTGTGGGACGAGAACGCCGACCCGTTCACGAGCACGGTGGTGGTGACGATCACGCGGCTGCGGCGCAAGCTCGGCGAGCCCGGGGTCATCGAAACGGTGGTCGGCGCCGGCTATCGGGTGCGATGACGCCCGTCCTGACCGTCGCCGCGCGGCGCCTGTGGCCGCGGCGCGTACGCACCCGGCTGGCCGTCTTCTACGCCGTCCTGTTCCTGCTGGCGGGCGTGGTGCTGCTGGCGCTGACCTACACGCTGGCGGCCGCAGTGCTGCTGCCCGGCGCGGCATCTCCGCCGAAGCTGCTCACGTCGCAGGAAAGGGCGCTGCTGGGAGTGTGCAAGCCGTTGCCCAGATCCCCGTCCCTGCGCGCGCAATGCGACCACATGATCGACATCGTCGGATCCGGCCCGAAGGCGCGCGGGACGCGCTGGCGTCGCTGCGGATCGCGTCAGCGATCGGCGTCGGGATCCTGGCCATCGCCGCGGCCGGCCTCGGGTGGCTCGCTTCCGGGCGGGCGCTGAGGCCGGTCCGGTCGATCACCGAGGTCGCGAAGCGCGCCTCCGAGCTACAGCTCGGTCAGCGTCTCGCCCTCGCCGGGCCCGACGACGAGTTCAAGGAGCTGGCCGACACCTTCGACGTGATGCTCGAGCGGCTCGACGCCGCTTTCACCAGCCAGAAGCGCTTCGTCGCCAACGCTGCTCACGAGCTGCGCACGCCGCTCACCGCGATGCGAACCGCGATCGAGGTCACCCTCTCCAAGCCGACGCGAACGCCGGAACAGCTCGAGGCGATGGCGGTCCGAGTCATGCGATCCGTCGAGCACGCCGAGGCCACCGTCGAGGCGCTCCTGACGCTCGTCGTCAGCGAGGCGGGTCCGACCGCCACGGAGGCGATCGACCTCACCACCGCCGCCGAGGACGCGCTCGACGCCGCGCATGCGGCAATCGATCAGCGTCATATCACGGTGCAGGCCACGCTCGAGCCGGCCCTCGCGAACGGTGATCGGGTGCTGCTCGAACGGATGATCGCCAATCTCGTCGAGAACGCCGTGCGCCACAACCACCCGGGTGGCTGGATCGGTCTGCGCACGATCCAGCAGGTCGACGGCGCGGTGTTCGAGGTCGCCAACACCGGGGTCGGCGTGCCCGCGGAGCAGATCCCGACCCTGTTTGAGCCGTTCGCCCGCGCCGAGCAGCGTCTCGACCACTCCGATGGCGTCGGGCTCGGCCTCTCGATCGCCAGCGCGATCGCCCGCGCCCACGACGCCACGATCACCGCCCGTCCGCGTCCCGGGGGTGGGCTCGAGATGTCGGTGACGATCCCCCCGCACTCGATCTGACGATGCCCGACCGGACAGCGGCGCTCCAGGCTCGCCGGGTGCGGCCCGCGGCCTACGTGCCGACCTGACCTGCGCCGGCGATCAGCACCGACAACAACCGCGGGCTCGCCTGACCCGGGGAACGCGAACGATTCCCCGAGGCCGTATTCACGGACGCGCCGGGCCGCCCCGACGACCAGAGGCTCGTTGCGAGCGCGGCCGGCGATCGCTCATCAGCTCTATCGCGTCACGGTGACGACCCGTGAGGACTTCGTCGCCGATTCGCCGACGGGCGTGAAGCCCGCGGTGATCGTCAGTCGCTCATGCGCGGCGTGCCGGAGCAGCGATCGACCTCGCGGAGTCAGCCTGAGCTTGATCTCGGTCGCGCCGGCCTTGCGGATCCTGGCCTTTGCGGCGGCGACCAGCTCCTGCTGTGGCGCGCTCGGCTTGTGATGATCGGGCTTTGCCGGATCGTAGTTCCAGTCGACCACCAGCGTGCCGGCTGACGGGGAATCGAATGCGAAGCTGTAGCCATGATGTCGGAGCAGTTCGGATATGCGCCGCTGCGAGCGACTGGGCCGCAGGACGGCAGCCAGCGCCCGGCGGACCTCCGCGGGGGTGACCACCACCGTCAAGGCGGGCGGCGGGGACGACGGTGGAGTGACCGTCGGGGGTGCTGACGCCGGGAGTGGTGACGCCGGGGAGGGCCCGAGCGCCGTGCTCGTCGGGGCAGCTGGAGCCGAAGGCGCGATCGTCATCTGCCCGGTGGCCTGACCGAGCGTGGGGTGGGTCGCGATGAGCGTGACCGCGCCGGACGTGCCCGGCTGGGACTGGATGAACCCGCCGCCCACTCCGCCATAGAGTGCGAACGGGAACGGGTTCTCGGCGACGAGCGTCGCCGGCCCCGACAGCGACAGCGTCACGTCGCCGGTCGGGTACGGGCGCTGATTGCCGTAGGCGTCGAGCGCGCGGACGGTGAACCTCGTCGCGTCGGTGCCGTCGCCGTTGATCGAGGCGTCCTCGATGGTGAGCACGAGCGTGTCTCGGGAGGGATCGCACGACATCTGCACGGAGGCGACCACATCCCCGGCGACGTAGCCGTCGATCCGCAGATCGGGCAGTCCCGTGCGCGCGACGGTCAAATTCACCAACACCGGCGGATGGGCGAGGCCGGGATAGCCTGTTGCGTCCGGGGTTGCGGTGGTGAAGATCGCTCCGGCCACGTAGATGTCGAGGCTGTCGCAGTTGGTGGCGATCATCGTCGCGGCCCCGGGGCCGTTGGGGGGTGAGCCGGAGCCGAAGTCCCAGAAGAACATCGGAAGGATCACCGGCGCCACAGTCGGGTCGACCTGCGAGCGATAGAACCCCGCGCCCGGCTTGGGCACCCGGAAGGTGTCCAGCACGCCCGGCCACTTGACGTTGTGCCAGATCCGGTCGCCACCGCTCAGCGAGGCGTAGTCGATCCCGGCCCAGCCCAGCAGGCCGGCATACGCGGGGTCCGACTGGGCGATGCTGTGCACCTGGGCGTGCATCTGGGCCTGGAGCTGGAGAGTCTGCTCGGTGTCGACCCAGCGGTACAGCGGCGCGCCGTCCAGCGCACCAACCGCCTCGCTGATCATGTATGGGACGTTGGTCAGCGGAGGCTCCAGGACCGCGTTGCCGCCCGAGGAGTGATAGTCGTCGTAGGCGTACACGTCCTCGGCCCAGCCCGAGGTGGTCGATTGAAAATCGACCGCGCCGGTCGTCTGGCGAGAGCCGTCCAACGTATAGGCGAGCTGGCGGGCCTGCGCATAGAGGTCGGGGTAATTGGCGGTCTCGTTGAGCCGTGTGGCCCAGACGATCACCGACGGTCGGTTGCGGTCGCGCACCACCATGTCGTGCACGTCGGCGAGCACCAGCGCCTGGAAGGCGGCGTCGCCCACGTACTGCCAACCGGGCGGCTCCTCCCAGATCATGAGCCCCAGCTCATCGCAGGCATCGAGGAAGTGCGGCGATTGCGGGTAATGCGAGCACCGCACCATGTTGCAGTTCAGCACGCTCTTGAGCAGCTCGGCGTCGCGGCGCTGCAGCCGCCGGCAGGCCGCCATGCCGGTGTAGGGAAACAGCTGGTGACGATTGAGCCCGAAGATCTCCAGCCGCTGACCGTTGAGGTAGAACCCGTCGAGCTCGAACGTCGCCTCCCGAAAGCCGATCGTCACCGTCACCGCGTGCGGCACCCCGTCGGCGACAAGCCCTGCGGTCACCTGATAGAGCCGTGGATTGTCTGGAGACCACAGGGAGACGCCGGCGAGCTCGCTGACGCTGAGCGTGGTCACCATCTCGCCTGCCTCCGTGATCGACACCGTGCCCGACACCGACCCGAGCACAGTCGTTCCGTCCATCACCTCGGCGGTCAGCGTCACCGGCGCGATGGGGACAGCGGCCGCATCGATCGTGAACTGGACCTCGACGGCCGGCGCGGTGAGCACGTCGGTGGGCATCGCGAATACGTCGAAGATGAACACGTCGGGCACCACGCGCAGCGTCACGTCTCGGTAGATGCCGCCCGGCTGGAAGTAATCGACCGCCCCGGCACCGCCCGCCGCGCCGTCGGGCGGCACGTCCTGCCAGGTCGCGTCGACGACGACCGCGAGGACGTTGTCGCCCGCCGCAAGGTCCGGCGTGAGCTCGACCGACCACGGCAGGTACCCGCCCTGATGCCGCGCGATCTGGGTGCCTCCGAGGTACACCGTCGCGGTCGTCATCACGCCGTCGAAGTCGACGAACACCCGCCCGACGGCGCCGGCCGGCTGGCCGATGTGCCTGCGGTAGACCCAGACCTCCTCCCACGTCGTGTGATCCCAGTCACCCCACGACAGCGGCGTGACGGTATGAGGGAGGGTGACCTCGGTGAACCCCGTCTCGGGATACCCGGGCGCCTCGGAGCCGCCCACGTACACGCCCCCGAAGAGCCAGTCCTGGTTGAGGTCATAGATGCCGGGAGTCAGCACGTTCTCCGCGCCGGCGGCTTCAGCGGCCCTCGACCTCAGCACACCGCCACTGGCCACTGCCACCGCTCCGATCAGCCCGGCCTGGAGCACCGCCCGCCGCGAGAGGATCGGGCCCCTGTCCCGAGCATCGTCGGGCCGACCGTCATGACCCACGCCGTCGGGCACCACTGACACGCCGGGACTGTACCAAGGCCCCACGATCACTCGGCGCGGCAGCCCAGCCGACACGGCGGGTCGCGCGCCCGCTCGCACTGGCAGGCGCATGCCTGACCGCGCTGCTGCGCTGTCAAGCTGAGGTCATGAATGGTTCAATGACCGACGTGCCGACCCCGGACGGGGTCGCCGACTGCTACCTCGTCAAGCCGGCTGACGATGGAGCCCATCCGGGCGTCCTGTTGATGATCGACGCGATCGGGCTGCGGCCGCGGATCGAGGA
>JBELAG010000212.1:0-10528 GCA_049509055.1 Solirubrobacteraceae bacterium
GAACTCGTTGGCGCGGTCGGTCAGTTCGAAGTTCATCTCAGGATCGCCTTTCGGTCAGCCGTGGCGCGCCGCTCGTGCGGCCGGCGCGCGCGCCGTTCGTGGTGGGGACATATTGATCGCTCCGCGCCGCCAGGGGTGGTTGGCCCGGGGCGGCCGCCGCTCAGCCGCCGGGCAGCTCGCCGCAGCGCACGCACCGTGCCCGCCAGCGCGTCGGCAGAACCTGGACGACGAGCTTGCGCCCGCATCGGGTGCAGTAGCGCGGCGGGTCGGTCGCCGCCTGGCGTCGGACGCAGGCGCCGTGGTCGCCCTCGCCGGCGGGCCGGCCACAGCCCGCGCAGTGGATCACGCCGTCCGCGCGCGCCGCACCGGCGGGGTCGTGCAGCAGCTCGCTCACAGCGTCTTGGAGAGCTCCTTGACCGGCATCTTCAGCTCCGCCAGCAGATCGATGTCGTCCTGCGGCGAGCGCCCGAGCGTGGTCAGGTAGTTGCCGACGATCACCGCGTTGATGCCGCCGAGCACGCCCTGCCGGGTTCCGAGGTCGCCGAGCGTCAGCTCACGGCCGCCGGCGAAGCGCAGGACGGTCCGCGGCATCGTCAGGCGAAACGCGGCGACGGCGCGCAGGGCATCGTGGGAGTCCGGCACGTCGAGCTCGGCGAACGGGGTGCCGGGACGCGGATCGAGGAAGTTGAGCGGGACCTCGTCGGGCTCGAGCGCCGCGAGCTGGGCGGCGAACTCGGCGCGCTGCGCGAGCGACTCGCCCATCCCGACGATCCCGCCGCAGCACACCTCCATCCCCAGCTCGCGCACGAGCGCGAGGGTCTCCTTGCGCTCCTCCCAGCTGTGGGTCGTGACGACCTCGGGGAAGAAGGAGCGGGCGGTCTCGAGGTTGTGGTTGTAGCGGTGGACGCCGAGGTCGCGCAGCTCCTCGCCCTGGGCGCGGGTGAGGATCCCCAGCGAGCACGCGACGTTGATCTCCACCGCCGCGTGGATCGCCGGCACCGCCTCGCGCACCTGGGCCATCAGGCGCGCGTCGGGCCCGCGCACCGCGGCGACGATGCAGAACTCGGTCGCGCCGGTGGCCGCGGTCTCGACGGCGGCGGCGACGAGCGAGTCGATGTCGAGTCGGACCGCGCGGACCGGCGTCTCGAACCGGCCCGACTGCGAGCAGAAATGGCAGTCCTCGGGGCAGCCTCCGGTCTTGAGGCTGATGATCCCCTCCACCTCGACCTCGGGACCGCACCATCGCATCCGGACCTCGTGCGCCAGCGCCAGCGCGTCGGGCACGCGATCAGCGGGGAGCTCCAGGACGGCCAGCGCCTGAGCCTCGCTGCAGCCGATCCCGCGCTCCAGCACCTGGTCTCGCGCCACTGCGAGGATGTCGTCGGTCATGCCCACGTCCTTGGTTGCGTGTCAGCCGTCATCGCCCACCGCCGCCGGCGCTCGCCGCGGCCACCGCGGCCGACGCGATCGCGGCCACGTCCCGGTCGCCGGTCACGAAGGGCGGCATCGTGTAGACGAGGTCTCGGAATGGACGCAACCATACGCCCCGGTCCAGCGCCGCGCCGGTCGCCGCCGCGACGTCGACCGGGCGGTGCAGCTCGATCACGCCGATCGCGCCGAGGACCCGGACGTCGCGCACGCCGGGCAGCTCCCGGGCCGGCGCCAGCCCGTCGCGCAGCCCGCGCTCGATGCGGGCCACGTCGCCGCGCCACGCTCCGCCGGCCAGCAGTCCGGTGCTGGCCAGCGCCGCCGCGCAGGCCAGCGGGTTGCCCATGAACGTCGGCCCGTGCATGAGCGCGCCGCCCTCGCCGGAGGAGATCGTCTCGGCGACGGCGCTGGTGCACAGCGTCGCGGCCAGCGACAGGTAGCCGCCGCTCAGCGCCTTGCCGACGCACATCACGTCGGGGGCGACGCGCGCGTGGTGGCAGGCGAACATGGCGCCGGTGCGCCCGAAGCCGGTGGCGATCTCGTCGAGGATCAGCAGCACTCCGTGGTGGTCGCACAGCGCGCGCAGCAGCGCCACCACCCCCGGGCTGTAGAAGTGCATCCCGCCCGCCCCCTGCACGACGGGCTCGACGATCACGGCGGCGAGCTCCGCGGCATGGCGGGCGAATGCCTGCTCGAGCCCGGCGGCGTAGCCGGGGTCCAGCGGCGCGTCGAAGCCGGCCGGGGGACGGTCGGCGAACACGTGCTCGGCCAGGGTCCCGGCGAACAGCGAGTGCATGCCGCCGACCGGGTCGCAGACCGCCATCGCGCCGAACGTGTCCCCGTGGTAGCCGCCGCGGACGGTGAGCAGCCGCCGGCGCTCGCCCCGGCCCCGCGCCCGCCAGTACTGCAGCGACATCTTGATCGCCACCTCGACCGCGACCGAGCCCGAGTCGGCGAAGAACACGTGCTCGAGGCCGTCGGGGCTGATCTCCACCAGCCGGGCGGCGAGCCGCACGGCGGGCTCGTGGGTGAGCCCGCCGAGCATCACGTGCGCCATCCGCCCGAGCTGCTCACCGACCGCGTCGTCGAGCGCCGGATGCCGGTAACCGTGCACGGCGCACCACCACGACGCCATCCCGTCGACCAGTTCGCGGCCGTCGGCCAGACGCAGCCGCACGCCGGAGGCCGAGACGACCGCCAGCGGCGGCGCGACTCCCGGCATCGGGCCGTAGGGATGCCACAGATGGCGGCGGTCGAGCTCGAGCAGGTCGCCGGGCCCGGCAGCGGGGTCGCCGCGGGTCATGACCGCGGTGTCGAGGCCAGCGCCGCGTAGAGCTCGGGACGACGGTCGCGCATGACGTCGGCGCGCTCGGTGAGCGCCTTGTCGCGGGCCCGGGCGAGATCGACCTCGGCGCGCGCCGGACCCTGTCCGGGCTGGGCGGCGAGCACCCAGCCGCCCTCGTCGACGATCGTCGTGCCCGCCGTCCAGCGCTGGCCGCGCTCGGTGCCGGTGCGGTCGCAGCAGGCGATGAACACGCGGTTGACCCGGGCCTGGGCCATCGCGATCGTGACCTCGGGCGGGCGCTCGCCGTCCGGACGCTCGACGAGCGGCCAGTTGGTCGGCACCGCGATCAGCTCGGCCCCCGCCAGCGCGAGGATCCGGCTCATCTCCGGGAACTCGAGGTCGTAGCAGACGAGCACGCCGATCCGCCCGGCCCGGGTCTCGAACACTCGCGGCGGCGACGTGCCGGGGCGGAAGTGCAGCGTCTCGCGGTCCCACAGGTGCGCCTTGCGGTACACGCCGATGATGCCGGCGCCGTCGAGGACGGCGGCGCTGTTGTAGATGCCGTCCTCGCCGCGCTCACAGAAGCCCGCGACGACGACGGCGTCCCCCGCGCCGGCGACGGCGGCCCACTCGTCGAACAGCGGGTCGTCGCGCCCGATCGCGACCGATGCGGCCTCCTGCGCGGAATCGAACATGTACCCGGAGGTCACGAGCTCGGGGAGCACGACGACGTCGGCGCCATCCTGGACGGCGGCCTCGATCGCGGCCAGCGCCAGCCGCCGGTTGGCGCCGAGGTCGGCGATCCGCGGCGCGAGCTGCTGACAGACGATCGTGGTCACCGCCCAATCATTGCGCCGCGGGCCGCCGGGCGTCGCACCGGCGTCGCTAGGATGGCGCGCTTGCCACGTCCTGCATCCGCTGCGCTCGCCGGTCTGCGCGAGGAGCTCGCCGCGGCCTGCCGCGCGCTCGCCGCCGACGGGCTCGTCACCGGGACGGCCGGCAACCTCAGCGCCCGGGCAGGCGCGGGCGTGCTGATCACGCCGACCGGCGCGGAGCTGTCGCGCCTGGAGGGCGGCGAAATCCCGCTCGTCGACCTCGACGGCGAGGTGATCGACGGCGAGCTCGAGCCCAGCTCGGAGGTCAACCTGCACCTCGGCGTGTACCGCCGACATGGCGCCGGCGCCGTCGTGCACACCCACGCCCCGATCGCGACGGCCGTGAGCTGCGTGCTCGAGGAGCTGCCGTGCGTCCACTATGCGATGGTCGAGCTGGGGGGCGCGGTGCCCGTCGCCGCCTATCACACGTTCGGCACGCAGGCGCTCGCCGATGCCGTGGGCGAGGCGCTGGAGGGACACACCGCGGTGCTGATGGCCAACCACGGCACGCTCGCCTACGGCCCCGACGTGGCGAGCGCCGCCGGCCGGACCCGGCTGCTGGAATGGGCCTCGACGATCTACTGGCGCGCGGCCACGCTCGGGACGGCGCGAGTGATCACCGCCGACCAGCAGCGCGAGGTGATCGCCGAGCTGGAGCGCCGTGCCTACGGGGCCACCCATCGCGTGCGCGGGTAGGTCGGTGCCCGCGACGACTATCCGCCGCTCAGCTGCACGGCCTTGACGATCAGCAGCACGATCGAGGCCAGTAGGTAGCCGCGCAGCGTCAGCATCGCCACCTTGCGGCTCGTCGACCACACCGGCCGGGCCAGCAGCGCCAGCGGCGGCATCGTCCAGTCCTCGCGGGGCACCGCCCGTCCCGAGTCGACGATCGTCACGCCGCGGCCGGTCCGTCGGGAGCGCAGGCTGACCACGCCGAAGGCCAGCAGCCCGGCCGCCAGCGCGACGGAACCACCGAGCGTCACCGCGGTCACGTCGATCGCGGGGAACAGCGTCGTCGCCATCAGGATCAGCGACAGCAGGACGAGGACCGCGACGATCACGCTGGCCAGCGCGTTGAGCCACGTCTTGTTGCGCCACGGCCCGAGCACCTCGCGGTCGTTGCACAGCAGCAGCAGGAACACGCTCGCGCTGGGCAGCAGCACGCCGGCCAGCGCCTGGACCGCGACGGTGATCACGCCCAGCGGGGCGCCCGGGATCAGCACGATGCCCGCCGCCGCGCCGACCAGCAGCGCGAAGATCGCGTAGAAGGCCTTGGCGTCGGCGAAGCTGCGGTGCAGCGACCCCTTGGTCCCGAACACGTCGCCGAACGCGTAGCTCGTCGACAGCGTCACGGCGCCGGCCCCGATCAGCGAGGCGTTGAGCAGGACGACGGCGAAGAACGCCCCGGCGGCGCCGCCGAGGACGTGATCGAGCCCGGTCGCGGTCGCCCCGGCGTTGGCGAAGTGACCGAAGTACGCGGTGTGACGGAACGCGAACGCGGCCACGCTGATCATCGCGGCGGCGCCGACGACGACGACGATCGCGCCGATCCACGTGTCGAGCCGCTCGTAGTTGATCCAGCGGGGGGTGATCCGCTTGTCGATGATGTTGGACTGCTGGAAGAACAGCTGCCAAGGGGCGACGGTCGTGCCGACCATCGCGATGATCAGCAGCACCGCGGTGGAGTTCGCGCCGCCGAGGATGCCCGGCACCACGAAGTCCCGCGCCACGGTCCCGACATGGGGATGGGCGAGGAAGAACAGCGGCACGACGAGGACGTTGGCGAACACGAACACGAACATCGACCGCTCCCAGACGCGGAAGCTGCCGCTGGCGGTGATCGCGATCAGCGCCACGGCGGCGATCGGGACCGCGATGAACTTCGAGACCCCGAAATACCCGAGCGACAGGCTGACGCCGATGAACTCGGTGACGATCGTCAGGAAGTTGAGCAGGAACAGGTCGCCGACCGAGAACCAGCCCCAGAAGCGTCCGAAGCGCTCGTTGATGAGCTTGGCGTGGCCGACGCCGGTCACCGCGCCGAGGCGGACGACCATCTCCTGGTTGACGATCAGGACCGGCACGAGCAGCAGGAGCACCCACAGCAGGCTCGTCCCGTAGTTCTGGCCGGCCTGCGAGTAGGTCGCGACGCCGCCGGCATCGTTGTCGCCGACCATCACGATCAGGCCCGGGCCGATGATCGCCAGCAGCGCGAGCGCCCGGGCGCGTGCCCCGTGACGGCCGCCCTCGTGCTGGCCGATCGTCCCGAATGCGCCCTGGATGTCGCCGACGTGCGCGGAGTCGAGCACGGCGCGGCCGCGCGCACCCGGCGCGACCGGCGGCGCGGAGCGATCGGTCGTCATCTGCTCGACCTCCTTTCAGGTCCGCTCGCAGCGTCCGCGGCGGCCGTCGAGGATGTCTCCCGCCCGGGTTCAGGTCCGAGGAGGCGGGGGGACGCTCTTCACGGCAGCCACAGTCCAGCCACTTGGCGGCAGCTCGCTGTCTTGATATGCGTCTTGGGCGTCCATGTGGTGACCGCGGTGTGAACCCGCGGTCTCGCGGCTCACAAACGAGCGTACCAGCGAGGTGCGCGACGGTCCAGACGGCCGCGGACGGGTCAGCCGCGGGCGACGCCGGCGCGGCGCCGCCATTCGTCGGGCAGCAGCAGCTCGATCACGTCGTCGACGGCGACGATGCCGATCGGCCGGTCGTCATCATCGATCACGGGGATCGACAGCAGGTTGAAGTCCGCCATCAGGCGCGCCACCTCGGGCAGCTCGGTGTCGGGCGAGATCCGCGGGACCGGGCTCTCGATCAGGCTCGCGACGGTGGCGTGCGCGGGGGCGCCGATCAGCTCGGAGGCGAGGACCGCGCCGGCGAGCTGCCCGTGCTCGTCGATCACCCACAGCGTCAGCAGCTGGCTGGGGGTCAGGGCGCTGCGTGCAACCTCCTCACGGGCCTGTCCAACGGTGGCGCCGGCGGGCAGGGTCGGGAAGTCCGGGTTCATCAGGCCGCCGGCGGTCGACGGGTTGTAGCCGAGCAGGCGCCGGATCTTCAGCTGCCGGTCGGCGGCCATCAGGTTGAGGATCGGCAGACGCCGGTCCTGCTCGATCTCCAGCAGCAGGTCGGCCGCGTCGTCGGTCTCCATCCGGTCGAGCACGCCGGCCACGTCGTCGTCGGGGCGCTCACGCAGGAACTCCACCTGATGCTCGTCGTCGAGCTCCTCGAAGACATCGGCCTCCAGCTCCTTGTCGGCGCCGACCGCCTGGAGGATCTCCTCACCCTCGTCATGTGACGCCGCCTCGACGAGATCGGCGATCTGCGCCGGGTGCAGCCGTCCCAGCCGGCGCGAGGCCAGGCGCAGGCGGGAGGTCGGGACGTGGCCGACGAACGGCTCGGTCTCGGTCCACGGCACGAATTGACCGTGCTCGGCATCGTGACCGCGGAAGCGGCGCGGCAGGAACCGCCGCACGCCCGCGGCCAGGCTGGGATCGATCCCGGCGACGCGCCAGGTGCCGCCGTCGAAGATCAGCTCGATCTCGCGCGCCGTGACCAGTCGCGCGGTCGTGACGTTGATCAGGCTGCGCCCGAGCACGTCGGCGCGCAGCAGCACCTCGCCCGGACGGCGCTCGAACTGGGCGAGGTTGAGCTTGGTCGTCGACGTTCTCGCGTCCGCCCGCTCGAGGTGACCGATCCGGTCGGCGGGGACGAACATCTCGCGACCGCCGATGCGCGCCTTGATCCCGGTCACGGGCGGCAGCGCGTCACCCGCGTCCAGCCGGACGATCAGATCCTCGACCCGCCCGAGCCGCTCGCCCGAGGAGTCCAGCAGCGGGCTGCCGACCAGCGAGGATAAGTGAAGAGGCGGTTCGGACATCACCGACTGAACTGCAGAGTACTCAAACCCCGACGGCGAGATCGCGAATGCCCCGGGGTGGCGCGCTGCCCGCCTGGGCTAGTCGACGCCGCAGAAGGCGGTGAGGTCGTCCGTCACGCTGACGATCCCCAGCAGCCGGCCGTCGCCGTCGACGACCGCGGCACGCCGGGCCTCGGTCGAGAGCGCCAGGTGCTCGGCGTCGGTCGCGGTCGCGTCCGGCGCGACCGTCGGGCCGTGGTCGGCGATCTCCGCCGCGGGACGAGCGGCATCGAGGTCGCCGGCGACGTGGCCCGGCGTCAGCGAGCCGGCGTAGCGCCCGTCGGCGTCGGCCAGCACCGCGACCCGGCGGTGGGCACTGGCGGCGAACCACGCGCGCACGTCGCCGACGGTGGCGGTCGCGGGGAGCGCCGTGAACTTGCGGTGCACGACATCGGCGGCCGTCAGCCCGGACGCCTCGGCGAGTTTGCGAGCCACATCCGGGACGGTAGCAATCGGCCGGCCGGCCGGGATGAGAGTCGGAGGTATCAGGCGGCCGGGCGGGTGCTCTGTAGGGAAGTCGTGAGCACGGAACACACCGAGACGTTGGAGATGGGGGCGCTGGCCGGGTTGATCTCCCCGCTGGGCGGGGTGATCTCCGGTCTGGAGCGGCTCGGCCCCGAGCTGACCCGGTCGGGCGACACCGTCACGCTGGCCCGGCTCGGAGAGGTGGGGGCGCTGCGCGAGCGGGGGGTGCCGGGCGAGTGGGGGGCGCTGGGTGAGGGGTCGGCCCCGGTCCGGTTCGGCGTGGAGCTGGACGGGATCGGGTGCCACGCGGACCCGGGGGCCTCGGCGCGGATCGCGACGGCGGAGGCGCTGGAGCGCTACGCCGCAGCGGTCGGCGACGAGCGGGGGTGGGTGGTCGAATCGGCCGTGGAGATGGGTGGGGACGGCATCGATCTGTCCGATGTCGCGCGGTGCTCCACGGCCGAACTCGACGCGCCCGGGGTGCCGGTCACACCCTTCGACGACGCGCGGCCGATGCGCTGGGCGCGCGGGTGGTCGCTGTGCGACGGGCGTGAGGTGTGGGTCCCCGCCGTGATGTCGCATTTCGGGGTGGCACCGGCCGGCAGCGCCGAGCGCTTCTGGCTGCAGAGCTCGTCGGGGTGCGCCGCGGGGCCGACGCCCGAGGCGGCGCTGCTGGGGGCATGCCTCGAGCTGATCGAGCGCGACGCCGTCTCGATCGCGTGGCTGGCGCGGATGCCGCTGGCCCGGCTGGACCCCGGCCGCCCGCCGGCGCACTGGCGCGCGCAGATCAGCGGCGGTGACCCGGATTGGGGCTGGGACACCGTGACCGCCACCCTCGCCGGCGACCACGACCGCGCGCGCATCGCGCTGTTTGACGCGACCTCCGATCTCGGGGTGCCGACGGCGCTGGCCGTCCTGCCGGCGCCCGCGGGCTCGGGCCGGCCGCCGGCGGTCGGGGCCGGGTGCTGCGAGCTCGCCTCGCGGGCGGCGCTCAAGGCGGTGCGCGAGGTGACGGTGGTGCGGGCCTGCCTGTGGGGCGACGGCGCGCCGGCGCCGCCGGCGGACGTCCCGGACGTCGCGTTTGACCACCTGTTCGGCGCACGCCGGGCCGTGGCCGCCGGGACTTCCGGGGCTTCCGGGGCTTCCGGCGCTTCCGGGGCCGCCGGGGCTTCCGGGGCCGCCCGGGCCGCGGGCCGGGCGCCGGTGCCGGACGGTCTCGGGGACGCCGCCGGCGAGCGCCTGGCGCGAATCGTCGCGATCCTCGCCGACGAGGCGGGTGACGTGGTGGCGGTGGACCTGACCCCCGTCGAGCTGGCGGGCCGCGGCATGCACGTGGTGCGGGTGATCGTCCCCGGGCTGATCCCCCACCTGTCGCACCCCGGAGTGCGCTATCTCGCCGGCCGCCGCCTGTACGACGTCCCGAGGCGACTGGGCCACCCGGTCCGGCGCGAGCAGGAGGTGAACCCGTGGCCGAGCCCGCTGTGGTGAGGGCCGGGGTGCTCGTCGTCGCGCGCGACCCATGGGCGGTGCGCGTCGCCACGATGATCTCGGCCACGGTCGGCCCGGCGGCGGTCGTGCTCGACCCCGCCGCGTGCGAGGCGATGCTGCTGCAGGGAGCGGCGGCGCCGGGGCTCGCGGTGATCGTGCTCGGCGAGCCGTGGCCCGCCGGCGAGGGCGCCCCGGTGCCCGCCGCGATCGTCTCGGTGCGCTCGTCGCTGGAGGCTCGGCGGGTGACCCATCTCACCGTGGCGCGCGACGAGCGCTGCGTCTGGGTCGGTCCGACGGTGCTCGATCAGCAGCCCGGCTGCGCCTCGTGCTGGGAGGCGCGACGGCGCCAGCACGCCGCGGCGCTCGCCGCGGCCCACGGCTGCGCCGGCTCCGGGGCAGAGGACCTCGCGCGGCTGGCTGCGCGCGCCGGCCCGGCCGTGATGCGCCTCGCGCTGCGTTCCCCCGAGGCCGAGGCCGCGGTCGTGCGCCGCTTCATCGCCGGCGGTGCGGCGCCCACCGCCGGGCGCGTGGTCGCGGTGGCGGGATGCCGGCGCTGTGACCCCGGCGCGGTCCGGCCCGGCGGCCGGTCGCCGTCTTGGCGGGCACCGGCCCGCACCCGATCGATCGATCCCCGAAAGGAGGTGAAATATGAGCACGTGCCTTGCCGCTCTCGATGAGCTCGGACGGTGGGAGGACGACCTCGAGGTGGAGGAGCTGTCCAGCGTCCAGAGCGCGACGCTGATCGTCGTCATCGTCGTCCACGTTCCGACGCCGACGCCCGTCAGCCCGCTGACGACCCCCCGCGTCTAGCCGTACCGCGGACCTCGGGTCCGCGACCCACAGTGCCCCGGGCCGGGGCGCAGCGGCCGCCGGCCGCCACGCCCCTGTCCCGGGCTGGCTGGGTACCGGGTGACTGTCACATCGACCGACCAAGCAGGTGGAGGCAATGGAGTCCACGTTGCAGGATGATCTGACCGGGCCGGGTGACGCGTGGCTGAGCGTTCCCCTGGTGCTGTCGCCGGGCGCCGAGCGGCTCACCGGCGCCGACCATCAGCCGATGCTGTATCTCGC
>JBELAG010000213.1:0-10495 GCA_049509055.1 Solirubrobacteraceae bacterium
CGTCCCGCGCTGGATCGCGAACGATCTGCGCCATGCTGACGACACCCTGGACGCGTCCTACGATCAAGCGGTCGCGACGGCGATCGAGCTGATCGCCTTTTGCCGGCGGGTCGGCGTTCCCTTCGGACTGAACGTCGAGAGCGTCTCGATACGCAAAGTTGAGATCGAGGCCTCCGTGCGGCTCGCTGCCCGGCTCAGGGCCGAGCTCCGGCGCTAGAGGCCTGGAACTCGCACTCCAGCGAAAGTGACCGTGCAGGGAAGCCGTCGACACCCTCAGCCGTACCCGCTTCGCCGCTCCAGCGCGGAGCATCGTCAGCGGCCCGCGCTCGGCTCGACCACGGGCGGCGCGCAAACACCTCGGCACCTTACCCGGCGCAACCATCCGCCCAGCGCTCCTGGTCAGCGCCGCCGAGCCATGTAGATTGTGGCCTATGTTACGAGCTGCGGCGAGTCCCTTGCACCGTGCCCGGACCCCTCGCCCGCGAGCGTCGAAAGCATGTGGAACTCCACTCTAACTCTAAGCCCGCCCGAAGCCGAGTTGCTTGCGTGTGTTGAGCGTGGTGAGGTCTTCGACCCTCTGAAGGGCAGACGAGCTCATAGCTCTGCGGAATTGGGGCCCGATTGCGTGATCAGCGCGGCCGTATTAAGACATCTGATCGTCGAACCCGACTGGCGAGTGCGCGCCAGGGGAGTCGAGATGCGGTCGACCGTCATTGATGGGCGACTTGATGTGACGGCCGCGACCGTACGCTGCCCGCTGCGGCTCGAGAAGTGTCGGCTGATCGGGGATCAACCGATCGCGTTGGATCTAGCGACGCTCCCGATGCTGATGCTGCAAGGCTGCTTTCTTCCGGGCATCGTGGCGCGTTGCGCGACGATCTCGAAGGGTCTGAGCCTGAACGGCTCGATGGTGGCCGGGCCGCTGGTGTTCCGAGATGCCGTCATCGCTGGGGGAATGCATTGCGAGCGGGCTGACCTCACCGGCACCGACGATGCTGGCTATGCCCTGGTGGGAGATGGCATGACCATCAGCGGTGGGCTGCACCTCGCGGGTGGGTTCACCTCAGCCGGAGCGCTCAGCCTGACTGACGCCGTCGTGACCGGACGGCTGAACTGCGCCGGAGCCATATTGAACGGGAGGTCTCCAACCGGTGTCGCACTTGACGCGGATCGTCTCCGGGTCAGTGGAGGGATCGACCTGACTGGGGCGTCTGCTCCCAACGGCTGCATCAGCTTCACCGATGCCGAGGTCAGCGGTGAGATGAAGTGCGAGGACATGAGTCTCGAGGGCACCAACCACGGCGGCTTCGCCTTGGCGGCGGACGGGTTGAAGGTGGGCAGCGGCCTCTACCTCACTCGGCTGCGGTCCAAGGGGGCGGTTGACCTTCGATTTGCGGCGATCACCGGTCAGCTCTGGCTTCGCGGCACGGCGATAAGTGGCACGCGGGCCAAAGACGGCAGCGGCCGGGTCGAGTCTGACGGCGTGGCTTTCGCCGGCGACAGGCTATCGGCCAGCGGCGGCGCCAACTTCGACGGCAAGTTCAGCACGGCCGGGACGGTCCGGTTGTTCGGCGCCGAGATCGAAGGTCCCCTCAGCTTCCGTGGAGCAAAGCTGAATACTGGCGCTCACAGCGGCACCGCACTGGTTGCGGACGGCGTCAAGGTCACGAACGCCTTGTATCTCGACGGCGGATTCAATCCCGGTGGGCCAGTTAGTTTGGTCGGCGCTGAGATCGGTGGGGACTTGTGTTGGGAACCCGACACGCGACCCCTCCTGGTCGGCCGATCTCAGGGGCGCGCGCGCTGCGCGCTTAGCCGACACGGGCGAATGGCCCACGAACGGCCGCTTGCACCTCGATGGTTTCGTCTACCATGGCCTCGCTGGCGACGGTCAGTTGACCTGGAAGGATCGATTGGCATGGATTCGCGGCCAATACCAGCCGCCAGACATGCCGCAACCTGCGGTTGGGCCCCAGCGGGCTCAGCCGACCACGACGGGGTCAGCGTCGCCTGGCGCTGAGTCGCCGGGCGCGCCCGCGTCGCCCCTGACGCGATTCGCCGCGCAGCCCTACGAACAGCTCGCCAGCGTCTATGAAGACACAGGTCAGGACGCCGAATCCCGCCACATTCGCATTGCGGCGCAGCGCGACAGGCGTACATACGGAGCACTATCGAAGCCTGCTCGATGTAGCAACTGGCTTTTCGACAAGACGATCAGATATGGCTACCGCGCATGGCGAGCCGTCGTCGCCCTCCTGGTGCTCTACGTCGTTGCCTGCGGTGCGTTCTCGATAGCTCAGTCTCAAGGCAATCTCATCGTGCCGGCGACCGACGTCACGGGGCTGCATCCATCACCGCAGGCGGCGCACTGCACATCACGGTATCCCTGCTTCGAGCCTGCTGGCTTCGCGCTGGACGTCGTCGTCCCCAATCATCAATGTCCATGAGCTCGATGAGTGGCGGATCAACGGCGCTGCCGCGGGCGGCTGGATCTGGGTACACGCCGCTTGGGTCGCGACCATCCTCGGCTGGGCTTTCGCGACGTTGTTCGTCGCCGGGTACACAGGACTCGTACGTCAGCCGTGAACTCAGTGCAGAGGTCCGCCACCCGGCGCCCTTCTGCTCTGCTCGTCGTTACTGCTTTGCCGTTGGGCGAGATCCCTTGAGAGCAGCAGAGTTGCTTGATACTAGCTAGCTCGGAAAATGAGCGATTCGGTTGGTCACCCCATGACCGTAGAGGTCCGAGTGCGGGTACGCCGAGCTCCCTATCCAGGCCAAGGCTCGGTTGTAGCCGGGCCCGTTCGAGGTCATCGCCTCGGAGGTGTTGCTCTCTGACGCCGGCGCGCTCAGCGTCAACGTGCCGGCAGCCGAGTTGATCCCGGTGACCGTCTGCCCGCCCGTCACGTCGGGCGCGGAGACAGTCGATCCGACCGCGAGCCCTTCGAAGCTCGACGCGGGGCCAGGGGTCACCGTCACGGCGGTGGTGCCGTTGGTCGTCGCGACGAAGCTGTCGTAGCCGGGACCGCTCGCGGTCATCGCCTCGCCGGTATTGCCGGAGCCAGTTGGCGGGGCGCTCAACGTCAGCGTGTCGGCGGTCGTGTTGATCGCGGTCACGGTCGCATCGAATGTGATATCGACCGCAGTGATCACCGATCCGACTGCGATCCCGGTGAAGCTCGACACGTTCGTCACGGTGGTGGTCCCCGAGCTCGTCGTCCCGGTGAAGCTCGCGCTCATCGCAGGGTGGTAAGGAATGTACGACGACACCGCATCAGTGTTGATGAGGTTCAGCACGCCCCCCTGGATGGCGCCGGAGAAGTCCGGGAATCCCGGGCCGACCGCCGCCGACCCGCCGGACAGGGACACCGAGCCGAGGATCTGGCCGCTGAAGATGTCGTTGATGGATACGCGCCTCTTCACCGGCGCCGTGATCAAGCTGGTCACCAGGCAGTCGCAGCCGCTACTAAAGCGGCTCCACGACTGCATGCCGGTCAGCGTGAATGACGTGACCTTCGGGGACACCGCCAGGGACGGATAACCATCAAAGCTGCTGCTTTCCATCCAGAAGCTTGGCTGGGCACCGGCCGCTGAGTACGGAATCGTCAATGGCAGCTCGTTTTCCAGGAATATGACCTGGCCACCGTTGCCGTTCCAGGTCGCTTCCGTCATCTTGAAATGCTCGAGCCAGACGCCTTCCCAGGTGACGTCGTTGCCATTCACGATGACGCCGTATTCACTGCTGCTCTCAGCCGGCCAGTTGGTCGTCGGTGTACCCGTTGCCGCTGTTGTTGTTTGACTGGATCTCGGCTTGGTTCAGCAGCACGTCATTCTGATTGATCAGCTCATCCGTCGTGGAGTTGCTGATAGTGCTGACGTCGCTGAGGGTGGTCGGGTCGGTCAGCGAGCCGGTCGCGTTCGGCGTGTTGCCGATCTCGATCTGCTCAGCCGCATACGGTCCGGTGTTGGTCGTCGCGTTGAATGCCATACCATTGGCATCGAATCCGGCCAGGATCGTTCCCGTGGCGGCGTCGTCGACGACGATCGTCGGGGTGTTGGTGCTGGCGGTCACGGTCGCTTCGCCCAGACCCAAGATGACCTCGTTGGCGTTGGGGACCATCAGCGGCGCACTCACGGAATAGGCGCCCGGCTCGAGGATCACATCCTCGCCGCCCGCGAGGGCCGCGTTGATCGTCGCTGCGCTGTCGGTGGTCGAATTGGCGAGGTAGAAGCGGCTCAGCGGCAGCGACGTGCCCGCGAACGGGCCGAGCCTCCAGTCATAGCCCCGCCGGTCAAACTGCACCCTGGGGTCGAAGACATAGAACTGGCCGTTCCAGTAGTAGACGAACGGTGATTCGCGGACCTCGGGCAGGAACGTGACGTTGACGGCAGAGCCAGCAGGGCTGGAGGCGGTCGCCGGACCAAAATTGGTCGCCGGGACGCTACCCGCATCCCCCGCGAACATTGTGTCCGAGCCGAAGCCCTGAGCGCCTCCGATGCTGCTGTCCTGGATGTAGGGATCCGAGTTGCCGTCCTGGCCTGAGACACCGGCGGTGTTCTGACCGTTGGTGTCGATGACGCCTCCGCTGATATTGGAGTTCGCGACCTCAAACCCGTTTTCAACGGGACCGCTTCCGTTGATCCCCGAGGCCGGGAATGGGGCGCACGGGTTCAGGCACAAGCCTGTGGTGTACGGGAGCGCAGCTTCGAGGAGGTTGCCGAGCAGGTTGACCCGCCGCCATGTTGCTTCTTGGGAGGTGGACCAGGTCATCGTGTCGGCCGGATCGCCGCTCTCGATCGGGTTGATCGTCAGGTTCTCGAGCTGACTCGGGCGGATTGCCAGACTATCGTTGTAGATGCCGAGGTTGCCGTTGATCACGACGTCACACGGGCTTGCGCCGAGCCCGGCGACGACGCTGCCGCTTGGGACCTGCGCGTCGATCGTGTTGCTCGTCGTCGCGGTCGCCGGCGTCGCCGAGGCGTCGCCGTAGGTACCCGGCAGGAAGAGAAACTCATGGTTGGCGGGGGTGTACGGCGCGCTCAGCGCCGCATTGATCGCCGAGACCGACTCGGACGCGTCGAAGATCGTGACGTTCGGACCGAACGGGTTGCTCGGGACGGTCGCGGGAGCCTTCGGAGTGACGCCCGAGCACGCCGGCCTCGTCGCGGCCGAGGCCGAAGAGACCCCTAGCACCAGAAAGACGGACGCAACCGACGCCACTATCCGCACCAGCCGTGATGTCGGCACGCTCAAAGCACGCCTTCGTTGCGACAACAAGGGTGACTCCTTTTGCAAGTCGATCGCGAGAAAGCCTCTCGGTTCCGAGACACTCCTCAGGCTCAGCGCTGATACGGCTCCACGCCCTTGAGGCGCGATCCGCTTCTCTCCTCCAAAATCCTGCGCTAGCATATACAGAAGTCCGGGCTGCATGCAAGTTGCGGTTCGCCATGTAGACTGGTGGTCTGTCGCCGATCACGGCTTGGTCTGCAGTCTCGGGTACCGCCGCTCCCGGCGTGTCCTCGGTGGCGGCCGCCCGTCGACCGCCAGTGATCGCCGAACACGGCGAGGAGGAGGCCCGCGCCGTCGCTGTCGGCACCCTCGCCATCCTTGCCATTCAGCGCCGGGGCCTGAGCGACCACGCATGCGTACGTATTCGGGCGCTTCTACACGCCGGAAGCGCGTCATGCTTTCGGCGATGAGCGCGACCGTCATCGCGACTGCCGGCCCGAGGCGAGTGGTCGGAGGGAGGTGAACCGAAGGCGCTGGCAAAGCGCGACGCGTCTTTGGAGCAGCCCTGGTCGCCGACCGGGCAGTGCCGCCGGACGAGTGAGCAAGCTACGCGGGCGTGGTGGGGGTGTGCTGGGGGCGGGCCGGCTGCGCTGCGAGGTTGTTGAGGGCTCTGAGCAGCCGATCAACCGAGTCCTCTGCGTGGTGGCGTGCGGCGAGCGATCGAAGCGTGGGGTCGTTGGTCGGGTAGACATCTCGCCGGCCGGGCGGGAGTGCGATGGGGAGGTCGTCGACCGGGCGCACGACGGCGAGCGCGGCTTGGAGGTAGTCGCGGTCCGGCGGGCGTAGCGGGCGGTCGCGCAGCACGCCCGCGATGTCGCCGTGGCGGCGGATCATCGCCGCCGCGGTCACCGCGCCGACGCCCTTGAGCCCGGGAAGCCCGTCAGACGGGTCGCCGCGCAGGATCGCGAAGTCGGCGTAGCGACGACCGGGGATCGCGTAGCGACGTGTGATCTCGGCTTCGTCGATCACCGTCAGTCCTGACCGCTCCGGGTACAGGACGCGCACGCGCGGATCCTGCACCAGCGCAAACAGGTCGCGGTCACCGCTGGCGATCTCGACGGTTCCCGGCGCGAGCCTGGTCAAAGTGGCGATCACATCCTCGGCCTCGTGATCAGCGACGCCGACGACGTCGATCCCGACGTGTTCAAGGACCTGGGTGATCACCGGGAGATCGCACATCAGTCCGGCCGGGACCGGCTCTGGGACCCGGTGAGCCTTGTAGCCCGCAATGAGCTCCACTCGCCACTGCGGCCGCCATGCCCAGTCGTCGGCGATCACCAGCCGGCGGGCCCGGCGGTCGGTGATCAGCTGCGCGAGCCGCCCCAGAAAGCCGCCGATCGCGCCGGCGCCCGGTCTGCCGGACGCGCGCGCGCTGGCCAGCGCACCGTAATACGCGCGGAAGATCAGGCTGGACCCATCGACCAGCAGCCAGTCACAAGCCATCCTCGCGACATTCTGGCGCGCCCGTCAGACCCGCCATGCGCTCGCCGCTGGCTACGCGACCGGTCTGGCAGGCGTAAGGCGCGCAGTTGGCCGGATGGTGTTCGCCATCGACCGCGAGCAGTCCCCGCGACCGTGCACCACACGCCGGTGATCCCCTTGTGGGTTCGGTCGCGGACACGAGCCGCAGGCCGCATCCTCGGGGCTATGAGGGCCGATCCGTGGAGCGTGACCACGCGGCGGCGCTGCGCGATCCGAGCGGCGTGTGCTCCACGCGACCTCGCATGCGTGGTCCCCCGACAGGCCGCCGCCGCATCCGATCAGCTCGCCCAAGGCGCTTCGACGGTGCGGACCGCGTCGACCGCGACGAGATCAGCAGGGTCAGTCGACAGAGCTCGGTGCTGCTCTGGATCGGGAAGCGTTGATCGAGAACGTCCCCGGTGTCCAACAGCTCGACCAGCGCCAGCGCCGGCGCGTCCGCGCTGCGGAGCCGACCGGTTTGCGTCAGCGGGCCCAGCCCGGACGCAAAGCACGAATGCACACATCAATGCCGGGCGCCGGGCGGTCTCGTCTCTGCACCGCAAGGGTGAGGGATTCTCCAGGACTCGCATGTGGCGGAGTCCCGTGATGCTCGCCGGGCGAGGAGGGTAGCCTCGGACTGACCGAGGGACTGGGGTTGATTTTGATGTTCAGATTCTCCCGATGTGAGCGCCCATGTTGTGCGTGCATCGCGCGCGGCCGTGGTGCGGCGAAGCCCCTGGGCGCCGACGCAAGCGATTCGATCAGGTTGGTGGGGCGGGGGATGATGTCGTGAGCGAGGATTTTGCATCCGGCCCGTGGCAGTGGGACTTGTCGGAGAGGTTCGTGTCGGCGGTGCGCGTCGGCGTGTATGTGTGGGAACTGACTGATCCGGGGGATCCTGGGGCGATGCGCGTGGTGTACGCCAACCCGGCGTCGGTGGCGGTGACCGGAGTCCCGGTCTGCGAGGTGACCGGTCTGACGCTGCGCGAGGT
This sequence comes from Solirubrobacteraceae bacterium, assembly GCA_049509055.1. Classification (GTDB taxonomy): domain Bacteria; phylum Actinomycetota; class Thermoleophilia; order Solirubrobacterales; family Solirubrobacteraceae; genus Palsa-465. Next base: position 7,741 of record JBELAG010000213.1, read on the forward strand.
GTTCCCGGAGTTTGCCGAGACCGAGAGCGCCAGGGTGTGCTGCGAGGTCGCGATGGGGGGCGAGACCCGGTATCTGGACGACGCTCCCGGCCGCGGTCGTCTGGCTGCGGGGCGCAGGTATCGAGGGTGGGTGTTTGCGCTGCCCGGTCGCCGGGTCGGCGTGGCGTTCAACGACGTCACCGACGAGCGCGTGCCTGCGCAGCCGGGTGAGGCGACCGGCGACGGGTGGGTGGTGCTCGACGCTCAAGCGCGGCTGACCGATGTCAATGCCGAGGCCGAGCGGCTGTTGGGCGCCGAGCGCGCGTGGCTGGTGGGACGTGGGCTGCTGGACGTGTTCCCGGAGGCGAAGGCGCAGGGGGTGTGGGCCGCCCGGGCGCGGGCGATCCGCGAGCAGGTCAGCATCGAGCTCGAGACGCGCGACGAGCGATCAGACACATGGCTGTCGGTGCGGTTCTCCCCGCGCGGCGACGGCGTCGCGCTGTCCCTTCGCGACGTCACCGAGCGACACCGCCTCGAGGATCGGCGCCGGCACTCGCAAAGGCTCGAGGCGGTCGGGCGGATGGCCGGCGGTGTCGCTCATGACTTCAACGCTCGGTTGGTCGAGATCGAACAACACGTCGCGGTTGCGCGGCGCGCGCTGACGCCGGCACAAGGGCCGGCCGCCGGTGCGCTGGCAGAGATCGACCGCGCCTGCGCCGGCGCGGCCGCGCTGACGGCGAAGCTGCTGGCGTTCAGCCGCACCCAGCCGCCGATCACGACAGTCGCCTCGGTCAACGAGATCGTGTCCCGCTCGCTCGCGCTCTCCGGTGCGCTGCTGGGCGAGGACATCGCCGTGCACCGAGCGCTTGACCCCGACGCCGGCGATGTCGTGGTCGATGTCGCGCAGCTCGAGCAGGCGCTCGTCGACGTGGTCCTCAGCGCGCGCGATGCGATGCCCGACGGCGGCAACCTGTCGGTCCTGACCGGACGGGCTGACCAGCCTGAAGATCGCGCGCGCGGGCTCCCCGCCGGCCGCTACGCGATCGTGAGCGTTCGCGACGACGGGTGCGGGATGGACGCGCGAACGCCGGCGAGGATCTTCGAACCCTTCTTCACCACCAAGCGCGGTCACCACACCGGGCTCGGGCTATCGGCCGCGTTTGGAACGATCAGGCAAGCCGCCGCTCACATCGAGGCCGCCAGCATCGCGGGCGAAGGGACGACGATCACGATCTGGCTTCCGGGCGCCGAGCAGCCAGGCGACCCCGCGGGCGCCGCGGCGAGCGCGCTGCGCGGCCCGCCGCGGATCCTGCTGATCGACGACGAGGACGTGCTCCGTCACCTGCTCGCCACCGCACTGCAGGCCGAGGGCTATGAGATCGCCCAGACCGGCGACGGCGAACACGCGTTGCGCCTGTGTTCGCAGATGTCGTTTGATCTCATCATCACCGACAGCATGGTTCACGGGGCGAGCGGCGCAGACATCGCCCGTGCCGCCAGACGCCACGACCCCACCACCGCGATCCTGCACATGTCCGGGGACCCCGCCCGGTGCCCGATCCCCGCAGCGGCCGGCACCGCGTTCCTGGTCAAGCCCTTCAGCCTCGAGCAGCTCACCGGACGGGTCCGAGAGCTGATCGACCCACGATGAGCGCTCCGTCCGCGCTGGTGTTGTGCGCGCAACGCGTACGAGCGGATTTCTTTTCGGTGTACGCGGATAATCGCCCGCGGTAGGAGTACAGTCCGAGACGAGCCGGCCCTGCGGCCACGATTTCCATCCCCCGTCCGGATGCCACCGACGGCGCGCCCTGCGCCACGAGGCGCGGAACGCGGGTTACGGGTTTGGACCGCGGGGCTCGGTCAGTTACGTTCCCGCGCGTTCCACCCCCTGTGGTGGGTCCGTTCTCATGTGAATGCCGCCCGCGTGGTTTCAGCTGGGCTGACATCCGCAGGGCGGGCGCAGCGTGCCGTGTTTTCAGAGGAGAGGGAGTACATGTCGATCGCCGAGTCAACTGTTTTTGACGTGCCGGGTGAGTCCGGTAGTCCGGTGGAGCTCAGGGAGCGTTATGAGAATTTTATCGGTGGGGGTTGGGTTGCGCCGTTGAGTGGTGAGTATCGGGAGAATCTCACTCCGTCGACGGGTGAGGCGTTCTGTGAGGTCGCTCATTCCGGCGCGCGGGATATTGAGTTGGCGTTGGATGCGGCGCATGCTGCGAAGGATGGTTGGGGGGCGCGGTCCTCGACGGATCGTGCGGCGGTGCTCAATGGGGTGGCGGACGCGATCGAGGCCAATCTCGAGATGTTGGCGGTCGCGGAGAGCTATGAGAATGGGAAGCCGGTGCGGGAGACGTTGGCGGCCGATGTGCCGTTGGCGGCTGATCATTTCCGGTATTTCGCGGCGGCGATTCGTTCGGAGGAGGGCCGGATCTCTGAGATTGATGATCAGACCTACGCGTATCATTTTCATGAGCCGTTGGGGGTGGTGGGTCAGATCATCCCGTTCAATTTCCCGTTGTTGATGGCGGCGTGGAAGATCGCGCCGGCGTTGGCGGCGGGTAATTGTGTGGTGCTCAAGCCGGCCAGTCCGACGCCGTGGTCGATTCTCAAGCTCGCCGAGGTGATCCAGGAGATCCTGCCGCCGGGCGTGCTGAACATCGTCAATGGTCCGGGCGCGGAGATCGGTAAGGCGTTGGCGTCGAATAAGCGGATCGCGAAGATCGCGTTTACCGGTGAGACGGTGACCGGCCGGTTGATCATGTCCTACGCGGCGCAGAAC
>JBELAG010000214.1:0-10477 GCA_049509055.1 Solirubrobacteraceae bacterium
GCGTTTCGCATCCACTTCGGCGACCGCATCCCCGACACCGCAATCTAACTGTCACACCTTGACGCCACAGGAGTAACTGTTAACCTACCCATCAGCGCTTACACAGAAAGCGTGACGCCCTCTCTCAGGGATTGCTGAGGAATGACAAGTCCGAGGCGGAGATCCTCAAGCTGTATCCGTCGATCATCGGTGAAGAATTCGGACAGTGCTGCCTCAGCGTCTGCGGTCTCATCCGTGCGACCGGTGCCGAGGTCCGACAGCAGCTTCATGAGGTAGATGCCAACGACGGTTTCCCGGTCCCCGGCCGTCCGCGACCTCTGGCCCTCGGACGACGACAGCGAGGCGTTTCGGATCAAGCAGCAGATCGCGAGGACCGCAAGGCGACAATCTTCGCGACCGGCTCGACTGCGCTGCTCGAGTGCTTTCCTTCATCGTGCATGGGGAACGGGAGGCGATGCCGAACTGCCGATACACGCGTGGGCGTGGGCGTGGGCTGCGTTGTACTCATGGGCAGCGAACTGCTGATGGCGCGACGCCGAGGCGTGCACGGCGACGGCTCGTGGTCACCCCCGGGAGGCAGCCTCGAGTTCGGCGAGTCATTCGCAGACACGGCCCGCAGGGAGGTCGAGGAAGAGACCGGCATCGCGATCGACGCTGACCCAGCCTACCTCGGGATAACCAACGATCTCTTCCCCGAGGAGCAAAAGCACTTCGTGACCGTGTGGATGATCGCCGAATGCACCTCCGCCATGCCGATCATCGCCGCCCCGTACGAGTTGGATGAGGTGGCATGGGTCACCAGCGCACGCATGCCGGCTCCGCTCTTTGCACCGTTCGCGCGTCTCCTCCACACGCTCACCGCAGTGCATGAGCCTGACGAGCACCGGTACGCCGAAATGGTCGCCCGCTTACAGCCGTTTGCGATAGCCGCGCGTCGCTCGAGCGCGGAGCAGAGGCGTCCTCTCTCAAGCCGATGAGACGGGCGCGAAATCCCGTCTTGCGCACACAGCAACCCCATCAGCCCCACCGGCAGCCGGCGATCGACGCCTTTGCCTCTCGACGAGCCTGCCCGCTCTGTTCAGCGAGCGCGCGCCGGAGCGGAGCGCGGTTGCGAGCAGCCCTTCCGCAAGCAGGGCACAAACGGCGCGTCTGGGCTTTTGCGGGTTGCGCTCCTTGATCGATCTTAGCGTGGCCCACAGCTGCGCTCGATCTACGGGCACCTACGCTTTCGTCGGCTCCGGGTCGGGGCGCACGACGACCGTGTCGGCAACGCGGACGATCTCGTCGGCCGGCAGGTCCGCCAGCGACGCGTGCTTGCGCAGCGCCTCGGGGCTGGTCGCCTCATATATGCACACGGTTCCTACCGAGCCGCCGCTCTCATCGAGCACGTAGCTGCGAATCCAGCGCACCTCCTCGGGCATCTGCTCGTTCCCAACCTTGGTCGAACGCGCGGCCGCCTGCTCGAGTTCGGTCCCCGAGGGCCAGGCGCTGCGCCGCAAGATCGCATATAGCTCCATTACTCCTCCTTCACCGGTTGTGACTACATCTCGACGTTACTCGGGTGCTGACCGCGATGCTTCGCCATCATGCTCTGGCTTCTCCCTGGTCATCTCCGCGCGGTCCGTTCGTCCTGGCGGCTTCGTACCGTGGTGGCTATGAGCGAGATCGACCCGGACAGGCTTCCCGGCGAGGATGCAGAGCCTCTCCCTACGGATGCACGGATCCGGTGGGACGCGTTCATGAGCGCCGTTGGCGAGCTCGTGGCTGAGAGTAATGACGACGAGAGGCTCGAGGGAGCGGCTCGAGCGGCTCAGCAGGTCATGGGCGGCCTCGACGTTGAACAGTTCGTTGACGCTCTACACGTCCCGGAGGATGCCGGCGAGTTCGCTGATGGACTGAGGCGGATGCTGATGCGCATCCCAGACGGTTGGGGGCGCTGGATCAGGTGTGATCGCGGCTGGTATCCGCTCCTCACCGAACTCGATCGCGAACTCGTGGTGCTCCTGCCGCGCTACCGCATCCTTCAGGTCAAGGAGAAGTTCGCCGGCCTGCGGTTCTATTGGCGCAGTGCTGAGCGCATCTTGGATCCGAACGACTCTCAGCCCACCGCTGCGGGGGAGTCCTCGAGCCCGAGCGACAAGGCGCGCTTGCTCTCGGAGCACGAAGCGTGGCAGCGTCGGCTCACCGCGTATCTCGAAACGCCTGAGGGTCGAGCTCGACAGGAGGACCTAGATCGCCGCGTCGAGCTCGCGGAGCGCCTCGTCGAACGCGCCGTCGCGCTTGCGGGGCGAACCTGCGAGCGCTGCGGCGAGCCTGGTGAATACTGCCGGCGTCGGGGCGGGGCCCGGTACCAGACGCTGTGCGGGACGTGCGCGGATGCTGCTGGCTACGAACCTGTGCCTGACGATGATGACGATTAACGTGTGCAGGACTTGGGCGTGTCGACGTACGGTGACATCACCGCACTGCCAGCGTACGCTGACATGCTAGAATTGTCGCCGTACGCTTACATTGACGACCTGTCGTCGTACGCTGACAACACGCAATGCCGACACCCATCACCTCCATTCATGATGTCGCGGCGGCAGTTCGGGGCCGTCGTCTGAATCTGGGCCTGAGTCAGGCGGATGTCGCGCGGCTCGCGGGCGTGTCACGTCAATGGGTCAGTGAGTTCGAGTCGGGCAAGCCGACGGCTGAGCTCCGACTCGTCATCCGCCTGTTTGACGCGCTGCGGCTGTCCCTGAGCCTCGACGAGCGTGACGGGAGTCGTCGGGAGTCGCTGCCGCCGGCGTCGAGCCCGGTCGATCTCGACGCGCTGCTTGACGACTACCGCGAGCAATGACCGACACGCTGCTGGTGATCCTCGACGATGTGGTTGCCGGGACGGTGACGCGGCTGTCCGGCGGTCGTCTGCGGTTTGAGTACGACGCGAGCTATCAAGAGCGGGGCGGGCACACCCCGCTGTCGTTGTCGATGCCCGTCCAGGTGCGCTCCCATCCCGATCAGCAGATCAACCCGTGGTTGTGGGGTCTGCTGCCCGACAACGAGCAGGTGCTTCGCCGGTGGGGGCGCGAGTTCCACGTGTCCGCCTCCTCGGCGTTCTCGCTCCTGGCGACGCCGATCGGGGAGGACTGCGCCGGCGCGGTGCGCTTCGCCCCACCCGACGAGCTCGAGCGCGTGCTCGGACGCACCGGTGAGGTGACTTGGTTGACCGAGGACGACGTCGCGGGCCGCCTGCGCGAGCTGCGGGAGGATTCGACGGCGTGGCTGGGCCAGTCGTTCACCGGGCAGTTCAGCTTGGCCGGGGCCCAGGCCAAGACCGCGCTCCTATTTGACGGCAACCGGTGGGGGGTCCGGTCGGGGCCGATCCCGACCACCCACGTCCTCAAGCCGGCGATCGCCGGACTTGACGATCACGACCTCAACGAGCATCTGTGCCTGGACGCGGCACGGCGTGCCGGGCTGATCGCGGCGCGCTCCGCGATCGCCCAGTTCGTCGACGAGACCGCGGTCGTCATCACCCGCTATGACCGCACCGAGGTCGCCGACAAGGGAATCGCGCGGGTCCATCAGGAAGACCTCTGTCAGGCGCTCGGCGTGCCACCGAGCGCCAAGTACCAGAACGAGGGCGGCCCGACGCCGGCGCGTATCGCCCGCCTGTTCCGTGACGCAATGACGCCCCAGGCCGGAAGGGACGCAGTCCGCCGCTTCGCTGACGCGCTGATCTGGAACTGGCTGATCGGCGGCACCGATGCGCACGCCAAGAACTACTCGGTCCTGCTCGCCGGCAACCAGGTGCGCCTGGCGCCGCTGTACGACATCGCCTCGGCGCTCGCCTACGGCACCCACGAACGCAAGCTGCGGCTGGCGATGAAGATCGGGACGAGCTACGACGTCTATCTCCAGCGCAACCGATGGCCCGACGCCGCGCGCGATCTCGGGCTTGATGCGGAGGCACTCGTTGAGCGGGCACGTGAGCTGGCGAGGATCGCACCCGACGCCTTCGCGGACGCGGTGAGCGCGCCCGACGTCGTCGCGCTGCGGCGCGAGCTGCCGGGCCGACTTCTGGACCTGGTGGCCGACCGCGCCAGCCGCTGCCTCACGCTCCTTTCTGAACACGGCTGATCGGCGGGCGTTCCGTGGGCTAAGGACTGGCTACGGCTCGTCGGGCTGCTCGATGCTGTCCCGGCCGCGGGGATATGACGCAGCGTTGGCACTGCCTCCGAACGCGGCGGTGAATGCGGCTGCGCGTTCCGTTGCTGGCCGGGCGTGGAGGTAGCGGCTTGTCGTGGTCAGCTGCGCATGTCCCATCGCGTCCTTGATGCTCACCAGGTCGACGCCGCCGGCGACGAGCAGCGATCCGAACGTGTGGCGCAGGTCATGCCAGCGCAGTGGCCGCAGGCCAGCCGCGTCACGTGCCCGTTTGTAGCGGCGGCGCAGCGCCGAGCCGTCGAGCGGCCGCCCCAGGGCGTTGCAGAAGACGTAGTCGTCGGCCAAGACGAAATCCTGACGCTGGGAGAGCCGGTCGAGTGCCGCCGCGGCCTGGTCGGCCATTGGGACGCGGCGGACGTGGCCGGTTTTCGTCGTGCCCTCTACGCCGGAGGACAGCGACCGGCTGATCGTGAGCGCCGAGCCGGTCCAGTCGACGTCGCGCCAGCGGAGCGCCAGGAGCTCGCCGAGGCGCAGCCCCGAGTAGGCGGCGACGCGGACCGCTTCGCCGTCGCGGCTGTCCTCGAAGAGCTCGAGCTCGCCGCGAGTGGACACCTCGGGACGGTGAAAGCCTGCCTCAAGCGAGCGGGCGATGGCCTCGACCTCCTCGGGCGAGTAGAACAGCAGCACGCCCGCCTCGGGCACTCGCCGGCGGTCGGTGCCGAGAGCGGGGTTCGTCGGGAGGGAGTACGTCGCCGGCTCGCAAAGCGCTGGAAATCGAGGCCTCCGAGAAATCGGGAGCTTCGTCGTTTCCGGCCATGTCAAACGAAACGGGGATCAAACGAATCCCAGCGGTCTGATGATGGCTCTCACTCGCTAGGCGACGAGAAGGTCACGCCAAACCTTCACAGCCCGGCGCGACTGATCGGGCGTTCGGAAGCCAAACGGCAACGCGCCGAGGACGAGGCGGACCCGTCGTTTACCTGACGCCACCGTCGCAACCGCGCTTGGCGGCGGTACGTCCGCTGGTCCGAGATGTGGATAGAGGAGCACGCTGTCGACCCGATCGACGTCGGCGAGCGCGGCGTAGGCGAGCGCCTGGTGTAGGTCAGCCCGGTGTGCGTGGCGAATGGTCTCGCTGACGCCGGCCCACCCGTGGCGGGCAAGCAGCGAGAGATGCGCTTTGTACTTGGCATCGAGCCAGACAACTCGCTCGCCGCCGAGAAGACCGACGTCCGGCGCGAGGGCTCCCATCGACGCCACGCTGCCCTGCCACCGTAGAGGACGCCGAGCCTCGCCAGGTCCGGGCGGCCGAAGGCCCAGCTGAGGCGCCAGAAGGCCCGCGAACGAGCGGACCCAGGCTTCCCAGACAGCTGATACCTCAAGATCCCAGGCCAGCCCGTCGAGCGCACGAGCCCCGCCGAGGCCACGTTCGTCGGCCACCCATCCCATCGCCTCGAGCGCATTTGCGATGTACGGCTCGAGCACGTGCGCGAGTGCGAACGCCGGGCGGCGGAGGAAACCGCCGCCAATGTCAGCTTGCATCGCACGGACGCGCTCGGTGAGGCTTCGTCCGACGCCGATGGTGGCGAACGGCTGAAGATCATCGACGAGGCGGCAGAGCGTCCACCGAACGGCGGCCATAAGGTCTGGATCGTCGGCGAGGTCTGAGAACTCGCACGGCAACGATGTCCACTGTCCAACCGGCAGCTTGCGCGTTGCCCACTCGCCCCAGTCCACGCGACCGCGAGGACTGGATCGCACCTCGTGTCGGGGCACGAACGTGAGCCGCCGTCGCGTGAGAAACTCCTCGAGTCGTCGAACAACTGGACCGGCGATCAGCCACGAGGGAACCTCGCGAGCCGACCCCGGGACAAGTGAGCCTCCTCCCAGTGCGGGAGCGACCGCGAACCCGACAGCAGAGAGGACCTCGCCGAGCGCGCTCCATCGGAAGCGTGGACTGACCAAGATTCCCGCGACTACCCGTCTGCTTGCGGGCGCAACGAGTGGGACGGCGCCGATCCGTCCCGACGGTCGCAGCAGCATGTGTAAACCGTCGTCGCTGTGAACCTCGGGCTGAAGCCCGAGCCGTTGGATCGCTGCGCGGTTCGCAGCGAGGAACGGATCGATCCAACGATCGCCCTGAGCCTGGACGAGCCCGCCATCGATCCGCACGGGATGACCCTCATCGGTCGTCTGTAGGAGTGGTCGCGCCGCCGGTAATTGGAGCTGGCGTGCAGCTCGCGCTCTACCGCGTGATGTCCGCCCTCGAGGCAGAACTAGGCCTCGTGGAGCCGGCCCTCGATGCGGTCAGCTAGACCCGCGACTTCGAGCGTCGCCGGACCGAGGAGGCGTTCTGATGCGTAGTCGCGCAAGAGCGGGAGTAGCTCTTGTCGGAGGCGACGTCGGATTCGCGTCGGACGCTCGGCGTCACCCAAATCCGGGCGCGGATCCAAGAAATACGCATGGCCTGGCACGAGACGCAGCGCCTCGTCGTCCGCGTACTCCGTGAAAACGTCAAGCACGTTCTGGAAGATCTCGATCGCGAGCGCATCGCCCTGATCCACCACGACCTGGAGGGACGGCCAGATCTCGATGAACGCAAATCGGCGACGGATCGCAAGATCGATCCGGGCGATCGACCGGTCCGCAGTGTTGCGAGTCCCGAGCACCAAGAGATCCTGGGAGAGCTGAAGCGATTCCGGATAGCCATCTGGGATGTGTGGAAGCCTGACGGCCCGGTCGGGTTCTCCTGGTTCGAACAGGCTGACCGCCTCACCGAGGACGCGGCCGAGATCAGCGCGGTTGATCTCGTCGATGATGAGGACGTGTTGCTTGCCGTTCGATGCTCGATTTGCACGGAGCAGATCGCCGGGTCGGACCTCGAACGCCAGCTGGTCGCCAGCAACGCGTGGATACAGGCCCACGACAAAGTCCTCATATGTGCGCGCCGGATGGAACTGGACCATCTCGTGCGAGCCGATGGCCGCACCGACTTGCAGCGCAAGGCGCGTTTTGCCGGTCCCGGGCGGTCCTTCGAGGATCATGAAGCGGCGATCTCGAAGGACGCTCTCGACGTCAGCCGCTGTCGCGACAGGGAAGATGTATGAGTGGATCGTTTGAAGGCGGTTCTGCCACGCCGATTTCGCCGGCTCCTTGTGTCTGCTTCGGTGCTCGTGAAAGAAGAGATCGAGCAGGTCGCTTGCGACAGCTGCTGCTCCGGAATCCTGCGGCGTGACCGGGGCTGTCACGTACACGACTCGGGAGTACGCGCGGAGGGCCGCGTCGATCGTCGGCCAGGCCGCCGAGACCGAGTCTGGGACCTCAGTTGTTATGTCGAGAAGGTCAGGCTTGACCCAGAGCCGGCCTGCGTGAATGCGAGCGAGCGCCCGGAGCCGGCGACCGTGAGACCAGGCCGGCCAAGGATTGCCGTATCCGCGCCGAATCCATCGGTTCCGATGACGAGGGCAACCACACTTCCGCCGTCGCCTGGAAACCAGACGAACGACGTCCCCTGGTACGGGCCGGAGCTGGGGTTACCTTCCTCGACGATGAATCCTGCGTACGAGGCGACGTCGCTCTTCTTCTGTAGGTTGACGCGCAGCTGGTAACGGGCACGGTCGCTCCGATGCATCCGCTCGTCGAAAACGTCATTGAGCAGCTGCTTGACCTGGTCGGATTGGCCCATGAGGTCCCAATCTGAGCCGGCGCACATACCCGCGACGAGGTGGTCGAATGGCCTGGACATCAGCGGCCGTCGGGCGGCAGCGCGGCTGAGGCGAGGTGCTGCCCACCCCAATGCGCGAGCTCTGATGCGATTGTCGACGGCGGGGGATTCCGCGGCTGGTAATTCAACTCGACGGCCTTACCTACCTAGTGGTCAACAAACGGTCGAGGTCATTGTCCCGTCGGGAACATTACACCGCTTCGTGAGCGCTGCGCTTGCAATCTTCCTGATCCGGGCGCGGGCGGAGGTAGCCGCGTGCGGTGAGCTGGATCCCGCCCGTTGCGGCCCGCTCAAGGAAACAGTTGAAGGGCGTCAATGATGCGTGGAGCGCCTCTTCATCCGGGATAGGCCGCTCGTCCAGCAGCGATAGCGCACGGGACGCGAGATCCTCGGCGACCGGGCTGTCGGTCAGACGGTCGGGCAGGGCAGCGAGTCGTGGATTGGCGTCACCGTCACAGCGTCGAAGGCGCCGAGGCGTCCCGCCAACTCATGCGCGCGAGCCCCATTGGGAGCAAGACCGATGAGTTCCAGAATGATCTGGTCGCAGACCGGGACGCGTCCAGAGCGGACCTCGGCGGTGAACCACTCTGCGAGTTCGGGGAATCGCCGGTCCCGCGCCCAGGTCCAGACGGCGGCGTCGACGAGCGAGGGCTGGGTGAGTGGTGCCGGCTTCAGCCGGTCATGCCGTCGTGGCGCCGCCACGGGCCGTGCGTCCTGACCGCACCTCGTCGGGTGTGCCGTCGAAGTCGCGAAGCACGTCGAAGTCGGCCAGTGCCTGGCGACGGGCGACCTCGCGCAGAGCGGAGTTGATCGTGGCGCTGAGACCCTGCGTCCCGAGCGCCGCTCGTGCCGCGGCGAGCGGGCGTCGTCGACATCGACAGTGGTGCGGGCCATCTGCATCACGGCAGCGATCATGATGCTCGGGTGTCGGTCTCGCCACGGCTCGTCGGGCTGTTCGATGCTGTCTCGCCTCGGGGATACGTCGGGGGGGAGAGAGAGGAGAGAGAGACGACCTCGGGACGATGGTCGTCGCCCGGTGCCGACCGATCAAGCGACTACCTTGCGTCCGTGCCTCCTGGTGGACAAACCCGTCGCCTCAAGACGATCGACTCAAAAGATATTGGTGAGCCGCCTCCTTCGGCGTGTTGGTCCAGGTGGCGGTCGGCTGCTCGGGCGAGTCGGTGCCCTCGTTCAGCAGCGTCGCCCAGGGTATCTCTCAACCCGGACATTCCTCGTCGTTGTCGCCTGAGAATGCGTGTGCAGGAACGCGATTGTGGCCATCTTGCGCGGCGCGGCAGGCGGCTGTCGGCGCGCGATCCGCGATGCGCAACGATTCCCTCGAAATCACGGCTGCAAAGGAGAAACAGTGGAGTACCGGCAACTCGGGCGCTCAGGCCTGCGTATCTCGGCCATGACGCTGGGCACGATGGGGTTCGGTGGCGGCGGCGTGTTCGCCAAGGTCGGCACCGGCGGGGTGCAAGACGCCCGGCGTCAGATCGACGTGGCGCTCGAGGCCGGCGTCAACATGATCGACACGGCGGACATTTACTCGATGGGCAGGACGGAGGAGATCGTCGGTGAGGCGCTCGGGTCGCGCCGGGACGACGTCATCCTGGCCACCAAGGCACGCTTTGCGATGGGCGACGGGGCGAACGACGCGGGCCTGTCCCGCCATCATCTCGTCCGGGCCTGTGAGGCCAGCCTGCGGCGGCTCGGCACCGATTACATCGACCTCTACCAGCTCCATGCATGGGATGGGCAGACGCCGCTCGAGGAGACGCTCGGCGCGCTCGAGCACCTCCTTCAAAGCGGCAAGGTGCGCTACGTCGGGTGTTCGAACTTCGCCGGCTGGCAGGTCATGAAGGCGCTCGGCATCGCGCACGCGGAGGGGTTGCCGGTCCTCGTCAGCCAGCAGGTGTACCTGTCGCTGCAGGAGCGCTCGGCCGAGTACGAGATCGTGCCCTCGGCGCTCGATCAGGGATTGGGCCTGCTCATCTGGAGTCCGCTGGCCGGCGGCCTGCTGTCGGGCAAGTACCGCCGTGACCAGCGGGCGCCCGAGGGCTCCCGGCACGCCACCGACTGGGACGAGCTGCCGGTCTACGATGAGGACAAGCTCTGGGACACCGTCGATGCGCTCGTCGAGGTCGCTGAAGAGCACGGCGTGTCCGCGGCTCAGGTCGCTTTGGCCTGGCTGCTCCGGCGCCCGGCGGTCACGAGCCTGATCGTGGGCGCCCGCACCGAAGAACAGCTCCGCGACAACCTCGCTGCGATCGGCTTGCAGTTGAGCGCGGAGGAGCACCAGCGCCTCGAGCGGGTGAGCCGGCCGACGCTCATCTATCCGTTCTGGCATCAGCGCAGGACCGCAGCCGATCGCCTGGGGATCGGCGACCTGTCGCTGATCACGCCGGGTCCCCTCAATCTCATGACGCGCGCAGCACGAGCACGCAGCTCTGCCCGCCGAACCCGCCCGCGCTAACGGTATGATCGGCCGGGCCGTACCTTGACAGAGCCATGGTCAACTGAGAGTGTCTCCGTCAATGACGATCACGAAGGGGGCAGGGCCGCTGTCCAACCACGACAGTGTTCGCTTCGGGTCCGGAC
>JBELAG010000215.1:0-19036 GCA_049509055.1 Solirubrobacteraceae bacterium
CGGGCGCTGGCGCTCGCGGTCGCGGCGTGTGTCGCGGTGACGCTCGGCGCGTGGGCGCTGATCGGCTTTGACGGCATGGCCCGCTATCCGCAGATGCTGTCGGAGATGTCGCTGCTGCAGGAGGGACGGGCGGTCTCGGTCGTCACGATCGCGCGCGTGCTCGGGCTCTCGCCGGGCGCCGCCACCGCCATCGCGCTCGCGCTGGCCGCCGGGATCCTGTGGGGCGCCTGGCGCCTGGCGCGGCGTCCCGATGGCGACCGGCGGGCGTTCGGGCTGGCGATCATCGCCGCGCTCACCGCGAGCCCGATCGTCTGGGAGCACTACATGGTGCTGCTGTTCGTGCCGATCGCGCTCGCCTCCCCCCGTCTCTCGCGCCTGTGGCTGGCGCCACTGGTCTCGCCACTGCTCGTCTCGCTGTCGCGCGTCGTGATCCCCGACAGCCGCGTCGTCGCCGCCGACTCCCCCAACGCCCTGCGCCAGGCGGTGATCTGGCTGGTGATCGAGACGGTCGTCGCCGGGGCCCTCTGCACCACCGGGCCCCAGCGCGCCGGCTTCCGCGCCCGGCTGCGCCTGGGCGCTCATGCTCGCCGGCCTGCCGCGGCCCGCTAGGCTAGGCGCGCCGGCGCAGGGCGAGCGCATCGCCACGGTGCGACGCCGGCGATGCGCCGTCGGGGCCGCGGTCGTTTTTAGGGTAAATAGGCCGAAGAAAGACCTTGCCTCCGCCCCCCGTGCCGAGGCGAGGTCGGCTCCGCCCCCCGGCGCAGGTCAGCGCCCGGGAGCGGGCGCGGCGGCGCGGGCGCCCGGACGCCGGTGCAGCGCGCGGGCCCACGCCGCCCGCTGCTCGGGCGTCGTGGCGACCGCGATCGCGACGATCGCCTCGGCGGCGAGCCAGGGAAGCGTCGCGCGCAGCGCGTCGGGCGAGTCGGCCGTGACCCGGTGAGTGGCGTGGATCAGCAGGGGCGACAGGACGATCAGGATCGGGGTGAGGACCGGCGCCAGCCACAGGCGCGAGAGGCGGGGCGAGACGAGCGCGATCGGCACGAACAGCAGCACCATGTAGTGCTCCCAGACGATCGGCGTGCCGGTCAGCGCGGCGATGATCGTCAGGCCGAACGCCCGCCGGTCGCCATCGGGACGCCGCGCCAGGCGCCAGGCGCCGCACAGCACCGCGAGCGCCGCGACGATCGCCGCCGACGTGGCCGCCGACGGCGAGATTCCGGCGACGACGAGCACGTTGACCAGCGACTGCGCGCGTCCTTCCTGCAGCAGCGACATCTCCGACAGCATCTGCGGATAGCGGGCCATGCCGTCAAAGCCGATCAGCGCCCACGCGCCGAGCGTCACCGCGACACACGCCGCGACCGCGAGCGCCAGCGCCCGGGAAGGGCCCGATCGCGCCGAGGTAGACGCCGTAGAGGAACGGCCACGAGACGATCACGAGCGCAAGACAGCGACGGTCCCGGACGCCGACCAGCCAGATGCCGCCGAGCATCGCCGCGATCGAAGCGAGCGTGTACAAGGCGCCCGCCAGCCACAGCGGCAGGAGCGCGAATCCGACCATCAGGACGTTGGCCGCCGCAGGGTAGACCGGGATCGAGAACGGATGCGCGGCGGTCTCCCCGCGCGCGATGCCGCCGGCGCGCATGATCGCCGCCTGATGGGCCAGGAACCCCGGCTGGTAGGGGCCGGCGCCGTGGAGGATCGCCAACCCGGCGTTGTAGAGGCCGCCCTGGAAGTCGTAGAGCATGTGCCGCGGACCGACCAGCAGGGTGTCGAACGCCAGCGCGGGGCCGGCGATCAGAACGGGGCCGAGCAGCAGCACCCGGCCGAGCACGCGCCACATCCAGCGGCTGCGCACGACGCCGGCCGCCGCGCCGCGCGTCACGAGTGGGAGACCACTAGAAGACGCCGCCGAGGTTGTGCGTGACCGACCACGCGGCCGGATACAGCAGCACGATCATCAGCGCCGGGAAGATCAGGAAGATGAGCGGGAAGATCATCTTGATCGGCGCCTTCTGCATCCGCTCGCGGGCCGCCATGCGATGGCGCCGGCGCTGGTCGGCCGACAGCTCGCGCAGGACCGGGCCGATCGAGACGCCGAGCGACTCGCCGCGGCCCGCGGTGCGCACGAACGCCCGCACCGCCGCCGTGTCGCAGCGCTCGACCATCTCGTCGAGCGCCTGCGGCACGGTCATGCCGAGGCTCTGGCGCTTCATCGTCAGCTTGAGCTCGGCGCCGAGCGCGCCGTCGAAGCGGTCGGCGACGAGCGCCATCGAGGCGGTGAAGCCCATCCCGGCCTCGACCGTGGAGATCAGCAGATCGATCAGCTCGGGCAGGCGGCGATCGACCTCCTCCATCCGCGAACCGCCGCGCTTGCGCACCAGGAACGACGGCAGGATCCAGCCCGCCGCCGCCGACACGAGCAGCAGCAGGATCTCGAGCCCCGACAGCTTGCCGGACGCGAGCATCAGCGCCAGCAGCGCGCCGGGGAGCCCGATCGCCGCGAACACCCGGTAGCCGTGGACGATCTCCGGGCTGACGTCGTAGAAGCCCGCCGCGCCCAGCTCGCTGGGCGACAGGGCCGACACCGACGGCAGCCGGCGCATGGCGAACGCGCCGGTGGCGCGGGCAGAGCTCTTGAACGCGCGCTTGAGGCGCTCCGAGGGGCTGATCGGATCGAGATCGATCGGGCGGTCGAAGCCGTAGTCGCGGATCTCGCGCAGATGTTGCTTGAGGTGCAGCCGGGGAACCACGATCGCGCGGGCGAGCAGCCGGCCGCTCACCGCGACCATGCCGATGCCGATGGCGAACAGCAGGATGACCATGTCAGAACTCCCCTACGTCGGTGATCTTCTTCATGACCCGCCAGCCGAGCAGCACCATCACCGCGCCGGTGCCGAGTGCGCACAGCCCGGTCGTGGTGTAGAGCAGCGGGTGGGCGTACTGCGGTGAGACGATCGACAGGCCGAGCAGCAGCACCCCGGGCAGGCCGGTCAGCACCATGCTCGACATCTTGGCCTGGGCGGTCAGCGCCCGCATCTCGCGGCGCACGTCGGCGCGCTCCCGGGAGCCTTCGGCGACGCGGTCCAGCGACTCGGCGACGTTGGAGCCCGACAGCCGGTTGAGCCCCGCGATCAGCGACACCTGCCCCATGTCGGTGGACTCCATCCGCGCCGCGACGGCGTCGATGCACTCCTCGAGTGGGCGGCCCAGCGACTCGTCGGTGACCGCCCGCTCGAGCTCTGAGCGGGTCGGCTCATCGGCGCTCGCCGCCACGATCGCCAGCGCGCCGATGAAGCTGCGGCCCACCCGCATCGAGCTGGCCAGATCCTGCAGGTAGCTGGGCAGCGTGTCGCGGAACTTCGCGCGCTGCTTCTCGGCGGCCCGCTTGACGAACGCGCGCAGCACGACCGGCCATCCGATCAACGCCAGCGCGGCCAGCATCCAGGAGCCGGTCAGCCAGACCAGCAGCCCGGCGGCGACGACCGCCATCACCGCCGCGCGGCGGACCAGTTCAACCGGCGTGTAGCGGCTGCGCGACACCGCCACCGAGTCGATGAACGTGGTCCACCACGACCGGCCCGGAAATGCCAGCGCGCTCCGCCCCCGGCGCCCGGCGGGCGATCCGGCATCGTCCTCGCCCGGAACCGGGATGAAGCTTCCGACGCGCATCCTCGCCGCGTTGCGGCCGGGCTGGCGCAGCGCGAGCGCGAGCGCGAGCGCGAGCAGCGCGGCGCAGATGCCGGCGATCACGAGCACCGCCGCCGAGGAGGCCCAGAACCCTCCGGCGGCCTGGCCGCTCGCGGGCGCGGAGGTCGCGAAGCTCGGCACTCCCGACAGCACGCCGGTGCGCGCGATGGCCGGCGTCGTGGACGTCTGGGCGTGGCTGACGGGGGCGGCCGCGGCGTGGTGGACGACGGGGCGCTGCGGTGACCGGTAGCCGACGTCGACCGCGCCGGACACGCCGTCGGCGGTCGCCCTGACGGTGATCGCGGTCTGGAGAGCGGCGTGTGACCGGTAGCGCAGCACCTCGTCGCGCGCGAGGCCCTGGTGGATCGCGCGCAGCACCGCGCTCAGCCCCGACGGCGCCACCGCGACGTACTGGCCGGGGACCGCCGTGCGCAGCGCCTTCAGGGAGGCCGCCGTCGCCGCGTGGTCCTCCAGCCCGACGACGATCACCTGCGTGTGACTCGCAGCCGCCGCGGCCGCGATCGACGCCGGCGACGGCTCCGCCCCGGTGCCGGGCAGGCCCGATCCGTCAGAGACGAGCACGACCGCGCCGAGCGCGACGTTGGCCTGGGTGAGCTGCCCGATCGCCTGGATCACGGCCAGGCCCGGATCGGATCCCGCGCTCGTCCACGGCACGCTCGCCAGCGCCCGGCGGATCCGGACGGGGTCGGCGGTGAGCGGGAGGTACAGGGTGGCGGTGGAGTCGAAGGTGACCGCGCCGAGCTCCTGTCCGGCGGTGAGCAGTGACCCGAAGGCCGACGCCGCCGACATCGCGGAGTCGATCCCGGTGCCGGTCATGCCCGAGCTCTGGTCGATCGCCAGCATCACGCCGAAGTCGCCCGGCTGCGCCTCAGACACCGGGGTGAGCGTGAACGAGCTGATCGGCGAGCCGTTCTCGGTGAGGTGGATCCGGCTCGTGGTCAGCGTCGCCGTGGCCGGCGGCGCGAGCACCAGTGCCCGGGCGGGAAACGTCGTGCCGCCCCCGAGCCAGCCGGTCAGGGGGGCCTGCGGCTGCGCGCGGGCGGCGGACTTGTGGCTGGACGGCGTGGACGATTTGCCGGCCTTCGTGGTCGGGTGCGCGGCCGTCGTCGCCGTGTGCGCGGCCGTCGTCGCCGTGTGCGCAGCCGTCGTCGCTGTCTGCGCAGCCGTCGTCGTCGTGCGCGCGGCGGTCGTCGTCGTGGTGGCGGTGGTCGTCGCCGTCCTGCTCGTCGTCGTGGTCGTGGTCCGCGTCGCCTTGGTCGGCGTCGTCGCGGTGGTGCTCGTCGCGGCCGTGGCCGTCCGGGACGCCGTCGTGCCGGGCGTCGTCTTGGCGCCGAGCGCGATCGCGCCGGCCGGCGCCAGCAACGCGAGCACCGCGACGACGGCCGCCGCGATCAGGCGGCGCCGGCGAACGACGCCGCGCTCAGGCACGACCGCCACCGGCGGGCGAGAACGAGTGGGACCGGGACGGCAACAGATCCGGGGGCAGCTCGATCCCGCGGCGCTCGAACTTGGTCAGGAAGCCGGGCCGCAGGCCGGTCGGCTTCAGCGAGCCGACGATGTGGTTGGTCGCCGCCACGGCGTCGACCTGGAAGGTGTAGAGGTCCTGCAGGGTGATGACATCCGCCTCCATCCGCTGCACCTCGGTGACGGCGACCACGCGACGCGACCCGTCGCTCATGCGCTCGATCTGGATCAGCATGTCGAGCGCCGAGGCGATCTGCTCGCGCACCGCGCGCAGTGGCAGGTCGTAGCCGCTCATCATCACCATCGTCTCCAGGCGCGCGAGCGCATCCCGGGGGGAGTTGGCGTGCAGCGTCGACAGCGAGCCGTCGTGGCCCGTGTTCATCGCCTGGAGCATGTCGATCGCCTCGGCGCCGCGGACCTCGCCGACGACGATGCGATCGGGCCGCATCCGCAGCGAGTTGCGGACGAGATCGCGGATCGAGATCTCGCCCTCGCCCTCGATGTTCTTCGGCCGCGCTTCGAGGCGCAGGACGTGGCGCTGGTTGAGGTAGAGCTCGGCGGCGTCCTCGATCGTGATGATCCGCTCGCTGTCGGGGATCGACGCCGAGAGCGCGTTGAGCATCGTCGTCTTGCCCGAGCCGGTGCCGCCGGCGATGAGGATGTTGAGTCGCGCGCGGACGCAGCGCGACAGCAGGTCGGCGGTCTCGGGCAGCAGCGCTCCCTTCTTGATCAATCCCTCCATGTCGAGGCGCGTCTTGCCGAACTTCCGGATCGTCAGCAGCGGGCCGGTGAGCGACAGCGGCGGGAGCGTGGCGTTGATGCGGCTGCCGTCGGGCAGGCGGGCATCGACCATCGGCGAGGACTCGTCGATCCGGCGCCCGACCTGGGCGACGATCTTGGAGATGATCCGCCGCAGATGGCCCTCGTCGCTGAAGCGGACCGGGGTGCGGTGCAGGCGCCCCGCCCGCTCCACCCACACGTCGTAGGGACCGTTGACCATGATCTCGGTCACCGTGTCGTCGTCGAGCAGCCGCTCCAGCGGCCCGTGACCGACGATGTCGGCGGTCAGCTCCAGCGCGATGCGCTCGCGATCCTCGCGGGAGATGCCGGGCTCCTGGGCGAGACGGTCGTGCAGCTCCTCGTGGACGCGGACGCGCAGGGTCGCGTCGTCGAGCGTCGTGTTGAACAGCTGCCGGCCCAGATCCTCGATCAGCTCGAGGTGGATCCGGTTCTTGATCTCCGAGAACGGGACCGTGAAGCGCTCCTGGCGCTCGGGCTCGACCCCGTGCGAGAGCCGCTCGTGGAGCTGCATCAGGCGCTCCTACGCGTCCTGCGGAAGATCGACTGGCGCCCGGCGCGCGCGGTGTCACGCTCGACCTCCTGGTCGGCGCTGGGCAGCTCGATCACCTGGCCACGGTCGGTCCGCGACTCGCGGGCGGATGCCTCCTGCACGTACTGCTCGGCGAGCGCGCGGAACGCCTTCGCCGCCTCGGTCCCGCGCTGCTCGGCGATCGGCTCGCCCTGATTGATCGAGCGAGTGATGTCGCGGTGGCTGGGGATCAGGATGTCGACATCGCGGCCGAGGATCGCCAGCACGTCCTCGCGCTCGATCCCGACGTTCGTGTTGGCGCGGTTGAGCAGGATCTTGACCCGGCGGCGATCGAACTCCATCCGCTCCAGCGTCTCGAGGCCGAGCTTGGTGTTCTTCAGCGACAGGGTGTCGCGCATGGCGACCACGAGCACGTCGTTGGACGTGTCGACGGCGCTGATCACCTCGGGGGCGAAGCTCGCCGGTGTGTCGATCACGACGAACTCGAACATCTCGCCCAGCAGCCGCTGGACCTCGCCGAGGAACGGCACGGTGATCATCGCGGCCTGGTCGGGACGGACCGGCGCCAGCAGCGCGCGGGCGCCCGACGGGTGCTCCATCAGGAAGTCCTCGAGCTTACCGGCGTCCAGCGAGCCGCCGGACC
Organism: Solirubrobacteraceae bacterium; assembly: GCA_049509055.1. GTDB lineage: Bacteria > Actinomycetota > Thermoleophilia > Solirubrobacterales > Solirubrobacteraceae > Palsa-465. The sequence goes on from JBELAG010000215.1 coordinate 7,149, forward strand.
GCACGAGGTCGTAGATCGTGCGCATCGGCGTGAGACCCATCGCCAGCGCGACGTCGCCGAACTGGAGATCGAGGTCCATCACGGCGACGCTGTGACCGGTCTGCGCCAGCGACACCGCCAGGTTGACCGAGGTCAGCGTCTTGCCGGCCCCGCCCTTGAGCCCCAGCACGCAGATGACGTTGCGCACGGCCTCCGCCTTGGGCTTGGCGGTGCCGCGCTTGCGCATCACCGCCTTCTGGATGGTGAACGCCAGCTCGCGGGCGACCTCGGGATCGACGCCGGCTCCCGGCGAGGTCGGCATCGCGACCATGTCGTCGACGCCGTCGTGGAACGCCTCGCCGAACGAGCCGGCCGTGCCGCTGGGGCACAGCAGCACGATCGGGCGCTGCGGATGCTGACGGTGGGCCTTGGTGACGAAGTCGCGGGCCTCGCTGGTGTAGTCGGCGACGGCGACGATCAGAGCGTCGCCGTTGCCCAGACCGCTGGACGACGGGCCGTCGAGCTCGAGGTAGTCCAGCACCTGGATGTTGGGATCGCGCGCGGCGAGCGTCTCGACGAGGCCTCGGTCGACCTCACCGTCGAGCGCGACGAGTGCGCGGAGCTGTGCGTTCATGGGTTGACTCCGGTGTAGGTGGTGGCGTTTGACGCGGCGGCGACGATCGACTCCGTGGTCAGGTACACGGGCTGGGTCGCGCTCGCGTTCGTCGGGCGAAGCGTGAGGTAGAGCTTTCCGTTGTCGGACGCGTACGCGACCTCCGCGGCCTGGTTGGTCGGGACCGCCAGCACCAGCGAGCTTCCGGAGATCGACGTTCCGCCGGCCCTGGTCGCCGCCGAGGAGGCGGGCTTGATGACCAGCGCGTTGGGCACCAGCAGGATCATCGTCGGGGCCGACACCGTGCCCTTGGTCACCGCGAAGGTCGAGTAGATGTCGACATGGTCGCCCGCCTGCACGACGTCGGTGTCGCCGTGGGCTTCGTCGATCGTGACCGACACGGCACGCTCACCGGGCGACAGCACGCCGGTCACGCCGGCGTCGGCGGCGAAGTCCTCCGACGTGAGCTGCTGACCGGGCAGGATGTCGCTCTGGGCGATCGAGCCCTGAAGCACGGCGGCATCGCTGATCGCGCCGGCGGCCAGCTGCGAGGAGATCATCGGCACCGATTTGTAGAGCCGCTCGGCGGCCACCGTCTCCCCCGAGGTCCCCTTCGGGATCGCGGCCGTGGCGACGAGCACCGTGGTCTGCGGCGTCACCGTCTTGAGGCCCGACTTGTAGCGCCCGAGCGCGAAGATGAGAATGCCGGCAGCGCACACCGCGCAGAGCAGCGCCAGCGTCAGCGACCCCTGCCGGGTCGCCAGCATGCCGCCCACGCTCGGCCGTGCCAGCCGTCGCTGAGAGAGTTTCACTGCAATGCTCCTTGATCGCTCACGAGGTAGGACATGACGAGGGTTGGGTGTCCGCGTTCCATCCGTTCGGATCTGTCGGGAACGCGGTCTGCGCCTGCTCGATGCGCATCGAAGCCGCCTGCACGATCGTCGAGTTGGCCCCCGCGAAGCCGACGAACGGGTACTGGACGGTCGCGACCACACACGCGGTCACCGAGTTGTTGACCGTGCAGCCCGACGGGCAGTACAGGTACGCCTGCGCGGAGGTGACCTTCAGATCTCCGGCCTGCAGCTGTGCCGCGAGGTACGTCTGCAGCGACTGGTTCGTGACGGACGACGGGTTGTTGTCGACCGCGGCCCAGCGGGCCCCCTCCTCGGCGATCTGGGTCGCCTGGTTGGAGTAGTCCTCCAGGCTTCCGAAGCAGAGGATGCCCAGGATCAGCAACATCAAGATCGGCAAGACGATCGCAAACTCGACGAGCACCACACCGCCCTCGTGACGAAGGCGCCGGTGCAGTGGGCGTGTCGCTGTCTGGATTCGTTTCCATTTCGGCATTGCCGTGTGTCGATCAGAGGTTGCTGTACAGGGTGCGGATAGATCACGAGCGCCCGTCTGGTGACTGAGATCCACAGTCACCGAGACGGGCGCTCGTGTCAGGCGTTGTGCCCGCTCAAACCTTCGTGGCGGTGCTGCTGAAGAGAGTGGAGATGCTGCTGCCGAGCACGACGGCAGCGACTACCACGATCAAGGCGATCACGGCGATCAGGATCCCGTACTCTGCCATCGTCTGTCCGTCTTCGCGGCGCAGACGGGTCAGCATCATGCTGACGATGTCATAGAGGTAAAACAAGCTGTTCACCTCCTCTCCTCAGTTCGTGTCGGTTGCCCGAATACATAGACGGCGAGTGACGGCCCACCGGGGACTTGCGACAGGTGGTTGGTGGCTTGACCGCCATGGTTCGAGCATCGGAATCCGGGGGGTCCGACCACGAGAGAAGAACGGCTAGTCCGGCCTAGACGAAGGTGCAGGTACGCCGTCGCGGTGATGACCGGTCGTCACGCAAAAGCGCCGCGCTGAGCGATTTAGACGTTGGTGGTATGGCGAGGGCCCGCGTCGCGGGCGACATACAGATCATGCGCGATGCGCAGATCACCCCCACCACCCCGCGCTCCGAACTCGCGCGTGTGCTGCTGTTCGCCGGCGATCGCCGTTTTCGCGCGGTCGCGGCCACGCTGCTGGCGCAGCGGGGGTACGCGGTCGCCGTGGGGGGCCGTGACGACGACATCGTCGAGCTCGCCCGTCGCGTGCGCGCCGACGTCGTGGTGATCGACGCCAGCCGGTCGCTCACCGTCGCCGCCCGGCAGGCTGCCCGGCTGGATTCACTGCGCCCGCGCGTGGGCGTCGTCACCGTCGGCGGCGAGTCCGACAGCGGCCTGGCCGCGTTGCCGGTGCTCGCGAAGTGGAGCTCCTTCGACGATCTGTTCGCCGCGATCGACCGCGCCGGCTCGGCCGCGCGCCGAACGGGGGACTGGGCATGACCCTCTGCGACGACACGCCGATCGTGGAGCGCTTCGAGTATTCGCGCCTCGGCGCGCAATGGGCCGTCGGCCGCGTGAGCGCCCGACTGGAGACGGCGCTCGGAGCGCCGCCGCAGGCCCAGCTGCTGATCAGCCGCCCGCCGCAGCGCGATGCGCTGCCGTTTCCCGCGCTCGCGCAAGCGCTCGAGCGCCGGCTGCTCGCGCGGCGCGGACGAGGACGCGGCGCCGGCAGCGAGTTGCTGTGGCGCGTGGCGTTCGCGATCCCGCTGGAGGTCATCGAGTTCCCGCACGCGCTGTTCACCCTGACCGGCGCCGATGGTCTCGCGCTCGCGCTGCCGGCGCCGCGGCGCTGCGCGGTGACGCCGCGACGGCTGGCGCTGGCCGAGCACCGGCCTGCGCCCCGTCGCTCGTTGATCACGATCGGCCAGGCGCCGCAGCGCCTCGTCGCCCTCGCCACCGTGGTCGCGGTGACGTCGACGTCGGTTCCGGCCGCCGCGCTCGCCGACAGCGGCGGATCGGGAGCGGGTGCCGCGGGCGCGCCCGCCACGACGGTCGACACGGCGACGACGACCACGACCTCGCCGGCGGCACCGGCCGCCACCACCCCGGCACCGGCCGCCACCACCCCGGTACCGGCCGCCACCACCCCCGCGCCCGCCGCCACCACCCCGGCACCGGCCGCCACCACCCCCGCGCCCGCCGTCACCACCCCGGCACCGGCCGTCACCACCCCCGCGCCCGCCGCGACCACCCCGGCGCCCGCCACCCCCGCGCCGGCACCGGCCTCCAACCCCACACCGGCCGCCGCCACCACCGCGCCCGCCGCCACCCCGGCAGCGCCGGCCACCACTGCCGCGCCCGCCGCGACCACTCCCGCGGCCACCGCCACGACCGCCGCGACCCCGGCGGCGACCACCGCGGCCGCCCGCGCGCACGGCGGCACGCCGTCGGCTCCACCGCGCCACCACTCGTTGCATACGCTGCGGCCCGGGTTCGATGTGCCGCGCACCGGCCACGGCAAGCGCCACGGCCGCCACCTCGTGATCAGCGTGCCCTCGGCCCTCGCCGCCGCCTCGCGGCCGGCGCGCCACACGGGCGCGCGTCACCACCGCGCCGCGGGCTGCAGCACCCGCACCGCCGCCTGGAGACTGGTGTTCTCGGATGCGACCCGCTCGGCCGCCCCGACGCTGGGGGGCCGGCTGACGATCGCCACGCCCCACGGTTGCGCGACGAGTACGCCCGCCCGCGCCGGTCATCACAGTGACCCCGCCCACCGCTATTCAGGTGGCGCGGCGCTGGCCGCCCCGGCCCCCGGCGATCCCGCCGCCGCGCCGCGGACCACCGCCCCCCGCGCCACCCCGGAAGCGCCCGCACCGCCGTCGCACACGACGACCCCCGTCACCCCGGCGTCGTCGGCGCCGACCTTCTCCTCCACCTGGACGGGCACGGCGGCGGCGGATTCGTCGTTGACCGGCGCGGTCACCGATCTCTCCGGCCTGTTCTCCGACGGCGACCGGCCGCCGTCGTTCCTGATCCCGATCTACATGCAGGCCGGACGGCGCTATCACGTCCCGTGGGAGGTGCTGGCGGCGATCAACGCGATCGAGAGCGACTACGGGCGCGATCTCTCAGCACCTCGTCGGCCGGCGCCGTCGGCTGGATGCAGTTCGAGCCCGGGACGTGGCGCGAGTACGGTCTCGCCGTCGACGGCCACAGCGTCCCCAACCCGTATGACGCGCGCGACGCGATCTTCTCCGCCGCGCGCTACCTCGCCGCGGCCGGCGCCCGGGAGAACATCGCCAAGGCGGTGTTCGCCTACAACCACGCCGGCTGGTACGTCGACGAGGTGCTGTCCCGCGCCCGGGCGATCGCCGCCCGCGCCCAGTTCGAGCGCCGCACGATCCGGCACGGGATCTTCTCGGTCTCGTTCGCCACCGGGTTCCGGCAGCAGCCGACGGTGCGCTACGGCGGCGGCCTCCTCTCCCACTACGACCGGCTGATCGCCGCCGCCAACATGGTCAGCGCCGCCGACTTCCCCTATCTGTGGGGCGGGGGCCACGAGCAGCCGGCGCGCTTCGGGCCGTTCGACTGCTCGGGCTCGGTCTCCTATGTGATGCAGCAGGCGGGCTACAAGGTGCCGACCACCGTCTCGGGCGAGATCCCGATCTGGAAGTTCCCCACCGGCCCGGGCCGGGTGACGATCTTCTACAGCCCGGTCCACACGTTCATGCGGATCGGCAACCGTTACTTCGGCACCAGCGGCTTCGCGCGACCGGGCGGCGGAGCCGGCTGGTTTGACGTCAACCGTCTGCCGGCCTCCTACCTGGCCGGGTTCCGCGAGGTCCACGTCCCCCGTCTGGGCGTCGACTCGTTCGCGCCGGTGCACTACCGGCGCGTGCGCATGACGCCGCTGTCGCCGCGCGTGATCGCCCGCGCCGCCCGCTGGTAGCTCGCGCCGTCGGGCGCCGGTTTGGCGCACAATGGCTGCGGTGTCGACCCCGGCGGAGCCAGGACGCGAGTCCGACGCGGCGTTCGATCGGCTGCTGTCGGTGATCGACGAGTCGGGCGCCGGGGCCGGGATCGCCCGCGAGACCCGCGACGAGGCGCGAGCCGGGGCACTGGCCCTGCGCGACGCCGATCCGGGCAACGCCGACGCTCCCGCCCTCGCGCTCCTGTGCTACGCCGCTGACCTGCTCACGGCGATCGCGGTCGACCTCGCCGCCGGGCCGAGCGAGGCCCGGCGGCTGATCGAGGCGCTGGAGCGCCGGGCCGGTGTGTCGCGGGCGGCGCTCGGCCGCGAGATGCTGCGCGCCGGGCGGCTGCTCGAGCTGCCCGTCGATGTCGCGGCCGAGGTCCAGCTCGCCTTGTTGCACGCGTTCACCGGCGCCGGCGCGGTCTCGCTGTGGACCGGGTGGCCGGCGGCCGGGCCCGAGCACGTCGCCCACGCCGGCCGGCTTGATCGCCAGGCGCCGGAGACGATCGAGGCGGCGCGAGCCGTGCTCGAGGACGATCGCCGGCGGCTGGTGACCGGCGCCGCGACGGTGGGCCTGCGCATCGACGCGCTGCGCCCCCCGGCGGCGGCGCTCGTCGCCCACGGGGTCGATCCGGGCGCGTCGCTGCACGCCTTCCTGCTCGCCGCCGCCGCGCCGGTCATCGCGGCCCTGCTGGAGCGCGAGAGCCTGCTGGCCGGCGAGCACTCCCACGACTCGGTCGTGCAGACGGTGCAGCGACGGCTGGCCCGCCTGCGCTTCGACCTCCATGACGGCCCACAGCAGGACGTGCACCTGCTCGCCCAGGACCTACGGCTGTTCCGCGAGCAGCTGCGGCCGCTGATCGCCGGGGACCCCAACGAGCAGCGAGTGGTCGGACGACTCGACGACCTCGAGGCCCAGCTCGTCGCGCTCGACGGCGACCTGCGGCGGCTGTCGAGCTCGGTGCAGTCCTCGCTGCTGGCGCCGGGCTCGCTGCCCGACGTGCTCTCCCAGCTCACCGACGCCTTCGCGGCGCGGACCGGGATCATCCCGGAGACGACGTTCGACGCCTCGGCCGCACCGCTCACCGACTCACAGCAGATCGCGCTGCTCTCGCTGGTCCGCGAGGCATTGAGCAACATCCGCAAGCATGCCGGCGCGGGCCACGTGCAGATCACCGTCGGCGCCGACCCGGACGGCGTGCGCGTGCGGATCAGCGATGACGGCGTCGGCTTCGAGCCGGAGGTCACGCTCGTCCGCGCCGCCCGCGCGGGTCACCTCGGGCTGGTCGGCATGCACGAGCGCGTCCGCATGCTGGGGGGCCGGACGCAGATCGACTCTCGCCCCGGCGGGCCGACGGTGATCACCGCCACGCTGCCGCCCTGGCCGGCGACGGCGCCATGAGCGGCGTCAGCCGATGCCGTGCTCGAGCGCGTACCGCACCGCGCCGGCGCGGTTGGCGACGCCGAGCTTGCGGTAGATGTTGGTGAGGTGAAACTTGATCGTGTGCTCGCTGATCCACAGATCGCGGCTGATCGCGGCCGTGGTCAGCCCGGAGGCGACCGCGGTGAGGATCGAGCGCTCGCGCTCGGTGAGCACCGGCTCGCCGGGGACCGGCGCCGGGGTCGGGCGCGATGGCGCGCTCGTGGCATGAAAGACGGCGCCGCTCGATGCCTGGCGAAGCACGGACGCGATGTCGACGGTGTGCGCGCTCTTGAGCACGTAGGCGCTGGCGCCCGCGATCAGCGCGGCGTCGATCACCGCGCGGTCGTCGCAGGCGGAGAGCACGATCGTCTTGATCTGTGGCCAGCGGTGGCGGATCCGCTCGATCGCCTCGACGCCGGAGACGCCGGGCATCCGCAGGTCCATCAGCACGATGTCGGGCCGGCGGCGTTCGACGAGCTGCATGAGCTCGGGCCCGGAGTGGGCTTCGCCGACGACGTCCATGTCCTCGCAGTGTTCGATCGTGCGGCGGATTCCCGCGATGATCAGCGGGTGATCATCGGCGATCAGGATCTTGATCCCGTCCGACGTCGCCTCGACGGGCTGGTTGGCGCTGGAGTTCGCGAGGGCTGACATGTTCTCGACTGATGTCGGCACGCGACGCCGGTCGCTTGATCCGTACTTCGCCCGGATCACGGGCGCGGCGCGGTCAGGCGATCGCCAGCGGAACCAGCATCCCGAGCACCGCCGCGGCCGCGCAGACGGCCAGCGATGGACGCGATCGCCGCTCCAATCCGCCGAGCAGCAGGCACGCGAACAGCGGCGCGCTCAGCCGCGTGTAGCTCCAGTCGTTGCCGAAGGTCAGCACCAGCAGGCTGAGCGAGAACAGGACGGCGGCGATGGCCGGAGCGCTGCACCCGCGTCGCAGGAGCTCGACCGAGGCGCCGATTCCCAGCAGCATCAGCGCCAGATACGTCAGGTCCCAGGCGCCGTGGACGATCGAGGCACCGTGCGCGGCCCGTTGAGCCTCGCGCCAGACGGCGACGAAGGGGAGCGCGAACGCCGTCCCCGGGTCGGCCGTCGAACCGCCGTAGCGCAGCTGAATGTAGGCGTGCCAGGCGGCGAAGGCCAGGACCGGCACCGCGCAGGCGGGCCACGCGGCGCGCGCCAGGGCACGCGCGCCGGCCCCGAGGCGACCGCCCTGCCACGCGCGGGCGCCGACCTCGAGTGCGACGCCGGCGACGGCGAGCATCATCGGCTCGCGCGCGAGCACCGCCACCGACAGCAGCCCGGCGGCCCACCAGCACCTCCGGCGGCGCCACATGATCAGCCCGCACAGCATCGCCGAGACCGCCAGGACGTCGCTGAGGTCGCCCATCGTGGCGAACAGGAAGCCCGGGAGCAGGCCTGCGGCCAGGCCCCACGCCTCCGACCGCCCGCGCGTCCGCGCGTAGCCGCCGACGACGACCGTGATGCCGAGCACCGCGATCACGTTGATCGCCAGCAGCACCCACGGGATCGCCGCCGGCCGCCCGGCGGCGAGCAGATAGGCCAGCGCCGGGTAGGCGACGCGCTGGAGCCGGAAGCCCTGATCGGCAAACGCCGCGACCGTGCGGTCGCGCAGCAGCAGCGGGTCACGGGCCAGCGCCCAGAAGTACTGCCCGTCATAGCCGCGGGCGGTGTCCACCACGGCGCCCCGCGGCGGATGGATGCGGGACGCAAAGGCTCGACCGAACCGGATGAAGCCGGTCGGATCGCCGTGGTAGTACAGCAGCCCGGTGGCGACCAGCAGCCCCAGCAGGAGCGCCACGATGACCGCCGGCGCGAGCATCTCGGCGCTGACGCGGAGCGGGCGGCGGGCCGCCGGGGAGACGCGGACGTCGGTGGCCATCATCAGGACATCGGCGCGGCGGGCCAGATGCCGCCCCGACGTTGGTCTAGAAGCGCGCAGCGATGACGGAGGTCCTCACCGCGAGCCGCCGGCAGGTGGCGATCAGCCATCCCGAGAAGCTCCTGTTCACCGATCCCGACATCACCAAGCTCGAACTGGCGCGCCATTACCAGCAGGTGGCCGAGGCGATGCTCCCGCACGTCCGCGGGCGCCCGTTGGCGCTCCAGGCGTTCCCGGAGGGGATCGCCGAGCCCGGGTACTTCATGAAGTCCGTCCCCCGGCATTTCCCGGAGTGGATCGCGACCGTCACCGTCCCCAAGCGGGGAGGCACGCTCACCCAGGTGCTCGCCGGGGACGCCGCCACGCTCGTCTACCTCGCCGGCCAGAACGTGATCACGCCGCATGTGTGGCTGTCGCGCGCCGACCGCCCGCACGAGCCCGACCGCCTGATCCTCGATCTCGATCCCGCGCCCGGGGTGGACTTCGCCGAGGTGCGCGCCGCCGCCCGCGAAGCCGGCCGGCGACTGCACGATGCCGGCCTGGCGCCGTTCGCGATGGTCACCGGATCGCGCGGCGTGCACGTCACCTGCCCGCTGCGGCGGGGCCCGTCATTCGCCGAGGTGCACGGCTTCGCGCGAGCGCTCGCCGAGGCGATGGTCGCCGCCGACCCGGACCGCCTCACGCTGGAGTGGCGCCGCAGCGACCGCGGCCGGCGGATCTATCTCGACGTCAACCGGATCAACTACGCCCAGCACGCGGTGGCCCCGTACGCCGTGCGCCCGCTCCCGCGCGCGCCGGTGGCGATGCCGCTCGCCTGGGAGGAGCTCTCCGACCCCGGCCTCACCCCGGACCGCTGGACGATCGCCGATGCAGCACAGCGGCTGCGCGACCAGGGGGACGCCTGGCAGGGGATGGCGCGCCGGGCACGCAAGCTCCCCGCGCCGCCCGGCTGACCGGCTCGGCCTCCGACCGCACCGCTACCGTTTGGCGCATGGGTGAGCCGGCGCCGTTGCACCTCCCGGATCGCCGCGACACCCGTCCCCAGCCGGCGGCGCCGTGCTGATCGCGGTCACCGACCACGCGGCCGAGCGCTTCCGCCAGCGCGTCCGCGGCACGCTGGACGAGAAGTCGGAGATCGCCTCACGGGTGGCCGGCGCCCACGCCGCCGGACGCGTCGAGCCGGGGGAACGAGGCTCGCTGCTCGTCCGCGACCTCCAGCGACGCGGGCTCGTCTACGTGTGCCGGCCCGAGGGCGACGAGCTCGTGGTGACCACACTGTGGGAGGAGGGCGAGGACGCGGCGGTCCCCAAGCGGTTCACCGACGCCCTGCGCCGCGACGACCACCGTTTGAAGCAGCGCCCGCCCGGTGATTAGTCTGGAGGCATGACCGATCTCGCCACCCGTCCCCTCGGATCCTCCCGTCTGAGCGTATCCGTCGTCGGCCTGGCGCCAACAACTTCGGGCGCCGCATCGACATCGACGCCACCCGAGCGGTGATCGACGCAGCCATCGAGGAGGGCGTGACGTTCGTCGACACCGCCGACACCTACGGCGGCAGCCTCAGCGAGCAGTATCTCGGCGAGGTGCTCCAGGGCCGTCGCGACCACGTCGTGCTGGCGACCAAGTTCGGGATGGACACCGGCGACGGACGGGGGCCGCGCGGCTCACGGGACTACATCATGCACGCCGTCGAGGCCTCGCTGGCGCGGCTGCGCACCGACGTGATCGACGTCTACTGGTATCACCGCCCCGACGGCCAGACGCCGATCGCCGAGACGCTGGCGGCGCTGCACGAACTCGTCCAGGCCGGCACGGTGCGCGCGATCGGCGCCTCGAACTTCGACGCAGTCCAGCTGCAGGAGGCCGCCGACGCCGCCCGCGACGCCGGGCTGACGCCGTTCTGCGCCGTGCAGAACGAGTACAGCCTGCTCGTGCGGGATGCCGAGGACGAGGTGCTGCCCGCCTGCGAGCGCCTCGGCCTGGGCTTCGTCCCCTACTTCCCGCTGGCCTCCGGGCTGCTGACCGGCAAGTACCGCCCCGGGCAGCCCGGGCCCCGCCGGAGCCCGGCTCAGCGCGCGTGAGCAGATCGCCACCGACGAGCAGTTCGCGCTGGTCGCCGCGCTCCAGCGCTTCGCCGACGAGCGCGAGATCTCGCTCACCGACGTCGCGATCGGCGCGCTGCTGACCCGGGACGCCGTGTCCTCGGTGATCGCCGGCGCCACCAAGCCCGAGCAGGTCCGCTCCAACGCCCGCGCCGGCCGCTGGCGGCCGGACGGCGCGGATCGCGCCGCGCTGGCGGAGCTGCTCGAGGCGCACGTCGCCTGAGCGTCGGGGCGTACGCTGAGAGCGTGCCGTTCAAGCTGACCTCGATGCCGCGCCTCCCGACCTGGGCACGCTGGGTGACGTCCTTCGGGGTGGCCGCCGCGCTGCTCGTCGCGCTCGTGCTGTTCGTCAGCCATCAGAACCCCGCCGCGCTGGCGCCGGCCAATCCGGCGGCCGAGGTGCGCGCCAACCGCGAAGCGGAGATCCTCGTCGCCCAGGACCAGGCGCCGCGCGTCGCGAGCGCCGCCGGCGTCGCGGCGCGCGCGGCGCTGGCGCGGGCGGTCCGCGCCGACATGACGGCGAGGATCGACGGCGGCCAGATCTCGGGCCCGCTGGCGCGGATCGTCTGCGCCCGCGCGGGATCGGCCACGGCGTTCAGTTGCACGGCGACGGCCGCCGATGTCAACTACGACTACGTCGGCGTCGTCGACCCGCGCGCCCGGCGGCTCACCTACTGCCGCCGTGACCCGCCGCCGGTGCCGTCCCAGAACGTGCCGGTCAGCCCGCGCTGCACGGCCTGACCGCCGCCGCCTTTCAGCGCCAGGAGACGCTGCCCGGCGGACGGGAATGGGGCGAGAAGCGCACCGTCAGGATCCGCGAGCCGTCCGGCACCGCGAAGCCGACGCACCCGCTGCGGGCCGCGCCCACCCCGATCAGGCTCTCGAAGTCGACGAGCGGCGTCTGGCAGGCGCCCTGCGGGATGAACAGCGGCGCCGCGTCCCCCGACGACGTGACCACCGACAGATCGCCGGAGGCCGAGCTGTCTTAGGTCGCACCCGCGTCGTTGGCGATCGTCACCTCGACGCCGACCGCCCGCGTCCCGGGGGCCGGCGCGGCG
>JBELAG010000216.1:0-10414 GCA_049509055.1 Solirubrobacteraceae bacterium
GGCAGGCTGGCCGGGCGGACGGTCGCCGTTCGCATCAACGGCCTGGACACGCCGTGGTGCCATCGAGACATCGTCGCGTTGGCGGATGGCCCGGCCGCCGGCGCGGTGACGTCGCTGGTGATCCCGAAGGTGCAGGCACCCGAGGACATCGTTTGGGTCGCACGGCTGCTCGACGTGATCGGTGCCGGTGGGCGAGCGATCCGCCTGCAGGCGCTGATCGAGACGGCAGCCGGGCTGCGCCGGGCCGGGGACATCGCGCAGGCCGGCCCTCGCCTGGAGTCGCTGATCCTCGGTTACGCCGATCTGCGAGCGTCCCTGGGACGGCCGGGTGGGGCCGAGGATCCGCCTGACCGCTGGAGCTTTGCGCAGGAGACGGTTCTGGTGGCGGCCCGGGCCGCCGGCCTGCAGGCGATCGACGGCCCTCATCTGGCGGTGGGCGACGCCACTGGCCTCCGGGCATGGGCGGCGCATGTTCGCGAGCTCGGCTACGACGGAAAGTGGGCAATCCATCCGAGCCAGCTGGATACGCTGAATGCCAGCTTCTCGCCGACCCCGGAAGAGGTTGAGCGTGCGCGTGCCGTCGTTGCGGCGCTGGCCGAGGCAGAGGCGGACGGTGGCCGCGGCGCAGTGATGCTGGAGGGCGAGATGATCGACGAGGCCCTGCGCAAGCATGCGCTGCAGGTCGTGGCGCGTGCTCGAGCGGCGGAGTTGCCAGGCGCGCCGGCCCGGGGAGCGGGCGCATGACGATGGCGGGATCGGCGCCGCGAGTGCGCGTGGCCGGCCCGTGGTTTGAGGACTTCGCCATCGGCCAGGTGTTCGATGACGCTCCAGCGCTCACGCTCGGGGCCGGCCATGCTGCCGTGCATCAGGCGATCGCCGGCGACCGGCTGCGGCTGGCGTTGGACGAGCCGCTGTGTCGCCTCGTCACCGGCCGCGACCGGCTGCTGGCCCACCCCAACCTGGTCTGTGACGTCGCCATCGGCCAGTCCACCGGGCCGACCCAGCGCGTGCGCGGCAACCTCTTCTACCGCGGACTCGTGCTCCAGCGCCCGGTGTTCCTCGGCGACACGCTCCAGACGCGAACCGAAGTCGTGGCGCTCAAGCAGAATCGGCCTCGCGCGGGCGCACCGGCCACCGGGCTGGTGGTTCTGCGGATCCGCACGACGGATCAAGACGATCAGCCCGTGCTGGACTTCTGGCGATGCCCGATGCTGCCCTTACGCGACGCGGACAAGCGCACCGGCCACGCCAACGCGCTGGACGCCATTCCGGCGAACCTGAATCGCGCCGCGGTGCGCGCCGCGGCGCCGACGGCGTGGCGCCTCGAGGCGCTGCGGGCCCGGGCGAGCGGTCCGGCGGCGGCGGATCTGACGCCCGGCGCAGTCTTCGAGATCGAGGGGGGCGATACGGTGACCGCGGCGCCCGAGCTGGCCCGCCTGACGCTCAACATCGCCACCGCTCATACCGATGCCACGGGCAGCGCCCATGGCCGGCGTCTCGTGTACGGCGGGCATACGATCTCGATCGCCGCCGCGCACGTGACACGCGCGCTGCCGAGGCTCGCGACGATCGTGGCTTGGGCCGGCTGCGATCATCTCGCTCCGGTGTTCGAGGGCGACGTACTGCGTACGGAGCTGCGCGTCGAGGGCGTCGAACCGGCGGCGGACGGCGGGCTGGTCGACCTGCGGGCGTTGGTGTCCGCACATCGCCCCGATGATGAGACGGCACCCGTCCTTGACTGGCGCTTTGTCGCGCTGGTGGCCTGAACGGGCCGTGCGAGGAGGTTCGTGATGAGCGGGATCCTGGAAGGCATGCGGGTTGTCGAGGGCTCGGCGTTCGTGGCCGCCCCGCTGGGCGGGATGACGCTCGCCCAGCTCGGAGCCGACGTGATCCGCTTCGATCCGATCGGCGGTGGATTGGACCGTGGACGTTGGCCGATCACCAGCGAAGGGCGCAGTCTGTTCTGGGCTGGTCTGAACAAGGGCAAGCGATCGATCCAAGTCGAGCTCACCTCGCCGGCGGGCCGCGAGCTGATAGCCGAGCTGATCGGCGCCCCCGGGCCTGACGCCGGGCTGTTCCTGACCAACTTCCCGGCCCGGGGGTGGCTGGCCTACGACCTGCTGGCCGCGCGTCGGCCCGACCTGATCATGATCAACATCACCGGCAACGCGGACGGCTCATCCGCTGTCGACTACACCGTCAACCCGGCCACCGGCTTTCCCTGGGCCACTGGCCCGCGCAACCTCGGCGTCCCGTTCAACCACCTGCTGCCCGCGTGGGACGCGATCACCGGGGCGCTCGCCACCACGTCGCTGCTGGCCGCCGAGCGCCACCGCACTCGTACCCACGCCGGCCAGTATGTGCGTGTTGCGCTGTCCGACGTTGCCTTCTGGATGGTCGGCAACCTCGGCAAGATCGCCGAGGTGGAGATCAACCGCCACGAGCGCGTCAAGGACGGCAACTACTTGTACGGCGCGTTCGGGCGCGACTTCCGCACCCGCGACGGGCGTCGCGTCATGATCGTCGCGCTGACCAGCCGCCAATGGAATAGCCTGGTGGCGGCCACCGACCTCGGCGAGGCGTGCACCAGCATCGCAAAGATGATGGACGTTGACCTCAACGACGAGGGCGGACGCTTCGCCGCCCGCGAGCTCATCGGAGCGACGCTCAGGCCTTGGGTGCAGTCGCGCTCGATCGCCGAGGTGCGCGAGATATTCGACGCCCATGATGTCTGCTGGGGCCCGTACCAAACGTTCACCGAGCTCGTCGAGCAAGATCCCCGCTGCTCGCCGGCGAATCCGCTGTTCGCCAGCGTCGAGCAGCCGGGGATCGGCACCTACCGAATGCCCGGTTCGCCGCTCGTCTTCGGAGCGGCCGAGCGCCTCGCGCCTGAGCGCGCACCGACGTTGGGCGAGCACACCGAGGAGGTGCTGGCCGACGTACTGGGCCTTTCCGACGCCGAAATTGGGCGGCTGCTCGGCGACGGCGTCGTGGCTGGCCCATCCCCAGTCACGTCGTAGCTCATCGGGAAGAACTGTCGCGTGCAGGTTTCCCGGAGGCGCCGTTCAGCTACGGGTGCGCTGCGAGGTGCGCGAGGTTCTTGACCGAGGTGCTGATCACCTCGCGCTGGGTGTCCAGGCGGTGAGCCTCGGACTCGGGAATCTCGACATCGACGGCGATCCGGGTCCCGTCGCCGGTTGCCTGTAGCCGCCATTCGAAGCGGAGATCGGAGACCAGGCAGGAGACCGTGACGCAGTGCTCGGTTCGACTGGTATCGAGGATCTGGGCCATCGGGAAGTCCGGGTAGCCGTCGGGATACATCGTGTATTCACCGTCGCCGGTGAGCTCGACTGTGCCGATCCCTGCCCACCAGTCGGGGAACCTGGACGGGTCATAGAGGAGCTTCCACACGTCCTCGGGAGGTGCGGATGAGGTGGCGGTGTCATGGAACGACGGCATTGGGCTCTCCTTCCGCGATCTGTCTGAGTTCTGCCTGTGCCCGCTCGAGTTCGCGCTCGGGCGTGACGAGCCCGACGACGGGCCGGCCGAGGTCGGCGAGCACGCCGGTGATGCTGGCAGCACGGGCGGTGCGCTGGACCAGCCGCTCCCAGCCGGCGATCGCCTCCGCGAGGCGCTGCCCGGCCTCGGCGCGGTCGTGGCGCGCGAGCGCGATGAGTCCCTGGACCCGCGTGAGTCTCGGGACCAGCGCTGCCGGGAAGTCACTGGGCCGGACCGGCTCCAGCACGGTTGCGCGGAGCTGGTCGGCGGCGGCATCGGGCTGTCCGCCACGGGCGAGCGCCTCGGCGAGCGCGAGCCGGGTGACCGGACGGCTGATCGGCGCGCCTGCCGGGACGAGGGATCCGGCGAGCAGCGTGGCGGCGGTGTCGAAATCGCCGGCGGCGAGCGCGGTCAGGCCGCGGTCGTGGCTCGCCATCGCCAGCAGTTCGGGCTGGCCCAGGCGCTCGGCCAGCGTCTGCTCGGTCTCCGCGGCGCGCTGCGCCTCGGCCAACCGCCCGAGCGCTCTGAGCACGAAGCACCGGGCGGCCCACAGATGGATCTCGAGGCTCTGGAGTCCGTTCCCGGCGACCGCCGCGCTGCCGCGGTCGATGAATTCCAGCGCGCGATGGTGCTCGCCCGCGGCGGTCGCGGCGCTGGCCGCATTGGCCCAGCAGCCGTACGCCAAATCCGGCCGGCCGGCTGCTGTGATCGCGTCGCCGGCGGCGATTGACGGTCCGTAGGACTCGGTGAACTGGCCGCGGCGCATCAGCGCCAGTGCTCGGGCATGCCCGACGTCATACGTGCGCAGCCGATCGCTGCCGGACGTCAGCCGGCTGATTTCGCCCAGAAGCCGGTCGGCCTCATCGACGCTTCCCGCCACGGCTTCGGCCCACGCACACGCGGCCATCGCTTCGCTGCGCTCATCGGGTGCCGGTTCGGCGCTGCGCTCGATCAGGTCGAGCGCCGCCCGCGCGTTCTCCAGGACCGCGCGAGGAACGCAGATCGGGCCGTGATAGGCGCGTGCCTGGCGCAGGTGAGCCCGCGTCTGATCGAGCGGATCGGCGTGCTCGAGCAGCGCTGTGGCGCGGCCGAACGCCGCCGCCGCCCGCTCCCGGCGAGCACGCCACGCCTGGACCTCGCCAAGCTCCAACCACAGATCAGCACGGTCCGGAGCGATCGCCAGCGCCTCTTCCAGATAGGCGACCGCCGCGTCCAGCGCCGCTACCCTGCGCGCATCGCCGGCGGCGCGCACCAGGTGCGCAATGGCGCGGCGATCGTCGCCGGCGAGCCGCAGATGACGCGCGACCTCGGCTGCCCGGGAGATACCGCCGCTCTCCTCGGCTGCCACGAGCGCATCCGCCCACGCCCGGTGCAGCCCACGACGGCGTGGTTCGGCGATCTCGGAGTACGCCGCCTCCCGCAGCAGCGCGTGACGAAACCCGATCGTGCCATCGGCGCTGATCAGCAGTCCGGTCTGGAGTGCCTCAGCCGCCGCGTCGTCCGGTTGGCTGAGTCCGAGCGCGCGCGTCTCCTGCGGGTCGAGTGGGCGCATCGCCACCGCAGCGACCTCGACGAGCCTGCCCACGTCCCCGGTCAGCGACGCGAGCGTCGCCCGCACCGATCCCCGCAGGCTCGGGGCGATCTCGCCGCCTCCCCGTTGCATCGCGCGCGCGGTTTCGACCACGAGCAGCGGGTTACCCTCGGCCCGCTCCACGACGCGCGCGACCTCCCGGTCGCTCAGTCGCGCAGCCGACCGCGCCAGCGCCGCTCCGGAGCCGGCCGGCAGGGGGTCGAGATCAAGCTCGCAGCTCAGCACCCCGCGCGCACGAAGGGCGAGCTCGAGCCGGTCGGCGTCCGCGCTGTGCGGCAGTTCGCGCCGGGTGCAGAGGAGCATCAGTCGCATCCCGTCGAGACGGCGGGCCGCGTAGGCCGCCAGTTCCAGACTCGGACCGTCGGCACTGTGGATGTCCTCCAGCACCAGCAGCAGCGGTGCGCAACGGCAGCTCCATCCCAGCATCGCGACCACCGCCTCGAACAGTCGCGTGCGCTGCAGGTCAGGGGCGAAGGCGGCGATCGGCACCCCTCCGCGCGCAAAGTGCGCCGGAAGCTGCGAGACCAGCACGGTCAGGTCATCGGGCCACGTGTCCTGTGCCGGTGGCGCCGGGAGCAGCGGTAGCAGCTCCCGGATCAGTTCGGCCCACAGCCCGAGCGGCGCGCTGCCGCCCAGGTCGAGGGCCGCGCAGGTCGCCGTCAGCGCACCCGACGTGCTGACGCGCAGCTTGAGCTCGGTCGTGAGCCGGGTCTTGCCGACCCCCGCCACGCCACGGATGGAGACCGCCACGCCGCCGCCGGCCGCAACCGACCGCCATGCACGCTCGAGCTCGCGCAACTCCCCGTCGCGGCCGACCAGCGGCAGCACACCCCGCAGCACGCCAGTCGGCGGGGGGGTGAGCTCGGCAGGCGGCGGCTCGGTACCCAGCCGCTCGATCAGCTCACGCGTCGCCCGCGAGGGCGCCACCCCCAAACCCCGCTGCAGCCGCCCGGCCAGTGCGCGGTAGGTCCGGATCGCGCCGGCCCGGTCACCGACGCCGGCCAGACGCTCGATCAGCCGCCGGTGGGCCTGCTCGTCGAACGGGTCCTGCTCGACCTGACGGCGCGTGAGCGACAGCGCCTCGCCCGGATCGTCGTGTCGCTCCGCCGCCTGCGCCAGCGCCTCCAGCAGCTCGATCACCCGCTCGCGGTGGCGCTCGCGCGCCGACCTCGCCCAGTCGTCCTCAAACCCCTCGAGCAACTCGCCGCGGCACAGCTCCAGAGCCGCGAGCGGCGCGCTCGACGCCAGCTGCTCGAACTCGCGCGCGTCGACCCACAGACCGTCCGCGTCGTGCAGCACCGCGTGATCGCCTTCAACCAGGAGCGTTGTGCCGATCCGGCGTCGCAGCGACCACAGCGCGCTGCGCAAGCTCGCCCGCGCGCTCCGGTCCAGGACGTCCGGCCAGAACGTGTCGATCAGCTCGGCGCGCGTCACGGGACCCGACGCGAGCGCCAGATACGCGAACAGGGCCCACGGCCGCTGCGATGCAACGCAGTCAACAGCGGTCCCCTCGAGCTCCACTTCGAGCCTTCCCAGCAGGCGTGCGCGCAGCACGATGACAGCCTACTTGAGTCGTTTGACGCTCGTTTGACGGCTGCAAGACGGACGGCTGGGACCTTCCTGGCATGGCAACCGCCAACGACCACAAGGAGCCAGCCATGAGTACCACGACGACCTTCGACGTCAGCCGGTTCACGCGCGCCGCGGAAGAGCGCGACGCCGCCACGCAACTGTCGATGTACCGCCCGGATGCGACCGTCACGATCGCCGACAAGATCTCCCAGCCCGGCGCGCCGCGTGTGCTGCACAACCGCGGCGAGATCCAGACCTGGCTCGAGGACACCTACGGGCGCGACATGACGCACACCGTCCGCCACACCGTCGCTGACGAGACCGGGGCTGCCTACACCCAGGCCTGCCGCTACCCGGACGGGACCAACGTCCTGTGCGCGACCGTGATCGAACTCGACGGTGGCCAGATCGCCTCGCAGACCGTGGTGCAGGCCTGGGACGAGCAGTAGAGCCGACGACCAGAGCGACTGAAGGAGACGACGATGACGCACACCACCGAACACAAGCGGTTCGCGACGCCCGACGAGACACGCGAATTTCCCAACGGCAAGGCGGAGATCCTCGTGATCGGCGACGCCGAGGTCGGCCGGCTGACCTTTCTCCCCGGCTGGAGATGGTCCAACGACGTCAAGCCGATCGCCGGGACCGACAGCTGCCAGGCGCCGCACATGCAGTACCACGTCAGCGGACGGCTCGCGGTCCGCATGGACGACGGCACCGAGCTGATCGCCGAGCCCGGCGACATCACCTCGCTGCCCAGCGGCCACGACGCCTGGGTCGTGGGCGACCAACCCGTCGTCGTCGTCGACTGGTACGGCGCGAGCAACTACGCCACAGCACGCTGAGGCGAACACACGACAGACTCACCGGAGACCGGGCGGGTGTCAGCCGTCGTCGCTGGAGCAGCGGTGTATCAGTATCGGTCGTGGTGACGGAACCAGGCTCCGTTCTCGTTGCGTCCGAGCGGCGTGCGATCGAGCCACTGGTACATGCCCCACAGCGAGTCGAGGCCGCGCGCGTAGGCCGAGTAGGTGTGGTAGACGACGCCGTCATGGCACGCGAAGGCGCTCATGCCGGGGGCCTCGCGCATGAAGGTGGCGTTGTCGGTGCCGGCCATCGCGGCGTGCGGGCTCGGTTGCGTCGCCGCGAGCGCGCTGCGCATGTCCCTGTGGGCGTAGTTGTAGTCAGTGTCGCCCGAGCGCTGCTGCTCTTCGGTGAAGGACGTGTTGAAGTCGTAGTTGAAATCGGTGTCGTGCGAGGAGACCCAGCGAAACGTCCAGCCCATGCGCCGCTGGTAGGCCTGGATCTGATCGATGGGCGCTCGCGAGACCGCAACCAGACCGACGTCATGGTGCTCGAGGTGGACCGCGAAACCGTTGAAGCCGTCGGCGATCGCCGAACACGACGGGCATCCCGATTCATAGCCCGGTCCGAGCATGAAGTGGTAGACGAGCAGTTGCGAACGTCCGCCGAACAGATCGGGAAGCGACGCGTCCCCGTCGTCGGTGTCGAAGCGATACTGCTTCTCGACCGGCACCCAGGGAAGCTGCTGACGCCGGCGGGCGATCTCGTCGCTGCGGCGGGTCAACTCCTTCTCGGCTGCGAGCAGGTCAAGGCGGGCGGCGAGCCACTGCTCGCGCGTGCCGGTCCGATGAATCGCGGTTGTCATGCGGGTCTCCTCTTGGGGTTGTTGAGGTTTCGGCGGTGGCGACGGCGAGGGCGACGCATCCCGTTCATCGCGTCAGCCCGAGCCTGGCCGGCGTGTTCAACGTGACGACCGGAAGCGTCTCGCCGGTCTCGAGCAGTGTCTTGAGGTTGGCCAGGACCCGTGGCCAACCGTTGCTGATCAATGATCCGGTCAGCCCGCCGGGCAGCAGATCGTCGTGGATCACGGTCAGCTTCACGTGATCGCCGAGCGACTCGATCTCGAACGTGACCTTCGAGCGCGGCTCGGCGGCGAGCCGGCGGCGTGCCTCCTCAGTGAAGCTGAGCGCCTGCGTCCACTCGGGCGAATGCGTCTGCCACGTGTAGGACAGGTGACGGTAGGGGTCTGACTCGAGCACGACCTGATCAGGGTCGGCAATCGCCAGGCCGCGTGTCCGCCAGAGCATCGTCGACCCAGGCTTCCAGTCGGTTTCGAACGTGATCGACCAGTAGCGCTCGGTGAACGCCGGCTCGGTCAGCGCCTGCCACAGCTTCTCTGGTGTCGTCCGGATGTACGTCGCGTAGACGAAGGAATGCTTCTCGGGCTCCACGGGGGTGTCCTCCAGTGCTCGTTTCAGGTCGGCGAGCGCGATGACGCGATCGCGCTCGTACCGCGTTATCCAACGCTCGGCGATATCGTTGATCGGCGCCGCGTTGAGGTAATGGTGCTTCTCGCGTCCGCGGCGAACGGTGGTCACGAGACCGGCCGCCTCGAGCACCGCGATGTGCTTGCTCACCGACTGGCGAGCCATCTCGAGCCGCGAGCACAACTCCCGCAGCGTCTGGCCGTTGCGCTCGTTGAGACTGTCAAGCAGCAGCCGCCGGCTTGGGTCAGCGAGCGCTTTGAAGACCTCATCGCCGTGCGAATAGGCAGCCATCTGGCTACCGATAATATGCAGCCAACTGGCTGCCTGTCAAGCGGCTGCCGATCGAACCGTCCCGGTTGGGCGCGCGGCGACCGGGTTCGCCGGCCGATGATCGCGGCGCGGACGGCGCCCGGCTACCGTGAGGGGCGCAACCGATGAGCCTGGCCGACGCCCTCCCGCAGCAGGTCAGCGCCGACACGCTCTACGACGCGTTCGGCGAATGGGCCGCCGAGCGCGGCCTGGCGCTGTATCCGCACCAGGAGGAGGCGGCGATCGAGCTGTTTGACGAGCGCAACGTGGTGCTCGCGACGCCGACCGGGTCGGGCAAGTCGATGGTCGCCGTCGCGGCGCACTTCGCCGCGCTGGCGACCGGGAAGCGCACGTACTACACGGCGCCGATCAAGGCGCTGGTGTCCGAGAAGTTCTTCGAACTCTGTCGCATCTTCGGCGCGACCAACGTCGGGATGGTCACCGGCGACGGCGCGGTCAACGCCGACGCGCCGATCATCTGCTGCACCGCCGAGGTGCTGGCGAACATCGCGCTGCGCGGTGGCGCGGCGTCCGATGTCGGCCAGGTCGTGATGGACGAGTTTCACTTCTACGCCGACGGCCAGCGCGGCTGGGCGTGGCAGGTCCCGCTGCTCTGCCTCCCCAACGCGCAGTTTTTGCTGATGTCGGCCACGCTCGGCGACGTCTCTGCGATCACCGAGGACCTCACCCGCCGCACCGGTCGCGAGACCGCGTTGGTCAACAACGCCGAGCGTCCGGTCCCGCTCAGCTTTGGCTGGTCGCTGGAGCCGCTGCACGAGCTACTGGAACGGCTCGTGGCGGAGGACCAGGCGCCCGTCTACGTCGTGCACTTCACGCAGGCATCGGCGACCGAGCGCGCCAACGCGCTGCTCTCGGCCAAGCTGTGCACGCGCGAGGAGCGCGATGCGATCGCCGAGGCGATCGGCGGCTTCCGCTTCACCGCTGGGTTCGGCCGGGTGCTGTCGCGCCTGGTGCGCAGCGGAATCGGCGTCCACCATGCGGGGATGCTGCCCCGCTACCGGCGCCTGGTGGAGCAGCTCGCGCAGACCGGCAGGCTGAAGGTGATCTGCGGGACCGACACGCTCGGTGTCGGCATCAACGTCCCGATCCGCACCGTCGTCTTCACCGGCCTGGCGAAGTTCGACGGCACCCG
>JBELAG010000217.1:0-10399 GCA_049509055.1 Solirubrobacteraceae bacterium
CTCGCCCCGGAGGGCGAATCGCGGATCGCCTGGGCGGCCGGCCAGATGCCGGTGCTCGCCCAGATCCGCTCGCGGTTCGCCGAGCAGCGGCCGCTGGAGGGCGTGCGGATCGCCGCCTGCCTGCACGTCACCGCCGAGACGGCCAACCTGATCCGCACGCTGGCCGCCGGCGGGGCGATCCCCGCGCTGTGCTCGGCCAACCCGCTCTCGACCCAGGACGACGTCGCCGCGGCGCTCGTGCTCGGCGACGGGATCGAGGTGCGGGCGGTGCACGGTGAGGACCTCGGCACTTACGTCGCGCACGTGCTCGCGCTGCTGGGCACCGAGCCGCAGGTCACGCTCGACGACGGCGCCGACCTGCTCGTCACCGCCCACGCCCGCGGCGGCACGCTGCTCGACGGCCTGCTCGGCGGGACCGAGGAGACGACCACCGGGCTGGTGCGCCTGCGGCGCCTGCGCGACGAGGGTCGCCTGCGCTGCCCGGTGCTGGCGGTCAACGAGGCTCGCACCGAGCGCGCGCTCAACGACCGCCACGGCACCGGCCAGTCGGCGCTGGACGGCATCGTGCGGGCCAGCAACATCCTGCTGGCCGGCAACACCGTCGTCGTCGTCGGCTACGGCTGGGCGGGGCTGGGCATCGCCGAGCGCGCCCGCGGGGCGGGCGCCGCGGTGATCGTCTGCGAGGTCGACCCGCTGCGGGCGCTCGAGGCACGGATGGCCGGCTTTGAGGTGATGCCCGCGCTCGCCGCGGCGCCGCGCGGGGACGTCTTCATCACCGTCACCGGCTCGCGCCGGGTGCTGCGCGGCGAGCACTTCGAGCGCATGAAGGACAGGGCCCTGCTGGCCAACGCCGGGCACTTCGACGTCGAGCTCGACCTCGCCGAGCTCGACGGGCTGGCGATCGGCGGGCATCGTGCCGTGCGCCCGCTGGTCGAGGAGTACGTGCTGGCCGACGGCCGGCGGCTGCATCTGCTGGCCCACGGCCGCGTCGTCAACCTGGCCGCCGCCGAGGGCCATCCGGCCGCCGTGATGGACGTGTCGTTCGCGCTGCAGGCGCTCAGCGTCGAGGAGCTCGTCCGCGGCGCGGGTCGGCTCGGTCCGGGGGTGCACCCCGTCACCGCCGAGATCGACCGCGAGGTCGGCCGGCTCAAGCTCGCGGCGCTCGGGGTCGAGATCGATCAGCCGACCGCCGAGCAGGAGCACTATCGCGAGTCCTGGGGCTGACCGCATCAGCTAGCCTGCCGCATCACGATGACCGCGCACCACGTACACGACCAGCTGCGCGGCGGGATCGACCTCGGCGGGACCAAGATCGAGGCGATCATCGTCGATGCCCAGCACGAGGTGGCCGGTCAGTCGCGCCGCCCGACGCCCACCGACGGAGGCCCGCCGGCGGTCGCGGCGCAGATGGCCGAGGCGCTGCAGGAGGCCGCGACGGCCGCCGGCGTCGAGCCCTCGGCGCTGCTCGGGATCGGCGTCGGCTCGCCCGGCGACGTCGACGAGCAGGCCGGCACCGTCGCCAACGCTCGCAACCTGCCGAGCTGGATGGACGCCTATCACCTCGCCGGCGACCTGTCGGGACGGCTCGGCACCCGGGTGCTCGTCGGCAACGACGTCCAGGTCGCCACCCAGGCGGAGTTCGAGCTCGGAGCCGGCAAGCCCTACGACTCCCTGCTCGGCGTGTTCTGGGGCACCGGCGTCGGCGGCGGACTGATCCTCAAGGGCAAGCCGTGGCTGGGACGCGGCGGCGCGGGGGAGATCGGCCACATGGTCGTCCGGCGCGACGGCGCCCACTGCCCGTGCGGGCGGCGCGGCTGCATGGAGGCCTATGCCGGACGGGCGGCGATGGAGGCCCGCGCGCGCCGCGAGGTCGACAAGGGCGCCAAGACCGACCTCTTCAGGGTGATGAAGGAGCGTGGCCGGGAGCGGCTGACCAGCTCGGTCTGGGCGCACTGCGTCCTACACGAGGACCAGCTGGCGATCGAGCTGATCGACCGCGCGGTCGCCGCGCTGGCCGCCGGCATCGGCTCCGCCGTCAACCTGCTCGACATCGAGGCGGTGGTGATCGGGGGCGGCCTCGGCGTGCGCTTCGGCCAGCCCTTCGCCGAGCGGATCGCGACCGAGATGCACCCGCATCTGTTCAACGACGCGCGGCCGCCCGCGGTGCGGGTCGCCGGCCTGGGCGATCTCGGCGGCGCGATCGGCGCGGCCCTGCTGGCGCGGCAGGCACCCGGGTAGGGCATCATCCTGCAACCGTCCGTGCGGTTGCCGGTGGTGACCCGCCGTTGTCTCTGGCAGGATGCCGAGGGCACCGTCGGCGTTGACTCGGGGAACGAAGGAGGAGAGCCACATCAGCCCGCACGGAAGCACGACTGAAGCGCCCGGACGGCGGCCCGGTCAAGCCCGCCGGTCGTCGAGCGGCCGAGGCTCGCGCCCGACGAGCGCGGGCGCCCGGATCGCGGCCTGGGCCGCGCTCGGGATCGCGCTCGTCGTGGTGGCGCTGATCGTGCTCGGCGGCGGCGGGAGCTACACCGTGACCGCCGACTTCCAGGACGCCAGCGGGCTGGTCAGCGGCGACGAGGTGCTGGTCGGACCGGCGCAGGCCGGCACGATCGGCTCGATCGGGCTCACGCGCGGCGGGGCCGCGGCGGTGATGATGTCGCTCGACGGCGATCTGGCTCCCCTGCACCAGGGCACGACCGCCCACATCGTGGAGGACTCGCTGTCGGGGATCGCCGATCACTACGTGGAACTGGAGCCGGGATCGGCGAACAACCCCTCGATCGCCGACGGCGGCGTGATCGGCGAGGGCGACACCTACTCGGAAGTCGGCATCGACGAGCTGTTCGACACCTTCGACCCGCTCACCCGGGCGGGGCTGAGCAACTTCATCCGCGGTGAGGCCGCCTCCCTGAAGGGCCGCGGCCAGGCCGCCAACCGGGCGCTGCAATACCTCGCTCCCGGCCTGCAGAGCACCGACCAGGTCGCCGCCGAGCTGACGCGCGACGAGCCGGCCTTCGACGGCCTCGTCGTCGAGGGCGCCCGGGCGCTGCAGGCGCTGGCCTCGCGCAGCCGGCAGCTGTCGCAGCTGATCGCCAACACGAGCGCCGCGACCGGGGCGATCGCCCGCCAGAGCCGGGCCCTCACCCAGGCCCTGACGCTGTTTCCCGGCACCCTGACCCGCTCGACGACGACCTTCGCCGGCCTCGATACGACGCTCGACGCGCTCGGTCCGCTCGTCGCCGCGTCCCAGCCGGCGGCCCGCCGCTTGCCCACCTTCCTGACCCGGCTGCGGCCGCTGATCAGCGAGGCGATCCCGACGATCGCCCAGCTCGACGACCTGATCCACAATCCGAGCGCGGCCGGCGGGGACCTGACGACGCTCGCGCTGCGCACGCCCGCGCTGGAGCGGACCGCCCGCGCCGCGTTCCCGCGGCTGATCGCCCAGTTCACCCAGTCCCAGGCTCAGATCGCCTACCTGCGCGAGTACGCCCCCGACGTCGTCGCGGCGCTCACCAACCTCGGCCAGGCCGGGGCGTACTACGACGCCAACGGTCACTACGTGCGCACCCAGCCGGCGCTGTTCCCGTTCGCGCTCACCGGCGCCAACCAGCTCACGACCCAGTTCCCCTCCCAGCGCTACGACGGGCTCCAGGTCGTGCACGACCGCTGCCCCGGCAGCGCGGTCCAGCCGGCCCCCGACGGGTCCGCGCCGCAGGCGGTGCCGGGCTGCAGCACGACCTCGGTGCCGTCCGGTCCATGAGGCGGATCGCCGTCATCGCGGCCGCAGTGATCGGCGTGCTCGTCGTCGTGATCGTCGCCGGTGCGCTGTCGGGCCCGGGCGCAGGGTTCCCGCTGATCTCGAGCTCCGGCGGCGACCCCTACACCGTGCGCGCGATCTTCGACGACGCCTCGTTCGCCGTCCAGGGCGAGGACGTCCGGATCGCCGGCGCCAACGTCGGCAGCATCCAGTCGCTCGGCGTCACGCCGGACAACCGGGCCGCGGTCACGTTCGTCATCTCCAATCACGATTTCGAGCCCTTCCACGCCGACGCCACATGCGCGATCCGCCCGCAGTCGCTGATCGGCGAGGAGTACGTCGACTGCACGCCCGGCACCTCCCGCGCCCCGGCCCTGGCGCGCATCCGCTCGGGCCCCGGCGCCGGCGACTACCTGCTGCCGGTCACCCGGACGAGCTCTCCGATCGACTCCGACATCGTCCAGGACATCTCCTCAGACCCCGTCCGCGAGTCGCTGGCGGTGATCATCGACGAGCTCGGAACCGGGCTGGCCGCCCGCGGCTCCGATCTCAACGCGGTCATCCACCGCGCCGACCCGGCGCTCGGCGACACCGACAAGGTCCTGCGGATCCTCGACTCCCAGAACCGGGTGCTCGCGCAGCTGGCCACCAACTCCGACGCCGTCCTCGCGCCGCTGGCCCGCGAGCGCCGCCGGTTGTCGGACTTCATCATCGCGGCCAATCGGACGTCGGTGGCCAGCGCCGCCCGGGCCAACGACATCGCCGAGACGTTCCGGCTGTTCCCGGCGTTCCTGCGCCAGCTGCGGCCGTTGATGGCCGACCTCGGAACGCTCGCCGGCCAGGGCACGCCGCTGATGACCGAGCTGGGCCAGAGCGCGTCGTCGCTGGGCCAGGAGTTCGCCGCGCTGACCCCGTTCGCCGCCCGGGCGCGCACGTCGCTGATCGACCTCGGCGCGGCCGCGCGCCAGTCCCAGCCGTCGCTGGTCGCGACGCTGCCGCTCGCCCAGCGCCTGCGGCGGCTCGGCGATGCCGGGCAGCCCAGCTCGGCCAACCTCGAGCGGCTGCTGCAGAGCCTCAACACGACCGGCGGGATCGAGCAGCTGATGGGCCTGCTGTTCAACGGCGCGGCCGCGGGCAACGGCTTCAACAGCCTCGGCCACTACGTCCGCGACGAGCCGCTGGTGTCCAGCTGCACCAACTACGCCACGACTCCGGTGCCGGGCTGCTCGTCGAACTTCTCCGGCGCGTCGACGTCCGCCGGGGCACGCGCCGCGACGGTCAGCGACACCGTCGTCTCGACGGCGCTCAAGGCTGTGCCGTCGAGCTCGGCGGCTAGCGCGGCGCTGCACGGCCTGCTCGGCTTCCTGCTGGGGGGCTCGCGATGAGGGCGCCGTGGCAGCGGGCTCGGCGCGGGCGGCTGGAGCCCAGCGTGCTCTCCAACCCGGTGCTGGTCGGCGCGCTGACGGTGCTGGTGACGATCGTCGCGGTGACGCTCGCCTACAACGCCACCAACGGGCTGCCGTTCGTCCCCACCTATCAGCTGCACGTGCAGATCGCCGACGCCGAGGAGCTGACCCACGGCGACGACGTGACGATGGGCGGCGCCCGCGTCGGCGTGGTCACCAGCGTCGTGCCGACGCGCACCGCCGCCGGGCGGCCGATCGCGCTGATGAATCTCAACCTCTACAAGAGCATCCAGCCGCTGCCGGTCGACTCCACGTTCACCGTCCGCCTCAAGGGCGCGATCGGCCTCAAGTACCTGGCGATCTCGCTCGGCACCGCCCGCCACGGCTTCAGCGATGGCGCGACCGTGCCGCTCAGCCGGTCGGGGACCGAGATCGACTTCGACCAGGTGCTGTCGATGTTCACGCCGCCGACCCGCACCGGCGTCCAGGCGTCGACGATCGGGTTCGGCAACGCGCTCGCCGGGCGCGGGGACAGCCTCAACGACGCGTTCGGCGCGCTCGTTCCGCTGCTCGGCGACCTCGCTCCGGTCACCCGCAACCTCGCCTCGACGCGCAGCGACCTCGCCGGCTTCTTCCGCGGGCTGGACAGCTATGCCTCGGCGCTCGTGCCGGTGGCCGCCACCCAGGCGACGCTGTTGGGAAACCTCGACACCACCTTCCGGGCGCTGGCCGGCGTCGCGGTGCCGTCGCTGCAGAACACGATCGCGCTCACCCCCCCGGCGTTCTCGGCGGCGATCTCCGGCGGGCCGGTGATCGAGCCGTTCCTCACCGACACCGCCGGCCTGCTGCACGATCTGCGTCCCGGGGCGGCGACCCTGCCGGCCAGCGCGCCGGTGCTCACCGATGCGTTTGACGCCGGCACCAGGAACCTCCCCGGGACGGCCGGATTGGACCGCCGCACGGTCGCGCTGTCGCGCCGCCTCGACAGCTACGGCCAGACGCCGGCGGTGCAGCAGGGCTTGGACCGGCTGACGCTCACGCTCTCCAGCCTCGGTCCGCCGCTGGCCTTCCTGACGCCGGTGCAGTCCTCCTGCAACTACGTGACGCTGTTCCTGCGCAACATCTCGAGCCTGCTGTCGGAGCACGTCAGCCAGGGGACGTTGTTGCGCTTCGTCCAGATCGCGATCACCGACGAGCCCGGCTATGAGTCCGAGCCCTCCAGCGTGCCGTTCACCGGCGCGGCCGGCGACGCCTCAGGACCGCTGCACGTCAACCCCTATCCGTACACCGACTCGCCCGGCCAGCCCGCCGCCTGCGCCGCCGGCAACGAGTCCTATTCGTCGTCGCACGCCGCGATCGGCAACCCGCCGGGCAAGCTGGCGCTGCGCACCGAGGTCACCATGCGGGGGAAGGGATGAGGCGCCACCGCTCGCGGATCTCCAACCTCGCCGCCGGGATCATCGGCGCCGTCCTGATCCTGGCCGTCTGCTACGTCGTGTTCGGGGGCGGCCTGCCGTTCAGCGGCTCACCGTTCATTCTCAAGGCGACGTTCACCGCCGAGACCGACCTCCATCTCGGATCGCCGGTGCGGATCGCGGGCGTCAACGTCGGAGCGGTCACCTCGGTGACGCGCGTTGCCGGCTCGCCGACGGCGGCGGTGGCGACGATGACGATCGACTCCAGCGGGCTGCCGGTCCACGCCGACGCCACCGCCGACATCCGCCCCCGCCTGTTCCTGGAGGGCAACTACTACGTCGACCTCAGTCCGGGCACGCCGGCCGCGCCGGTCCTGTCCTCGGGGGCGACGCTCCCCGCCGCCGACACGAGCGGTCCCGTCCAGCTCGACCGGGTGCTGTCGGCGCTCAACGCCAACGCCCGCACGAGCCTGCAGACGCTCGTCCAGGGCCTCGGCGGGGCGTTCAACGGCCGGCCGACGGCGGCGCAGGACGCCTCGCAGGATCCCAGCCAGCGCGGGCTGACCGCCGGTCAGTCGCTCAACGAGTCGCTCAAGTACGCCGCCGGCGCGTTCGAGGCATCGGCGATCGTCAACCAGGCGCTGCTCGGGATCGCCCCCCACGACCTGTCGGGCGTGGTCGCCGGCAGCTCCCAGGTGTTCACCGGGCTCGCCGCCCAACAGAACCGGTTGTCGGACCTGATCGCCGTGTTCAACACGACGATGAGCGCGCTCGCCGCGCGCCAGCAGGATCTCGCCACGACGATCTCGCTGCTGCCCTCGACGCTGCAGGCCACCGACACGGCCCTCGGGCCGCTGCAGTCATCGTTCGGGCCGACCCGGGCGTTCGCCCGCGACCTGACGCCGAGCGTCAAGCAGCTGGCGCCGACGATCGCGGTCGGGCTGCCGTGGATCGCCCAGTCGCTCGCGCTGCTGTCGCGCCGGGACCTCGGCGGGCTGCTGGCGGCGCTGACCCCCGCGGTCGACAAGACGGCCGCGAGCCTGTCGCCGACGCAGACGCTGCTGGCGGGGTCTGACGAGCTGGCCCGCTGCCTGACCCACACGGTGATCCCGACCGGCAACGAGCGGATCTCCGATCCGCCGCTGACCACCGGCCTACAGGTCTATCAGGAGCTGTTGCAGTCCTCGGTCGGGCTGGCCGGCATCGCCCAGAACTTCGACGGCAACGGGCGCTACGTGCGCAGCGGCGCCGGCGGCGGCTCTGACCGCGTCCAGACCGGTTCGCTGCCGGGCGGCGGCCCGCTGTACGGCAACGCCGTGCTGCCCCCGCTCGGCACCCGCCCGGCCTACCCGGGCACGGCGCCCGCGTTGGACCGCAGCATCCCCTGCTACACCCAGGCGCCCCCCGATCTCAACGCCGCCGCCACCGGAGCGGGACCGTGAAGCGCGCGATCCGCGAGCACCGCGTCGACTTCGCCGCGATCGCCGCGCTGTTCGTGGCGGCGATCGGCGTGACCACCTACATCCTGGAGCACCAGCCCTCGTTCGTCTTCGGCCAGAGCTACTACACCGTCCGGGCGCAGTTCTCGACCGCCGCCGCGGTCACCGCCGGCCAGGGCCAGGCGGTCACGATCGCCGGCGTCCAGGTCGGCCAGGTCGGTGGCGTGTCGCTCGTCAACGGCCGCGCGGTCGTGACGATGAACATCTACAAGCGCTACGCGCCGATCTACCGCGACGCGACCGTGCTGCTGCGCCCGCGGACCCCGTTGAAGGACATGTACCTGTCGCTTGACCCGGGGACGAGGGCGGCGGGCGCGATCCCCGCCGGCGGCCTGCTCCCCGCCGCCCAGACCGACCCCGACGTCGACGTCTCCCAGATCCTCTCCTCGCTGGACGCCGACTCGCGCAACTACCTGCTGTTGCTGCTCGCCGGCGGCTCCCAGGCGTTCCAGAACCCCGGGACCGGCGGCGAGGCGCCCAGCCCGTCGGCGGTCGCCGACCTGCGCGGCACGCTCAAGCGCTTCGAGCCGCTCGACCGCGACACCCAGAGCTTCGCCGGGCTGCTGGCCACGCGTCAGGCCAACCTGCACCGCGTCATCCACAACCTCGACACGGTCGCCGGCGCGCTCGGCGGGGTCGAGAGCCAGCTGGCCTCGCTGATCAGCAGCTCCGACACCAACTTCGCGGCGATCGCGGCCAACGACGCCCAGCTGCAGTCGACGCTGTCGCTGTTCCCCGCGGCGCTGCGCCAGACGACGCAGACCTTCGGGCAGGTCAAGTCGTTCGGCAACGCGAGCGCGACCACGCTGCACGCCCTCGAGCCCTTCGCCCGCAACCTCGGCCCGGCCCTGCGCGCCGCGCGCCCGCTGCTGAAGGACACGACGCCGGTGATCGCCGGTGAGCTGCGGCCGTTCTCGGTCGCGGTCACGCCGCTGGCGCGGACGCTGGCGCCGGCGGCGTCCAAGCTCGTGCGCACCGCGCCGGCGCTGTCGAACTCGATCACGGTCCTCAACGACCTGTTCAACACGCTCGCCCACCAGCCGTCGGGCGGGCAGCAGTCCTACCTGTTCTGGGGCTCGTGGCTGGCGCACATCGCCGACAGCCTCACCGACTCCCAGGACGCCAACGGCCCCGTGCTCCAGGGGCTGTTCATGGGCACCTGCGCGGAGCTGAACTTCTTCGAGGGCCAGCTGCAGCCCGACAACCAGCCGATCGGCGTGATCCTCGACCTGCTCAACGCGCCCGCGCTCGCCCAGCTGCCCGGCATCAAGCTGATCCCCGGGACCACCCAATACACGTGCTCGAATAGCGGATGAACAAGCAGCGGCCCAGCAACGCAGCGATTCTCTCGATGGTCGCCTTCACGGCGTCGTGCGTCGGGCTGCTGATCTTCCTGTGGATCTCGTTCGGCGGCTCGCTGCCGCTCGCCGCCCAGGGCTACCGCTTCAGCGTCGAGTTCGACCAGGCCGTCGAGCTGGCCTCCCAGTCGACGGTCGAGATCTCCGGCGTGCCGGTCGGCCACGTCGTCAGCGTCGGGCTCGACCATCGCACCGGGCTGTCGCGGGCGGTGATCGAGATCGACCGCCAGTACGCGCCCCGCCCGGCCGGCACGCGGGCGATCCTGCGGGCCAAGACGCTGCTGGGCGAAACCTACGTCGAGCTCTCGCCCGGGTCGCCGACGGGTCCCAAGCTGCCCGACGGCGGCACCCTGCCGCGCGCCCAGGTCGCGCCGACCGTCCAGCTGGACCAGATCTTCTCGTCGTTTGACCCCGCCACCCGGCAGGCGTTTCAGACGTGGATGCAGCAGGGCGGGATCGCGCTCACCAACCGCGGCGAGCAGCTCAACGCCGCGCTCGCCGACCTCTACCCGTTCGCCGTCAACGTCGACTCGGTGCTGGCCGTCCTGCGCCGCCAGAGCGCCGCCACCTCGACGCTGCTGCGCGACGGCGGGCTGGTGTTCTCCGCGCTGTCGCGCTCGCCGTCGGCGCTGCAGGGGTTCGTCACCAACTCCAACGCCGTGTTCGCCGCCACCGCGGCGCAGAACACCGCGCTGGCGGCGACGATCAGGGCGTTCCCGGGCTTCCTGAGCCAGACGCGCACGACGATCGGCCGCCTGACGACATTCGCGCAGACCACCAAGCCGCTGATCGACGAGCTGCGGCCGTCGGCGGTGGCGCTCAACCCGGTGCTGGTGGGCACCAGGACGCTCGCGCCCGAGCTGCGCACGCTGCTCGTCGAGGTCGGGCCGCTGGACCGGGCGGCGAGGGCCGGCTTCCCGGCGCTGGAGCGGTTCCTCACCGAGAGCATCCCGTTCCTGGT
>JBELAG010000218.1:0-10392 GCA_049509055.1 Solirubrobacteraceae bacterium
GACTCCGCAGATGCGTTCTACAACGATGGCGCCACCTCGGGAAGCCTCGTAGGCACCCCCTTCGTCGATCCGAGCGTTCCGAACTGCTAAGGGCTCACGACAAGGGGGGCATGATTAGTGATGAAGAAGAGAACGCTCGGGTTCTATAACCCCGTTATTCGGTCTCGAGACCTCCCCCACCCCTTGCGCTGCTGAGCTGTCCGGCGACATCTGCTTGTCAGCTGTTTGCGACAGCTGCTGGCACGGATCGCGTCAGGCTCTGTCATCAATCGGGCGTCTGGAATAGGGCGATGGCACGGTGCCAGCGCATGTCGCGGGGCGTGCCAACTTCTGTCGCCGGACAGCCAGCCGCGGCACCGCGCGACGCTGGCGGAGACGTCCGGGGCGCGGTTTAACGTAACCCAAGATGCGAGGTTTCGCGAATAGGGCGGACCGGTGAGCGAGCAGCAGCTCCTCCTCGCCCCGGTCGAGGCGGTCCTGGAGCTCGAGCTCGTCGACGCCACGATCGCCGAGGAGCCCACCGACGTCGCGGTGCTCACGGCGCCGCCGCTGGCGGGGATCGAGGCGCGCAACCTGTTCGGCGAGGCGCAGCGGATCGCCGCCCGGGCGGCGTCGGCGAGCACGCGCAGGCAGTACGCGTCGATCTTCCGGGCGTTCGGTGATTGGCTGGGGGCCGAGCTCGGCCGCCCCCCGGTGGTTGGGGATCTCGACGCTGACGTGATCGCCGCGTATGGCCGGCATCTCGCTGTCGCCGGCGGGCGCGGCGGGCGTCCGGCGGCGCCGGCCACCTCGCGCGTGTATCTGTCAATGGTCCGGGCGCTCGCCTGCGACCTCGGCCGCGAGGACCAAGTCGACGGTGTCCGGATCCCGCGGCACGAGCCCGGCCCGCCCGAGACCCTGACCGATACCGACTACGCCAACCTGCTGCGCGTCCCCGATCGCCGGACGCTGGCGGGCAAGCGCGACTACGCCTTGCTGAGCGTGCTCGGCGACTGCGGGCTGCGCTCGGCCGAGCTGCGCGGCCTCCGCGCCCGCGATCTCCGCCGCCCCCGCGCAAACGCGCGGCACTATCGGCTGTTCGTGCGGGGGAAGGGCGGGCGCGAGCGTGAGGTTCCCGTGCCTCTGGCTGTGCAGGGCGCCCTCGATGCGTGGGTGAAGGTCCACCCGCTCACCCGCGGCGTCGCCCTGCTTGATGACCACCCCCTGTTTGTCCGCCTCGGCCGCCACGGCCACGAACAGCCTCTCCCCCTCTCCGCCGTCGGCGTGCACCGGTTGGTGCGTCGCAGCTGCGCGGCGGCCGGCGTGCCCGAGCTGCTCTCGCACCCGCACGCGCTCAGGGCCTACTGGGCGACCCACTGCCTGGAGGCCGGCGTGCCGGTGCACGAGGTTTCCGCTCGGCTCGGGCACGTCGACCTGCGCACGACCGCCCGCTACGCGGCCCCCCGGCCGGAGCGGACCGGTGAGACCGCCGACCTGCTTGACCGCGCCCATCAGCGCGACCGCCGCGCGCGACGAGGCGGGGGATGAGCGGCTCGCCAGCGGGCGGCCGGCCGGCCGCCCGCTCAGACCCCTCGGGACCCCGGGGGTCGACGTCGCCGCACTTGCGCCTCAACGCCAACCATCCCTATTGTATTGGGGCAGCGATGTTCTGGTGATGTAGGCACACCGCCGTTGGTCGGCGAATGCGAGATACTCGCGGCTGTCAACCACGTTGGGGCCGCTGTTGCCCGAGCAGATCTGGCCGTCAAACGTACCGCGCGGCCGACGGTCTTGTTGTCTTGGGCGTAGCTCGTGTCCTTGGGATGATCGACTCTGCATGTCGGGGCGTCGGTCGATGAAGGTTGTGCTCAGATAGGCGAGGAAAGGGAGCTGGGCATGGAGTTGACGGATCTGTATGAGCATTTGCGGCGCGGTGGTGCAGCGACGTTAAATCATCCGGCGAGATATGCGGTTGCTGAGGGTGCGGTGATCGCGCCGGCGCGCTACGCGGGGCGTCAGGGATCGGAGTTTGTCTTTGAGACCCGATATGTTGACGGAGCGTTTCGGCGTACCGTGTTGATTGATTCCAAGCAGTCGCAGGCCAACCGCGCCGAGGAGGGGCTTCTCGCGGCTCGTCGTGACAGCGGCGACGCGGCGCGAATTCCGGTGATCGTGGTGCAGTACCCGGGCCGTGTCCCGTTGTCGGACTTGGAGTTGCCGCATCGCGCGGTCGACGCCCACATCCGGTTTTCCACCCAAGAGGGTGATCCGGTCGTCAGCCGGGCGTGGTATCGGGCGCTGCGCGAAGCGACGCACGCTGACCTATCGTCGGTGTTTGTCACCGCGCCGGCGATGTTGGCGTTCGGCGGTTGGGACTCAACGCGCCGCAGCGGCCAGCTTCGGCTCCGGGGTCTGCTGGTCTCAGAGCTGTTTGGGATTGTCGATGAGCGTGAGGATCGGCTGTCGCGCCGCTCGGGCGCGCGGCTTGATCCGTTGGGCCAGGATTTCTATGTGACGCCGGATGAGCTCGCGCGCCTGACTGATCTGCAGCGCGACTACATCTCGCCCAAGCTCGCCGAGAAGCTCGATAAGGAGGTCGCCGCGGCGGTGAAGAAGAAGCAGTCGGCGATCTCCGCGTCGGAGCTGAACCTGGGGGGTATCCCGCCGTCGACCGAGGCGCCGTTCGGCGTGTCGGTCCCGGAGGTGCGCCGCGCCCGGACGTTCTCGCTGGCGGGCCTGCGTCGCCTGCGGTTCGGCGGCTCGGTCGATGAGGATGTCGCTGCGCGAGCGGCCTTGCTCGCGATGCTGCTGCTCGGTGTCGCCCATGCCGACGCTGACCCCGATCTGCGCGCCTACTGTGACGTGTCGGCGCCGGCTGCCCGGTTGCTGCTTGACGACACCGAGGTCGCGCTGGATACCTCGATCGACGCGTGCGCGGCGTTCCTCAGCGAAGCGATATCTCGCCTGCCTGAACGGCTGGCGTGGACCGGGCAGGTGCAGCGCCTCGACGGCGATCCGGCGATCGGGCGGGGCGCGCAGGACGCCGACGCCGACGAGGGATGACGTGGACGCCCTGCTGATTAGGGTGCGCTTCACCGCGGACGTCTACCGCGGCGGTGATTGGGCGCAGCCCGAGCTGCTGCCCTCGCCGGCTCGGCTGCACGCGGCGTTTGTGAGCGCGGCTGGCGGCGGCCCCGCGGCCGACACGGTCGACGGAGAGCTGGTCGCGGGATTGGGAGCCCAGGCGGCGGTGCGGTGGCTGGAGGAGCACGATCTGCTGGGCGTTCTCGCTCCTCGCGCTCGCGTGACCGACTACGCCGCGCGGCGCCACCGGATCCGGGCCGCGGTCAATGTCGATCGCGGCGAGCATCATCGCGAGGAGACGCCGTTTGAGCCGTTCAGCGCGCTCGATGGTCCGGTCGTGTTCGCGTGGCCGCCGGCACCCGAGGACGTCCAGGCGGCCCTCTCTGACCTCGCGGGCGAGATCACCCACCTCGGGCGTGCCGACAGCACGGTCGTCGTGTCGGTCATCACGGGCAGCCTTGATGAGGATGGGCTGCTGCTGCCAGCGGCAGGTCGCGGCGCGGGAGTGGAGCTGCGCGTCCCCCGCCCGGGGCGCACCGCGGCGCTGCTCGCCGCTCACCGGCGGGCGCGTGCGCGGGCACCCCACGGGGCGGGCAGAAAGAGCGTGCAGGCACCAGACGAGCCGGTCGACTCAGCCGGGGAGGTGGCGACCTCACTTGTTCGGTTCGCCGCGCCGCGCACGGCTGGCGACTGGCCGTTTGCTGAGGTCTGGCGTGTCCCTGGGTCCGCCCGGTGGCCGGCGTGGGCGATGCGACCGGCGTACCGGGTCGCGACCGCGGTTGCGGTCCATCGCGCGCTGGTCGCCGCGATCGGGGACGATGTGCCGCCGTTCATCACTGGCCGCATTGGGACAGGGCCGCTGGTCGGCGGCGGCCATCTCGCCGTCCAGTTCAGCGGCGGCCCTGGCGAGCTGCTGCTCGGCGTCCCGGCTGGCGTGTCTGACGCTGACCGGGCGGCGCTGCTGGACGCGCTCGCCGCACGCCCGCGCGTTCGCGTCGGGCGCCAGCAGGTCGCGCTTGACCTCCCGCGGATCGCCCCCGCGGTCACGTTCTGGCCTGACCCCGCCGACCGGTTCGCGACCTCGGTGCCGCTCGTCCTCGACGCGCCGGGCACGCCCCGCCACGTGCCGTGGACGCTCGCGGACGGGGTGCTGTGCTCGCTGGGCTACGCGTTCCGAGGTCCGCTTGAGGGCGCCGGCGTGTCGTGGGGCACCGGTTGGGCGTTTCGCCGCGAGCTCGTCGCGCTGCTGCGTGAGCGGGGAGCGAAAGCGGGTGCGGTCCGCGTCACCTCAAGCGCGTCGCGGTTCCTGCATCGCGGCCGAGACGGTGACCTCGTGGTCGCGGTCCACGCGGTCATGGAGCTCGGCGAGCTGGCCGGCGAGCGCCGCGGGTTTCTCGCGCTGGGGCGCTCCCGGCACCTCGGGGGCGGGCTGCTGCACCCGCTGAGCGGAGGTACGGGGTGAATCTCGCGCAGCGCTTCAGCGCGTTCTTCGCGGCGGCCAACGACGGGATCGCACCGTACCCGTGGCAGGTTGAGCTGGTAGAGCGCGTCGCGGCAGCGGGAGCCTGGCCGCATATCGCCGCGCCGACGGGCGCGGGCAAGTCCTCGGTGATCGACGTGCACGTGTTTCTCGTCGCCGAGCACGCTGCGGGGGCGCTTGCGATCCGGCCGCCGCGCCGGCTGGCGCTGGTCTCTCCGCGTCGGGTGCTGGTCGACGATCAGTACGAGCGCGCCAGGCGTCTTGCCGCGCTGCTTGGTGCAGCGCCGGGCGATGGGCCGCTGGCGCGAACGGCGACGGCGCTGGGGACGCTGCTGACCTCCGAGACCGATGAGCCGAACGGGTCGCCGCTGCTGGTCTGGCGCTTGCGAGGCGGCGTGCGGGCCGAGACCGGCTGGCGCGTCGAGCCCGCCGCCTGCCAGATCATCTGCACCACCCCGCAGATGTGGGGATCGCGGCTGCTGCTGCGTGGCTATGGCGCGTCGCGCTCGTCGCGCAACCTCGAGTCCGGGCTGATGTCGCACGACACCGTCGCTGTGATCGACGAGGCTCACCTGCACGAGCGCCTCGTCGATACCGCCACGCGCGTGGCTGGCTACTCTCGCGGCCCCGCCCTGCTGCAAGTGGCCGCGATGAGCGCCACGAGCCTGCGCCGCGCCGGACAGCTCACGCTGTCTGACGCCGACCTGGCTGATCCAGCTCTCGCGCAGCGCGTCGATGCGACCAAGCATGTCGCTCAGGTTGCGGCTGCTGATTTCGGGCGTCCGGAGGTCGAGCTGGTGGCGGCCGCGCAGAGCGCCGCCGGCCGCGGTACCGTCGGCGTGTTTGTCAACGAAGTAGCGACCGCGCTGAGTGTCGCGGGCGCGCTCGGGGGCGGCGACGCGACAGTCGAGCTCGTCTGTGGCCGGCTGCGGCCGGCCGACCTGGAGCGCCTGCGCCAGCGACGCCCACGGCTGCTCACCCCCGCGGGCGACCCCGAGGTCGACTTCCTGGTCTCGACCCAGTCGCTCGAGGTCGGCGTCGATCTCGACCTTCCGGCGATGGTCAGCATGCTCGCCCCAGCGTCGGCGCTGGCGCAGCGAGCGGGGCGGCTGAACCGCTCCGGGCGTTGGGAGGAGAGCACGCTGACCGTCGTCGTCCCAGCCGACCCTGACGCGATCGCCCGCTCCGGACCCTACGACGGGACGCAGCTGAAGACCGGCCTGGAGTGGTTGGACGGGCTTGGCGGATCGATCGCGCCACGCCGCGTCGCGGACGCCGGGCTGCCCGAGACTCCACGCCCTCCGCTCCCCGGGCTGCGCCGCGTCGACCTGGAGACGTTGGCGATGACCTCTGACGTGCTCGCCGCCGAACCCGACCCGGAGCTGTACCTCCAAGACCCTCAGGACACTTTTGCGGAGGTCGGCATCGCCGCCCGCCACCACCTCGATCTGCCCGACCGCGTGGTCGCCGCGATGCTGCGCGCCTGCCCCCCGCGAGCGCACGAGATCGCGACAATGACGATCAATAAAGACCTCGAGCGCGTGCTCGCGGTCGTCCGCTCGGACGCCTGGCTGGTGCAAAACGCCTCCGGTGATCTGACCTGCGCCCGTCTCGGCGACCACACCCCGGGAAATGGCGATGTGATCGTGGTGGCAAGCGGTGCACCAATCTGCACCAGCGGCGTCGTTGGCCTCCGGCAGGCCAAAGGCGCGACCGGCGGACTCGACGACGTGCTCGAGGCCAGCCCACCCGACGCCCCCCGCGACCACGTGATCGCTTTGCCCGGCCAGCTGGTCGCCGAGATCGTCGCCGCGGACCCGGCGCTCGGAACTCGCGCCGGCCGCAACGCCCTTGCCGAAGCGCTGCTGGACGCGGGCGCCAGCGAACTGGCGACGGTGATGCGCCGCCATCGCCGGCTGGCTGACCTTCGCGTGACGTGGTGCGACAGCGAGGACGCGACCGGACTGCTCGTCGTGTCAGACATGCGCCGCCGCGCGGCCCAGACACCGGCGATCGTGCCCGAGGGCCCGATCACGCTGCACCACCATCAGGCGGCGGTCG
This sequence comes from Solirubrobacteraceae bacterium, assembly GCA_049509055.1. Classification (GTDB taxonomy): domain Bacteria; phylum Actinomycetota; class Thermoleophilia; order Solirubrobacterales; family Solirubrobacteraceae; genus Palsa-465. The sequence goes on from JBELAG010000218.1 coordinate 6,605, forward strand.
CCGCACGGATGGACAAGATCCTCGCCGCCCTGCGCCTGGATAGCAGCGAGCTGGACGGCGAGCCGCTGCGCGCCGCGGCGCGCTGGCATGACGAAGGCAAACAGCACCCCCGCTTTCAGCAGCGGATGGGCGCCAACGGGACGCCGCTTGCCAAACCGCGGCCGGGTCACCGGCCCGATCACGGCGACGGCTGGCGCCACGAACAGCTCAGCGCCGCGTTCGCCGCCGCGTCCACCGACGGTGACCCGCTCACCGTGACGCTCGTCGCCGCGCACCACGGCAAAGGCCGGCCGCTGTTTGACCGCGACGACGCCGGGCTTCTCGACGCATGGCCACAGTGCCCCCCCGACGCCGAGGCGTGGGTCACGCGCCTGTTCGGCCCGGCCGGCACCTATGAGCTGCTGCGCGCACAGACCGAACAGACGTACGGTGTCCACGGGCTGGCGTGGCGAGAGGCTCTCGTCCGGGCCGCCGACATGCAAGTCTCGCGAGAGGGGAGCTGACCCTGCACACGTTGCGGATCCCGTCCTCGGGCCGCCTGCTCACCACGCAGCTGGCCGCCTACGGGCTGACCCTAGCGATCCACGCCAACGGCAGCCAGGCGTGGATCGGCCACGACGACAGCTCGCTCGAGTGCGACCCCGTGATCCAGACCGACGCATCGCCACAGCAGGTGGCCGACAGCATCACGCGGAGCGCGTGCGTGTGTGAGGCCTCGATCGAGGCCGACCTCGTCCCGGGAATGACCGGCAATAACCGGATCCCCGTGATTCGCGCCCGCGCGACCGACCAAGCGCGCGCGACGATCGCCCTCGCCGCGCGCGAGCGGCTGCTCGACGCCGCCGAAGCCGCCGACGAGCTGCTCACCGCCGAGCTGCTCGCCGGCCTCGGAGCGCCGGCGCCATGGCTGCACGACGGCTCGGCGGCCAGAAAGCCGACGCCCGGCCGCGGCGCGACCCAGCTCGACGGTGTGCCGTACAACATCGGCTCAGACATCGTCCGCGGCCTCCTGCGCCCCGTGCTGCGCGCCACCAAACAGACCGACGCCGACACGCTGATCGAACTGTTCGCGGCCAAGACCGCAGCTCCCGCATCTGACCGTGATCGCACCCGGTGGTCTCCCGACGGGACAACGATTGCGCCCCCGTGCCAGTGGCTGGCCGCCCTCGGCCTCGGCATGCTGCCCGTGGGGCTCACCGCCAACAGCCGAGCGCGAACGCCCGGGTTCTGGACACAGCGGGGGAGGCGCGGAATCTCACTCCCGGTGCTGCAGCACCCGATCTCGGTGCCCCGTCTACGGGCAATCCTCCAACGCCCCGAGCTGACGGCCGCCGACGGGTCCCGCGACGCGGCACGCCTGCGGTCACTCGGCGTCAGCGACGTGCTCTCCTTCTCAGTCCTCGACGCATCGAGCGGCACCATGGTCGCGTTCTCCTTCGCGCCGGCATCGCGGCGGGCACTGTGACCACCAGCGGGGATCCACTGCCGCTGAGCGTGGTCGCCCATCACGCGTTCTGCCCTCGCCGCGCCTGGCTAGAGGTGCACGGCGAACGGACCGACACGGCGCAGATGGCGCACGGCACCGCTGACCACGCGGCCGTCGACGAGCAGTCAACCTCACGCCAAACGCGGGTGCGGGCCCTTGACGTCGGATCGGCCGAGCTTGAGCTCGTCGGCCGCTGTGACACGGTGGAGGTAGCCGAGAACGGGACGCTCACCGTGGTCGAGCACAAGGCCGTCCCCGTGCGCCGCAGCTCCGAACCGACGTTCGCGCAACGGATCCAGCTTGCGCTCCAGGCCATCTGCCTGCGAGAACAGGGGTACGTCGTCGCCGGCGCCGCGGTGTGGTTCACGACCACGCGACGGCGGGTCGACGTGGCGCTCGATGACTCTCTGATCGCGCAGGCGCGCGCGCAGATCGCGCTCGCCCGCGCCGTCATCGCCCGCGCCGCTCCGCCTGACCCGCTGGAGGACGATCCGCGCTGTGGCCGGTGCAGCCACGTGTTGGTCTGCCTGCCCGACGAGCATCGCCGTCGCCCGACCGCGCGGCGGATCAGCGTGGCCGATCCGGTCGGACGGGTGCTTCACCTGGCGACCGCCGGCAGCCGAGCGTCGCTGCGGCGCGGCCAGGTACAGGTGCGAGCCGGCGATGATCCGCCCACCACGGTGCCGCTCGGACAGGTGGCGGGTCTCGTCGTCCACGGCAACGCCGACGTGTCCGCGGCACTGCTGCGCGAGCTGCTGGAGCGCGGCTTTGCGATCGTATGGTGCGCCTGGTCTGGACGCGTGGTCGGCTGGGCCAGCTCCGCAGCAGCGCCCAACGGCGAGGCCCGCGGCCCGCAGCACCGCCTGCCGGCTGACCGTCGACTCGCCGCCGCGCGCGCACTCGTCGCCGGGAAAGTCCGTAATCAAGCCGCCATGCTCCGCCGCCACGGCCGTGAGGAGCGAGTGCAGCTGCGCGCCCTCGCGAACGCCGCGGCAAGCGCGCCCACTCCGGAGGCGCTGTTTGGGATCGAAGGGCGCGCCGCCAGCCTCTATTTCCGGTGCTGGCCGACACTGCTTGGCCCCGACTGGGCCACGATCACCCGACGGACGCGACGTCCCGCCCGCGACCCCATCAACGCCGCCCTCAACCTCGTCTACGGCCTGCTGCTCGCCGATCAACTGCGCAGCATCGTCGCCTGCGGTCTTGACCCCGCCGGCGGCGTCTTTCACTCCGCCGGGCACAACAAGCCAGCGCTCGCGCTAGACCTGATGGAGGAGTTCCGCGCTCCAGTCGCGGACTCCGCCGTCCTGTGGGCGATCAACAACGGCGAACTGCGCGCCGGCGACTTCCGAACCGACCTCGACGCCGTACGCCTCACCCAACGAGGGCGCAACGCCCTCATCGCCGCCTACGAGCGCCGCGCGACATCAGAGTTCCGCCACCCCCACTTCGGCTACCAAGTCCAGTGGCGCCGCGCGATGGAAATCCAAGCCCGCCTGTTTCTCGCCTACGTCCTCGGCGGACGCCAGGAATACCGACCGATCGAGCTGCGATGAGCGAAGCGCCCCGGCGGCTGCTCGTCGCCTACGACGTGTCCAACGACGCCCGTCGCGACCGTGTCGCCACCGCGCTGCAAGCCTACGGCGAGCGCATCCAGTACAGCGTGTTCCTCGTCGATGGGCGCCCCGCCGACTTCGTCCGCCTGCAGGTCACTCTCAACGCCCTCATCGATCCCCGCACCGACCGCGTTCTACTCTGCGATCTCGGCGACGTCCATCGCGCCCGCCGCGCGATCAACTACCTCGGTCAAACCCCACACTTGACCGGCGACCGCGACGCACTCATCCTCTGACCTGCGCAGCCTCCGCTGGAACAAGAACCCCGGCCACACTGCGCACCCATGCAAACGGGCCGCGGTGCGGGGACTTTGCTCGCCATGCGGCTCCCGCGATCCTTGACAAGTGCATCATCCGCGTGTCCCAACCGCCCACCCTGCGCAGGCTGACCCGAAACGCCTGCAAAAAGCGACCTGATTGTGGCCGCTGCCTCGCCGCCTCCACGGCGGCGAGTTCATCGAGGCGAGCATGACCCGCTCGCCGGCCCGCCAGTCCTTGAGCCTCGCCGCCTCCACGGCGGCGAGTTCATCGAGGCCGGCAGGACCGTCATCGTAGCGCGATTTTCGGCTCTGCTGTCGATCTGGGGGTGACTCATCGATGAGGGAGGTCGATCTTGATTCCGGCGCAGCAGAGGTAGATCATCGCGATCAGGGCGTCGGCTGAGTGGAATCCGTGGGCGCGGTGGC
>JBELAG010000219.1:0-10391 GCA_049509055.1 Solirubrobacteraceae bacterium
CTGAGCGCCGACGGGCGCAGCCGCTGGTCGCCGGCGGCATCGCGCAGGCCCGCCGCCGCGTGGGGATCGCGCCACGGCCGGCCGGAGCGCGCGGCGAGGATCACCGTCACCGGAAGCTCGCCGAGGCGCTGCGCGAGGTGGGCGAGGACGCGGAGGCTCGGCCCGTCGGCCCAGTGTGCATCGTCGACGACGATCGCGAGCCCTCGGTCGTCGCCGCCGTCGCCGGCCCCGGTCGCGAGGTTGCGGATCAGCCAGAACAGGCCGAGGATCAGCGGGTGGAGCGCCTCGTCAGACGCGTGCGACGGCGGAGCACTTCCGGCGTCCAGCAGCGCTGCGGCGGGCGCCGCGCGGGCGGCCGCGAGCGCCGAGCGTCGCTCTCGGGTCGACCCCAGCCACACCGGCTCCAGCAGCGCCAGCGCAAGCCCGAACGGGAATCCGGCCTCCAGCTCGTTGGCGGTGGCGGTGAGCGTGAGCACCCGGTTCTCGCGTGCGATCTCGATGGCGGCGGCGATCAGCCGCGACTTGCCCAGCCCGGCGGGGGCCTCGATCAGCACGGTCGCGCCCGCGCCCGCCGCTGCTCCGGTCAGCGCCTGCGAGATGGCGTCGAGCTCCCACGCGCGCTCGACGAGGCGGCCGCGCCCGCGGCCGGTGACGGCCGCCTGGGCACGTGAGATCGATGGGCTGGGCACCACCGATTCTGATCGGATCGGCCGGGCCCGAGCGTGACCGCAGCGACCGGCATCTGGACGGACGGCGCGCCGGCGCAGGTGCGCCCGGCGCGTGCGGGTGGTCAAGGACGGCCCCGCCGATGCCGATAGCGAGGCATTGGCGTGACCGGGATCCTGACCGTTGTCGGGTGAGAGCCTGACATGAGAGCGATGGCCGGCGTCCGCGAGCGCACGGGTTTCTCGGCGTCGCTCATCCCCGTGCTGGCCGGTCTCCTGGTGCTCGGCGCGGTGCTGCTCGCCGTCTCGCGGTTCGGCGCCGGCGCGTCGTCGCCGTCCGCGCCCGTCCGCGCCGTGACCCACCGCGGGGCCGCACCGGCGCCGGGCTCCATGCCGGTCGACACCGTGGCGATGCCGGTCGGCGACGTCCCCGGCTGGCGCGAGGTGTTCTCCGACGACTTCCGCGGCGACGAGCTCGACTACGCCAAGTGGCGGACCTATTGGGGTCAGCCGGGCGGTGATTCGGCGGGCTGGTTCGAGCCCAGCCACGTCACCGTCAGCCACGGGATGATGGTCATCAGCGCCTACCGCGATCCCGACCGCGGCGACCGGTGGGCGACCGGTGGCGTGTCGAGCGGCCCCGGCGTGATCCAGACCTACGGCAAGTACCTCGTCCGCTTCCGGATGGACTCGGGGATCGGGGTCAGCGCCGCGCTGCTGCTGTTCCCGGCCAACAACAGCTGGCCGCCGGAGATCGACTTCAGCGAGAACAACGGCAGCGACAGCAATATCACGCTGGCCACGCTGCACTACGGCGCGCAGGACAGCCACATCTTCAGCAAGCTGCCGGTCGACATGAACCAGTGGCACACGGCTGGGTGATCGGCGCCTCCCACGCCGGCTTGCCGACCGTTCCGTCGCCGGTGCGCAACGTCTGGAGCGAGAACATGGCGGTGTGGCGCAGCGCGTTTGAGGCGGTCGGCGGCTTCCGGCTCGGCTTCGGAAAGGTCGGCGCGACGTCACGCCCGGAGGACACCGACTTCTGCATCCGCGTCGGCGCCAGCGCGCCCGACAGCGCGTGGCTCTACGTCCCGGCGGCCGTCGTCGAGCACGACGTCCCTCCGGGCCGCTCCACCTTCCGCTTCTTCCTGCGGCGCTGCTTCGCCGAGGGCGCCGGCAAGATCGAGCTGTCGGCCCACCTCGGCGACGAGCGCGACCTCGGCGACGAGCGCGACCTCGGCGACGAGCGCTCCTATCTCACGCGCACGCTGCCGACCGCGTTCGTCCGCGACCTGGCCGGCGGCCGGATCGCCCGCGCTGCCGCGATCCTCGCCGGCGTGCCGCTGGCGGCGGCCGGCGGCGCGTCGGGCCTGATCAAGCACGCCCGCACCGGCCTGAAATCCGCATCGCCGCATCCGGCGGCGGCTTCCGCCACCCCCGACGGGGCGTCAGCGCGGGGGAAGACCGGCGTGGGTGCCGCGGCGCCGGGTCAACGCGGTGAGGGCCATCCCGGAGCCGGCGCGGGCCGCCGGCGGGAATGAGAGCTCGATCACGAGTCCGCCCTGGGGTCGGGCGCGCGCGGTGAGCTCCGCGCGGTGCACGTCGGCGATCGCCTGGACGATGGAGAGTCCCAACCCGTGTCCGTTGTTGTGGCGGGTGCGGGTGTCGACGAGTCGCTGGAAGGGTTCAAAGAGGCGCTGGATCTGATCGGGCGGGATCGTCTGGCCGCCGTTCGCGACCGACACGAAGGTGCGCCGGTCACGGGTCCCGGTCGAGATCTCGACCTGGCCGCCGGGGACGTTGTGGCGGATCGCGTTGTCGATCAGGTTGGCGATCAGGGCCTCGAGCAGTCGCCGATCGCCCGTCGCCGGCGCGGGGTGCAGCGCGGCGTCGACGTCGAGGCTCAACCGCTCCACCTCGCTGCGCTGCGCCTGCAGCGCTCGGTCCGCCAGGACGGCGAGGTCTGAGCGCTCGCGTCGCTGCAGCCCCGCCTGGCCGCGGGTCAGGGCGAGCAATGCGTCGATCAGCTGCTCGAGCTCCTGCTCGGATGCGAGCACGCGCTCGTGCGCGTGACGCAGTGAGGCGACGTTCGCCTCCGGGCCGGCGAGCGCGACCTCGATCATCGCTCGCTGGCGGGTCAGCGGCGCGCGCAGCTCGTGGGAGGCGTTGGCGACGAACTGGCGCTGCGCCCGGTAGGAGTCCTGGAGCGGTTGCAGGACGCGTCCGGCGACCAGCCAGCCGGCCAGGAGGGCGAGTGCCGCCATGATGGCCAGCGCGGTTCCGGAGTCGACGAGCAGCTGGTGGGAGTCGGCAGCGCGTTGCGCGGCTTGGACGGAGCCTGCCTGTGCCACCTGATGCACGGCTCCGGCGAGCTGATGCACCGCCTGGGCGAGCTGACGCTGATCCCCGGCGAGCTGATGCTGGTCCCGGGCCAGCAGTGGCATCGAATATGCCAGCCGAGGCCCACCCTGTCCCAGCGGCGGCGACCGGACCTGTGCGAGCTGATCGACCGCCTTGGCGAGCCGATGCTGGTCCTGTGCCAGCTGAGGCAGAACTCGCGGGAATGCCGGCAACTGGACCCGCGCGATGGCGGGAGTGTGCGGGATCTTCGGGAGGTGTGGCTTCGTGTACTCGGTCGCCTGTTGGAAGAGCACGTAGGTGATCGCGACCAGCGCGGCGCCGGAGAGCAGGATCAGACCGCTGTACAGGAGCGTGAGCCGGATGCGGACGGTTCGGTGGGGGAGGTGCCGTCCGACCGCGAGTTGGGTGATGCGGCGGTTGAGCCGTGCGGCGGCGCTCATATCCGGTAGCCGGCCTTGGCGATCGTCTCGATCACGGGCGGGTCGCCGAGCTTGGCCCGCAGCCGGCTGATCGTGATCTTGACCGCGCCGGTGAACGGGTCGGCGGCTTCGTCCCAGACGCGTTCGAGCAGTTCCTCGGCGGAGATGACGCGGCCCTCGGACGCGAGCAGCAGTTCGAGCACCGCGAACTCCTTGGGTCGCAGCACGAGCGGCCGTCCGGCGCGCCGCGCGCTGCGCGTGGCGGTGTCGAGCATGAGGTCGCCGCGCTCCAGCACGGGCGGGATGCGGGGCTGCGCACGGCGGGCCAGGGCGCCGATCCGCGCGACGAGCACGGCGAACGCGAACGGCTTGGCGAGGTAGTCGTCGGCGCCGAGCCCGAGTCCCTGGACCTCGTCCTCGTTCTCTGCGGCGCCGGTCAGCATCAGGATCCGGCTGCGGGCGCCGGTGGCGACGAGCCGGGCGCAGACCTGATCGCCGTGGATGACGGGCAGGTCGCGGTCGAGGACGATCACGTCGTAGTCATGGACCAACGCGCGCGTGAGGCCCGCCTGGCCGTCCAGCGCGATGTCGACCGCCATCCGGGCCTGGCGCAGGCCGACGGCGATCGTGTCGGCCAGCTCCGTGTCGTCCTCGATCACCAGCACCCGCATCGGCTGCTCCTCGTCGGGTGACGGTAGCTGGGACGGCGTTTCACGGCGGTTTCCCCGCTGCGAAGCGACGACCGAGCCGTGCGGGAAACGCCCGACATCCGCCTGGCCTCCGGTGCCGGCCACCGTCAGTCCCGGCGGTAGCGCGCCCGGTGTCGGTCGATCGCCGTGTCCACCTCGCCGAACGGGAAGTCCGCGCCGTGGTCGTCGCGGAAGGCTTCGAGGAATGCGAGAACCGCGGCGCCTTCTTCCTCGATGAGGTCCCGACACCGGCGCCCATTTCTTGCGTGCTGACCAGAACCAGGCAGCCGAGCCGGCTCCCACGGCCCGCGCGGGGCCTGTCGAGTCAGACCGTCGAGTGGGCCTCCTCTCGGGCGACGGCCTCGACGTGGGTGACGGGCAGGCCGAGGCCGCGGGTCTTGCTGACGAGATCCAGCTTGAGCCACCGGGACATGCGACGCGGCAGGGTCGAGATGATGATCTCGTCGTAGCTGCCCAGGTTGACCGCGTCGTGGATCGCCGACAGGGGCTCGGAGTCACCGATGCTTCCGGTCACCTGCTGCCCGGCGGCCTCGCTGAGCAGGGGGAGCGCACGCTCGAGCACGGCACGCGCCTCGTCGTCGCCGGAATCCTGTGGATCGACGACCTTGTGCATGCCGTGTGCCTGGCGGGGGACGACGAGATGAAACCGCGCGGGGCCGCTCTGCGTGCGCTCGCGGACAGCCGCGATCAGTCCTTCGGTGGCCGCGGTCTGGTGCGCGACGACGAGAACGTGGGCCGGGTCTGACATTGACTCACCTCCGGCAGATGCTGCGGACACTGAACGGCCTCCGAGTGTCCCACCACAAGCCGGGGCATGCAACCGGTTCCGGCGATCGCGCTGTGACGTCGTTGTCACCGGGCCTCGGGCATGCTGCCACCGTGCAGAGAACCGCAACGCTCGCGGGCGCGCTCGCCCGGGGTCGCGCGCCGGGCCGCGTGGCCCGGCGCCGCGCCGCGCTCGACGGATTGCGTCCGATCGCTCTGGCGGCGGCCGTCAGCTGTGCCCTGGCACTCGCCGCGTGCGGGTCCTCGGGCCCGAGCAGCGCGGCCGGAACCGGAAACGGTGACGCGGCGGCGCTGCGGTTCGCCGACTGCATGCGCGCACACGGGGTGCCCGGCTTCCCTGACCCGGGCACGCCCGTCGGCGGCCGGGGCTCCGGGATCAACCCTCAGGCCCCGGCGTTCCGCAGCGCCGAGCGCGCGTGCGGCGAGCCGGCCGGCGGGTTCACGCCACCACCGGTAAGCGAGAGCCGCAAGCTCGAGGCGATCGCCTGGGCGAAGTGCCTGCGTGCGCACGGGGTACCTGGCTTCCCCGATCCCACGCTCTCGCCCCCGAGCGGCGGGGGCCTGGACTTCGCCGGGTTGTATTTCGCACTCGGGCCCGGTGACAGCCCCCAGTCTCCGGCGTTCAAGCAGGGGGCCCGCGCGTGCGGGATGCACCCCTGACGCGGCGTCAGACCGAGCGGTAGATCACGCAGTTGCGCCGGGTCGCGAGCACGGTGAGCCACGGCGTGCGCTCCAGCAGCGCGCGCTCACTCGGCCCCTGGTAGATGACGTACACCGGATGTGCGGCGGCGACCGCGGCCAGCGCGCGCAGGACCGGCGCCAGGACGGTCGCGTCGAACGGGTTGTTGAGCCACAGCACGGTCGGCTCGTCGGGGAAGACGAAGTCGGCGGCGCTGCCGGTGTTCAGCTCGATCGCGGCGCCGCGGGCGGAGAAGCGGCGGGCGCGCGCGACGTTGGCGGCCGCGGTCGCGCTCAGCAGCGGCGACAGCTCGACCCCGATCACCCGGGCGAAGCCGCGCTCCCGTGCCAGCAGCAGCGCCTTGCCCTTGCCGGATCCGAGGTCGACGAACACGTGGCGCGTGCAGTCGATGCCCAGCGCCGCGATGAAGTCACGCAATTGGCTGGGATACGCGCCGAGGTAGTACTGCGAGTGCTCGGTGATCGCGGCGTCGACGCCGAGCTCGTGCTGGGCGACCAGGCCACGGGTGTCGACGTCGTGCCAGCGGTCAAACGCCGTCTCGGCGGCGACGAACAGCAGCCTCCGCGCCGAGTGCCCGACGTCGAGCGCGAGCAGCGCCGCCGTCCCGGCGACGCCCCGGCGGGCCAGCGAACCGCGCAGATTCCGCGACCCGACGTATCCCCACAGCCGCCTGACGATCGTCACGCGGCGGATTGTGACGGCGCCTCGGGGCGTGGGCGTTCTCGCGCTTGCCGTTCCAGGTCTCGGCGAGGCCGCCGGTGCTGCTGGAGCCGGCGGCGATGCGCCGCCAGGCACGCGAGCACGACCACGGTGATCCAGCGGCCGACACGCGGCGGCGAGCCCGCGGACGATCTGCGCGGTGGTCGCCTCGGCGCCCGCGTGGTGGTCGCCTCGGCGCCCGCGTGGTGGGCGTCCTTCGCGCCCGCGGCGTTGGCGATCGGGTTGGATCCGCTCAGCAGACCGCCGAACTGCTTGACGACGGCGAGCAGCCCGATGGCGACGGCGCGCATCGCCCGCGAGCTCTCCGGGGCGGGCGCACGGCCGGCGACCAGCGGGGCGCGCCAGGCGCCCACGGACCCCCCTCGTGTTTTGCCAGGGGCTCGCGCGCGGCGTGTGCACGACCGTGTCCGGTCGCCCACGAGGCCCAACGTTCAGAGGCGGGGGCGATCTTCGGCCTATTTACCCGCTCTTCGACCACGCAACCGGTGGGTTGCGGTCGGGGTGCCCGCGCGCGACGCGGAGCCGGCCGCGCTACGCCGGCGGCCTGAACACCGCCGTGATCGTGTGCGTGCGCCCGGTGAGCACGGCGTTGCCCCCGAACGACGCGGTCAGCGTGCTTGCGCCGGCGGCGGCTCGGGAGAGCGCGACGGCGTAGGTGCAGCGGCGAGTGATCGACGTCCGCTTCGTGACTGTCCGGCGGCCGTGGCGGAGGGTGACCGTCACCGTGCCGCGGCAGGCGGCCGCGGCGGTCAGGCTCGGCGTCGCGGTGAGCCGGCCGCCGACGGCAAAGCCGCTGCCCTTCTGCTTGGCGATGAGCGTGAGGCCGGAGGGCGCGAATCTCGGCGTGGTGAACCGCACGTTCTGGCCCTGGGCGGCGCCGGCGGCGTTGGCGGCCGCGATCCGATAGTCGTAGGTGGTGCCGGGGGTGAGCAGGCCGACCGAGATGACGACGCCCTGCCCGCCGGCGCCGGTGAGCGTCGCTCCCGACAGCGTGACGCCGTACGCGGTGCTCGTGCCCAGCTGCCAGGTGTAGGCCGTGCTCTGGCCCGCCGGGTTGACGACCGCGCTCAGGGTCGCCGTCGTCGGCGTCACCTCGCTCGCCGGGCCGGTGTCCAGCAGCGGCGCGAGCGCGACGGTCTGACCCGTCGGCGGTGACGACACCGCCGTCGTCACCGTCGCCGTGTTGTCGGACGCGACGGGGTCGGCCTCGGCGCCGCTGACCGTCGCGGTGTCGACCAGCGACCCGGGCGTGCTCGGGATCACCACGATCGTCACCGTCGCCGTCGTGTTCGTCCCGATGCTCGAGGAGTCCAGCTCGCCGAGCGAGCAGGTCACGGTCGCGGTCCCCGTGCAGGAGCCCTGCGACGCGCCGGCGCTGAAGTACGTCGCGCCCGCCGCCAGCGGATCGGTGACCGTCACCGCGGTGGCCGCGCCGGGGCCGAGGTTGGTGACCGTCAGCGTGTAGGAGACCGGGGCGCCGACCGTCGCGGTGGCCGGCCCGGACCCGGTGATCTGCAGGTCCGCGGCCGCGGTCTGATAGGCCCCGGAGTCGCACGATGCGCCGGCGCGGGCGACGCCGCGCTGATCGGTCGCCGGGCAGGCGGCGCCGACCGCGGCGGCGATCGCGGGGCTGCCGGTGAGCAGCGCGTCGGTCTCGGTCGGCCCGCCGTTGCCGGCGGGCTCGGCGAGATCGAGCGTGGCGAGGTCGACCTGGTCGTGGCCGACGTTCGCGCTGAAGCACGTGCCGTCGCTGTCGATATTGCCGCCGATGTCGGCGGCCCCGGCGCTGTGGGCGGCGGCGAAATAGCAGTCGCCGCCGCCGGCGGCCGCGCTGCCCTCGCCGGTATTGCCGGCGACGATCGTGTTCTCGATCGTGCTGGCGTGCTCGGGGTCGTAGATCCCGCCGCCCTGATACGCGGTGTTCCGGGTGATCGTGTCGTTGAGCAGCGCGATCGTCGACGGCGGGGTGGCGGCGTTGGCGAAGAAGATCGCGGCGCCCTCCACGGCCTGGTTGCCGTCGAGCGTGTCGTTGGTCGCGGCGAGGCTGCCGCTGCTCTGCTCGTACAGGCCGCCGCCGCCATCGGAGGCGTTGTCGTCGAGGAAGGTGCTGCCGGTCAGCGTGAGGCTGCCGGAGTCGTCGTCGACGCCGCCGCCCTCGGTCGAGGTGGCGCTGTCGCCGGAGAACGTGCTGGTCGTGATCGACTCGGCCGCGGTCGGCGATGTCCCGTCGAGGTAGATCGCGCCCCCGTCGGCGCCCTCGTCGCCGGTGAACGTGGAGCCGCTGATCGCGGCGTTGCCGGAGACGGCGTCGATCGCGCCGCCGTTGCCGGTCCCGGCCTGATCGCCGGCGAACGTCGAGCCGGCGACGGTCAGCAGCCCCGAGGCGTCGGCGTCGATCGCGCCGCCGCCGTTCTGCGCGCTGTCGTGGGAGACGTCGCTGGCGCTGATCGTGATCGCGCCGACGGTGTTACCGGCCTGGTCGGCGTCGACGGCGCCGCCCCCGCTCTCGGCATTGTTGTGGTCGACGGTGTCGCCGGTGAACGTCACCGTCCCGGATACCGTCTCCACTGCGCCGCCCGCGCCGTCGGACGCGTTGCCGGTGAGGGCCGAGTCGACCACCGACGTCGACGCCGCGCCGCTGCCGGCGTAGATCGCGCCGCCGCCGTTGACGGCCGCGTTGCCGCTGAGCACGGCGGCGCTGATCAAGAGCGTGCCGTCGTTGTCGATCGCGCCGCCGAGTCCGGGCGCGCTCGAGGTGGCGGCCGCCGTGCCCTTCTCGATCGTCACGCCGGAGATCGAGAGCGCGTCGCTGCTCGCGTCGACCGCGAACGCCCGGTCGTCGTGGTTGGCGTTGATGATCGTCGATGCGGCGCCGGCGGGGCCGGTGACGGTCAGCGAGGTGCCGTTGGCGACGTCGAGGTCGCCGTTGGCGGCCGAGCCGGTCCCGGTCGACGGGATCGACAGCGTGTAGGTCCCGGCCGGCAGGATGATCGTGTCGGCGCCGCCGATGTTGTCGGAGGCCTGCACCGCGGCGCGCAGCGTGCACGTGCCGCCGTGGGTGGAGGCGCACGACGTGCTCGACGGGGCGCTCAGCGCCGCGTCGCTCGAGTCGTTGACGGTGAACGTGGCCGCGCCGGCGACCCCGGTCAGCCCTGCCATCCCGGCCACCATCGCCGTCAGGAACGCGATTCCACGACGTCTGTGCATCACCACCGCCCCTCTTTCTCCGCATGGTCAGTCGGCGACCATGCAACTTGACCGGCGCCGGGCGCGGCGCGCCGGCATCCGCATTTGCATCGCTTTGCTCAGAAATGAGACGCCGATGACCGGAAACCACCCGCAGTTCGTGGCAAATCCGCCGCGCGGGGTTCGGATTTGGCGCGGATTGCCGGTCCGAGCGCGCGTTTGGTGGCAAATCTCAGACGGCGTGGGGGATCCGTCACGTTCTGCCGGTTGCCGTGAGGGCGCTCAGCGCGACCGACCCCAGCCGCCAACCACCCGCGCAGGTAGGCATCCGAGACTCAGGGTTTGCGGGCGATCGCGCGCAGCTGCGCGAAGGTGAGCGCCTCGATCGGCTTGGCGCTGAGACCGTTGAAGTCGTTGGCGGCGAACAGCGACCCGGCGACCGCACGGGCGAAGGCGTGCGCGCTGGCGGGCGAGTCCTCCAGCTGGAGGTGCAGTCGCTGGTAGGAGGGGCGCGAGTCGACCGTCTCCCACCACACGACGGCTCGGATCTGCGGGAACTGGGTCGGCAGCCGGCTGAACATGCTCGTGATCCAGCCGGGCTCCGAGCCGCCGACCGTGCTGGAGGCGACCTCGCCGACCATCAGCGGCTTGGCCGGCGCGATCCGCTGGGTGATCTCGTCGTAGGACGTCGTGTACAGCGACGAGAAGGAATGCCAGCCGTCGGGGCCGTTCATCAGCGGCCCCCAGTTGTAGCCGTTGAGGCAGGTCCAGTCGACGTACCGGTTGCCCGGGTAGAACTTGGCCAGCGCCCCGGGGCTCTGGGAGATGTACGGACACCACACCC
>JBELAG010000022.1:0-30567 GCA_049509055.1 Solirubrobacteraceae bacterium
CAAGGTGCTCGGCAGCCTGTTGCCGGGGATCGTCGGAGAGGCGTGGCGCCGGCGCGCGACCGGCCCGAAGTTGACGAACACCGACGGCCAGCGCCTCCGGCTGGTCACGGCCCACGTGACCGTCAACGACCCCCCCGCTGTCGCCGTTACGCTGGCCGCGCACACGGACTTCAGGGTCGAGGATGCGGGCGAGCTGAGCTGGTGGGGGCGCGAGCTGAGCGAGATCGAGCGCGCAGGCGCGCTCGCCCAGATCCGCTCGCTGGGCGGCGAGGCTGAGCCGATCGAGGAGCCCGACGAGCCGCCGCGCTGGCTGCGGGGGCGACTCGAGCGCCAGCCGGATGGGTTCGAGATATCGGTCAACTCGGACGAGCGGCTGGAGGCGCTGCTCGAGCTCCTGCGCGGGCTGGGGGCCGAGCCCGAGCTCGGCAGGCGAACGGTGATCGAACCGGCGCAGGACATGCCGCCGATCCGGCTCGGGATGCCGATGCCGTTCGGGGCATCGCAGGAGGCGGTCGACGCCTGGCAGGCGCTGTGGCCGAAGGAGCGCGTGCCGGCGCTGGGCGGCGTGACCCCGCGGGCGGCGTCGCGGCGCGTGCAGAGCCGGTCGCGGCTCGAGGCAGTGCTGCGGGAGTTCGAGCACGATGCCTACGTGCTCGCGCGAGCGGGTCGGCCCGCTCCGGATATGGAGCGACTCCGGGCCGAGCTCGGGATGCATCGGTGGCGGGAGCCACCGGCACGCGCGCCCGGTCGGACCTGAAGTCGCGCAAACCCCTGGCGAACCCGGGTGCCACCGGACACCGAGTGCGTCAGTTGACACACGTTTGACACATTTCTTGACCAGAAGCCGTGTCGGCGCGAAGGTATCGTCGCCACGGTGTAAGCGATTCCGTCCGAGCGGCCCGCCATGATCCGTACAAGGATGGGTGATCTATCGCGACGTCCCGGGAGGGAGTACGAGCCGTTCGCTCGCCGGTGGTTCGCGGCGCTGGTCGCGGTGCTCGGCCGCGAGCTCCAGGGTCATGGAGCCTGAGCTCTCCCCTTCGCCCCTGCCCGCCGGGCCTGAGCCGGCCGGTGCCTTCGAGGCCGGCCCGGATGCGGGGCAGCGACCGGCGGCGACGAGCGCGGTCGCGTCCGAGCGGCTGAGCGCGCATCCGGTGCTGCGCTATGCCACCGCCGACGAGGCCGCGGTGTATCGCCGGATCATGCGGGTGCTCTACCTCGAGCATCAGGCGTTCGGTCTGCGGCTGCGACCGGCGCAGGTGGCCGATCGCCTGCGCGAGCGCTACGGACTGTCGGTCGATCTCGACTGGCTCGAGGAGCGGCTCGCGGCCCTCGACCATTGGGGCGCCGTCGAGCGCGACCACGACGCCGGGCTGGCGTCGACGGCGGCCGAGTGGCGTCGCAACCGCTTCACCTACGACGTCACGCCGGCGGGGCGGTTGACCGAGGAGCTGCTGGCCCGGCTCGACGCGCTCGGCGAGGAGATCGGCCGGCTCGACACGGCCCGTCTGCCCTCGATCCGTGACGCGCTCGCGAAGCTGGCCGATCAGCTGGCGGGCTCCGAGCCCGACGGCTCGCAACTGCGAGGGCTGTTTGAGCGCGTGCTCGCCGAGGTGGAGGCGCTGCATGCCGGGGCGCTGGCGTTCATGCGCTCGCTCGGTGATCTCATGCGCACCGTCGAGCGGGTCGGCGAAGCGGAGTTCGAACGCGGCAAGGGCGCGCTGCTCGAGCACCTGCAGGGATTCAAGAAGAGCCGCATGCAGCACTCGGCCGACATCCTCACGCAGATCGAGCGGATCGAGGCGACCGGTCCGGCCGTGCTCGTCGCCCGGATCGTCGATGCCGAGGCGTTCGTCGCCCTCCCGGGAGGCGTATCGATCGACGCGCAGCGAGCGAGCCGGACCTCAGAGCTGCTCGGCCGCTGGCACGGTCTGCGGGCCTGGTTTGTCGGCGAGGACGACAGCAGCTCGCCGTGGCGCACCCTCAACGACCAGGTCGTCGACGCGATCCGCGCGGTGCTGGCGATCGCCGAGCGTCTGATCGAGCGCAGGTCGGTCCGGGTCGACCGCGCCGGCGTGCTGCTTGCGCTCGCCGGTCAGGTCGCAGGGGCGCCGCCCGGGGAGGCGACCGCCTGGCTGCGAGCCGCGCTCGGCCTGCGGACCCCTCGCCACGTGGGCGTGCACGAGCAGGATGCCGAGCAGATCGCCGATCGCGGTCGAACGACGTGGCTCGAGGCTCCGCCCGCGCCGGTGGTCGCCCATCTCCGAACGCCCGGCGTGCGAACGCCCGGAACGGGCCGCGGGGCGCGAATCGCCGATCTGTCCGAGAGCCGTCGGCAGTTCGAGGAGCGGCGAGTGGCGGAGCGCCGCGAGCTCGACGAGCTGCTCGGGCGTATGTCCGCCCGCGGGCCGGTCAGGCTCTCCCTGCTCGAGCGGGTCGACGCGCATGAGTTTCGCCATCTGCTCGGCTGGATCGGCCGCGCCTACGAGTCGCCCGCGGATCGCGACGGCATTCGCCGCGCGAGCTCGACCGACGGACGCATCACGATCGCGCTGCGCGCGCCGCGCGACCCCCACCAGGAGCGCGCGCGGCTCCGCGCCCCTCATGGCGTCCTTGACCTCCCCGATTTCCAGATCGAGGTCATCGGGCGGTGAGGCTCAGCGAGCTCGATGATCAGCAGGAGCGCACCCAGGCGCTGCGCGCGCTGCTCACCGCGCCGTTCGTCGGCGCCGACCGACCGGTGTACGCCCTGATCCGGCGCCACGAGCGCGAGCTCGCCACGACGCTGCAGTCGACCTACGGATATCAGCTCGAGGTCGGGAGCACCGCCGCTCGCGCCTCCGGTCTGCCGACAACGGACGGCCTGCGCCGCCCGCTGCGCATCCGTCCCTCGTCGGTGAGCGGTCGTCAGCGTCCATCCGACGAGTGGACCGCCCTGAGCGATCGCGGCTGCGTGATGGTCCTGCTCACGTTGGTCGCACTCGAGCGCGGTGGTGCCCAGACCGCGATCGCGGATCTCGCCCGCGAGGTCGAACGCGCCGGCGGCGACGTCGAACCCTCCGTCACGGTGGACTTCAGGCAGCGCAGCGAGAGAATGGCCTTCGCCGACGGCCTGGAGCTGCTGCTGTGGTGGGGCGTGATCGAGCACACCTCGGGCTCGCGTGACAGCTACGCGCGCCGTGAGCAGGGCGACGACGAGGCGCTGTTCACGGTCGATCGGCGCCGGCTCGCCCTGCTCGTGCGTGACCCCGCCGCCGCGCTCGCGGCGACCACGCTCGATGACCTGCTCGACGAGTCATGGCGCTACCCGCCGACGCCCGAGGGCGAGAACCGGGCCCGCGCCGAACGGCTCGCCCGGCGCCTGACCGAGGACCCGGTCGTCCTGCTGGCCGACCTTGATGCCGAGGAGCGTGCGTACTTCGTCGGCCAGCGTTCCCGGATCGAGGCCGCCGTCGCCGCGGCGACCGGCTACCACATCGAGCGGCGCGCCGAGGGGAGCGCGCTGATCACCGACGGCCGCGCGTTCACCGACGTGCCGTTCCCCACGAACGCGACCGTCAAGCAGGTCGCGCTGCTCCTGTGCGACACGCTCGCGGGCACTCCGGCGGCGACCGAGATCAGCGGCGAGGCGCTGCGCGACGCCGTGTATGCGCTGGTCGCCGACCACGGTCACCACTGGGGGCGTGACGCCGGCGACCCGGTCCAGGTCACGGCGCTGACCGATGCTGCCACCGAGGTGCTGCTCGCCTGCGGTCTTGCGCGGCGCGGCGAGCTCGGTGGCGTGCGTCCCACCCCGCTGGCGGCGCGGTTTCGCGCCCCGGAGCTTCGCAACCGATCGGGAGCAGACCAATGAGCCCCAGCTCCACCCGCTGGCGACCCCGTCGCGCCGGGATCGTCAACCTGTACGAGTACGCAGACCAGGTGTTCGACTTCGCCGGTGGGCGACTGCTGTTGCGCGGCCACAACACATCGGGCAAGACCAAGGCGCTCGAGCTGCTGCTGCCGTTCTGCCTCGACGGCGACATCAGCCCGAACAAGCTTGACCCCTTCGGCGCCGCGTACAAGGACATGAAGTGGAATCTGATCGGCTGCACCGATGCCGGCAAGCGCCTCGACAAGCGGATCGGCTATGTGTGGCTCGAATTCGAGCGCCTGGATGAGACCGGCAACCTGCGGCGGCTCACCGCCGGGATCGGCATGCGCGGTAACCGGGCGCTGACCGACGTCCCGCGGTGGTTCTTCATCGCGCGTGACCGTGCCGTCGGCGCCGATCTGGCCCTCCTGCGCGCCCGCGAGCCGATCGGCCGCGCCGAGCTGGCCGCCACGCTCGGCGACGACGGGGAGGTGATGGACAGCCAGCGCGACTACCGCGCCCGTCTCAACGACCTGCTGTTCGGCTTTGGCAGCGAGGACCAGTACCAGACGATGCTGCGACTGATGCGCGACCTCCGCCGCCCACACCTCTCCAAGACGCTTGATCCCGATCGCGTCGCGGCTCAGCTCACCGTCGGGCTGCCCGAGGTGGACGAGGCGTTGATGCGCAACCTGGCCGGCGGACTGGAGCAGCTCGAGACGCTCGAGCGCGGCCTCGCCCGGCTGCGCGATGTGCGCGAGCGAGTGCGCCGCTTTCATCAGCGGACCTACAGCGCCTACGCCCGGGCGGCCATCCGCGAGCGGGCCGACGCCGTCCGGCAGGCCGAGACCGCCGTCGAGAATGCCGCCGAGCGGCTGCGCATGACGCGCACGACGCTCGAAACAGAGCGCTCACGCGCGACCGCCGCGACCGCCGAGCGCGACTCCGCGGAAGCCGCGTTGGCGCAGCTGACCGCCGAGCGCGACGCGCTCGTGAGCTCGGAGGCCTGGTCATCGGTCTCGGAGGTGGAGGCGTTGCGCGAGCACGCCGTCACCCAGACACGGGCGGCGGCGGCGGCGCGCGAGCACGCCGATTCGGCGGCCGCTCACGCCTCGGCGCTCGAGGCGGAGCTGATCATCGCCCAGGCGGCCGCCGCCGAGCACCGGGGACGGGCGAGCGCGGAGCTCGACGGCGCGTTGCTCCTCGGTGCGCGGGCCGGCCTCGGGGCGCGGGCCGAGATCCTCGGTGCCCAGCTGCGCGACGGCGCGGTGAGTATCGACAGCTGGATCGGGTTGCTCCGCGAACTCGCCCGCGACTGGCGCGACGTCCTGCATCGCCACCGCGCGCTCCTGATCGCCGCGCGGCAGGCATCGGCCGCCGCCGAGCGAGCCCGGGTCGAGGAGCGAGACGCGGCACGGCGACTCGAGCAGGCGCAGGACCGGCGGGCCGCCTGCGAGCAGCAACTCGAGCAGGCCCGCGCCGCGTACACGGTGGCGTTCGCCGGCTGGCGCGCCGGCCTTCAGGAGCTCGGCGTCGACGACGACGCCGGCGCAGCAGCGTTGGAGCTGGCGCTGGCCGGCCAGCCGCCCTTCCGCGCGCTCGCGCCGGCGGGCGAGAAAGCGCGGACGGCGCTCGCCGACGGACGGGCGGCGCTGGCCGCGGCGCGACGTGGCGCCGCGGATGCGGTGCGCGACATCGAGGCGGAGATCGAACGGCTCGCCGCCGCCCACGATGACGGCCCGCCGGCGCCCGCGTGGCCGCGGGCGTCGCGGTGCGCCCGGTCCGGCGCGCCGCTGTGGCGGCTCGTCGACTATCGCGACGGCGTTCCGGACGACCGGAGGGCAGGGCTGGAGGCCGCGCTCGAGGCCTCGGGCCTGCTCGACGCCTGGGTGATGCCCAACGGCCGCCTCGACGACCGGACACTGGCCGACGTCGTGCTCGCCGAGGCCGAGCCGGTGGCGGGCGCGTCGCTGCTCGAGGCGCTGGTGCCGGTGGACTCGCAGCCCGTCGCGCCCTCCGTCGTCGCGTTGCTGCTGCGAGGCATCGGGCTCGGCGAGCGAGCCGCCGGTCCGTGGGTCGACTTCGACGGCCGGTTCGTGCTCGGCCCGTTGACCGGCCGGGGCACCAAGGACCAGGCCGAGCACCTCGGTGCGGCCGCGCGCGAGGCCCGCCGCGCCGCCCGGATCGCCGAGCTGCGCGACGGGATCGCGTCGCTGCGAGCGGAGATCGCCTCCGTCGACGGCAAGATCGCCGCGATCGACCGGCGTCGTGAGACGCTGACCGGCGAGCTGGACGCGGTTGCATCGGTGGAGCCGATCGCTTCGGCCGTCGATGCGGTCAGGGTTGTGGCCGCGCTCGAAGCCGAGGCGACGCGAATCCATGAGCAGGCCTCTCGGGCGGCCCGGGACGCGGCCGACGCCGAGCTCTCCGCGGACGGTGCTCGGCGCGAGCATGCCGTCGCACACGGACTGCCACCGTCGCTCGACGAGGCCGGCCTGGACGAACGGCGTGACGCGGCCGCCGAGCTCGCCGGGGCGGTGACCGCTGTCGCCGGCGCGTGGGCGCGGGCCGATCGCGAGTCTCGCAGCGCCGCGGCGCTCGCGCACCGGCTGTCCGACGCGCAGCGGACGGCGGCCGCGGAGAGCGAGAGGTGTCAGGACGAGCAGGCCGAGGCAGACCGGCTGAGCGCCGAGCACACTGCCCGCGAGCGAGCGCTCGGAGAGACCGGCGAGCAGGTCCGCATCCGGCACGCGGAGGTCGTGTCGGCGCTGAAGGTCACGCGTGACGCGCATCGCCACGCCGCCGGCGCCGCGCAGGAGGCGCTGATCGCCGTCGCGGGACTCGAGCGCGATCAGAGCGCCGCCGTCACCGAGCACGAGCGCACGCGCGGGGTGCGGGAGATCGCGAGCGTCGCCTTCCGCCAGCTCGCGCAGGCCGGTGTGTTGGCGCTGGTGCTTGGCGACGCCGCCCCCGGCGATCAGGCGCAGAGCGGCGGCTGGACGGTCACCCGCACGCTCGAGCTGGCGCGAGCGCTGCCGCCCGAGCTCCTGTCGATGCGCAGCAGCTCGGGCGAGCTGGGCGTCGAGGTCCAGCGCGGGGTGCAGCTGCTCGATCGGGAGCTCGCCGAGGCCGACATGGGCGCGTACGCCAGCCGGGGCGAGGATGAGCTGCTGCTGGTCCACGTGACCGACTCCGGTGGCGACCAGACGCTCGCCCAGATTCTCGAGACTCTCGGCGCCGAGATCGCCGATCGCGAGCAGATCCTGACCGCCGAGGAGCGCCGGGTGTTCAACGAGGCGCTCGTCGAGGAGATCGCCGATCACCTGCGACAGCGGATCCACGAGGTGCGCGGGCGGATCGAGCAGATGAACGCGGTTCTGCGTCGCAGCCCGACGGCGGCCGGCAAGACGGTCGAGCTGGAATGGCGACCCCTCGACGGAGACGGCGACACGCAGCGGGCCGCGCTCGCCCTCCTCCGTCGCGACGTGCGCCATCTCGGTGACGAGTCGCGCGGCGAGCTGGTCACGTTCTTCCGCAGCCGGATCGAAGCCGCGCGGCGCGACCACGCTTTCGGCGGACAGCCCAAGCCGATGGCCGACACCCTGATGGAGGCGTTCGACTACCGGACCTGGTTCGCGTTCGGGCTGCACGAGCGCAGCCAGGAGGGACGGATCCGGCTGACCAAGGGCCGGCACGCGGTGGGCTCGGGCGGGGAGCAGTCGGTGCTCATCCATCTGCCCCTGTTCGCCGCCGCCGCCGCGCTCTACGGCGACTCGCAGGCGCCCCGTCTGATCATGCTTGACGAGGCGCTCTCCGGGATCGACGACGAGACCCGCGAGCGTGTCCTCGAGGCCACGGTCGCGTTCGATCTCGACGTGGTCATGACCTCACACGAGCTGTGGGGCACCTACCGGTCCGTGCCCCAGCTCGCCATCTATCAGCTGCACCGCGAGAACGGCACGTTCGGCGTCCACGCGATCCCCTTCCTGTGGGACGGGGACGTGCTGCACGAGCGCGAGCAGGGTCAGCTGCTGGTGTGAGCGCCTCGTCGCCCGCGCCCGCTCTGCGGCGAGCCCTCCTCGCCGGCCGCGAGAAGCGCGAGCAGCGCGGAGGCGCAGGCGACGGCACGATCGTGGTTGCCGACCTCGACCCCGACGAGGCGCTCGCGCTCGACAGCCTCCTCTCCCCCAGGCGCCCCGTCCTGGCCGGCACGACGCTGCGGATCGCGCTGTCACAATTCGAGGCGGCGCTCCGTGAGTGCGGCTTTGATCCACGTGAGCTGTATGAAGGGGTCGGCGGCGGTCCGGTACGCGACCTTCCCGCCGAGCGGGCCGCGCGCCGGGAGCTTCGGACCGGCTTCCGGGGGTGGCTGCTGGAGCACGAGGTCGTGCGGGGGCGGCCGAGTGTCGGAGGGTGGCTGGAGAGCGCCATCCAACAGGGACGCGTGCACCCTGACCTACAGCCGCTGCTCGACCAGGCACTGCGGATCGTCGGCGTTCTCCCCGGGCCCGAGCCAGTGCAGCGGACGGTGCTCGCCGCTGAGATGCTGGGCGGGGATCCGCACGGCCTGGACTTCGGCACACCTCTGCACAGCCTGACCGTCTCGCTGCTGGCGGCGGCCGCCGGGCTCGGCGAGCACACGCCCGCGCGGGAGGTCTGGAGCGCGTTCGACGTCGTCGTCGACCCGATCTCCTCGAACGTCGTCGGACTCAACCTGCCATTGCTCGGCGAGTCCCGGGTGGCCTGCCTGGCCCGCGGGATGCACGGCACCCACGTGATCCTCACCTACGGACAGCTCGCCACCGTCGACCTCCGCTGGTCCCCGGGGGTGCCGTGCTTCAGCTGCGAGAACCCCTCGGTCGTGATCGCCGCGGAGCGCGCGCTCGGACCGTCGTGCCCGCCCCTGGTCTGCACCCGGGGACGCCCCTCGGACGCCGTGCGATTGCTTCTCTCCGCGGCCCACCACGCCGGCGCCGTGATCCTCCATCACGGTGATTTCGACGAAGCGGGCGTCCAGATCCTCCTTGACCTGGAGGATCGATACGGCGCGGCGCCGTGGCGCTTCGATCTGGCATCCGCGCGCGCAGCCCTCGGTGACGGCTGGACGAAGCTCAGCGGTTCGGTGACGGCGCTCGCGGACCTGGTGCGCGATCCCGCGGTCACGATCCCCGAAGAGCTGGTGCTCGACACCCTGATCGCGGACCTGCGCGCGGGGATGACGCTGACCCAAAATCAGCGATGATTCACGCGCCATGACCGACCGGACTGATCACCGGAAGCCAACCGCACCCGTGCTCACTGTGCCCGCCGATGTTTGACGCCCCACTCTGGCGCGACTACTTCGTGATGGTGGGCGGCGGAGCGGCCGCCTTGACGGGCCTCGTGTTCGTCGCGATGTCGCTGCACCTGTCGGACATCGCCTCCGATCCGACGCACCGCCATCGCGCCCGCACGATCCTCACCGCGCTCACGACTGTATTCATCCGCTGCGGCCTGGTCCTGATGGGTGGCCAAGCCGCGCGCGCGGTGGGCGGCGAGATCTTCGTGGTGATCGCCGGCGTCGAGGTCGTCGTGCTTCGAAGCCTCAACGAAGCGCTCCGCCCCAGCGGCGCGGCACAGCACGCCGTTCTGTCCAGGACGCTCGGCTACGCGGCCTGCCTGATCATCGAGCAGACCGGCGCCGCGATCCTGTTCTTCGGACACACATGGGGCCTGTACGCGGTCGGGGTGGGAATGATGGCGTCGTTCCTGTTCATCGTGACCGGGGCATGGCTGCTTCTCGTCGGCGTCGAGTCACCAGCGTTGCGCCCGAGCGGTTCCTGATCGAGGCGTCACGGGGGCCGAGGGAACCGCTCCTTCCAGGCGCTAACCTGAAAATGCAGTGGCTTCCGCAAGCACCGCCGGATCAGACTTCGGCCGTGAGGTCCGTGACCTGCTCGTGACCGGCGCCGCCGGCGCGTCCCACCCAGATTCGCACGAGCGTCCGCTTCTCGGCCCGCTGCCGCGTCTGCGGCAGCTCGACTGGCGCGACCTCGGTGTCCGAAGGGCGGGAAGGGCATGCGATGGCGATGGTTGGACGACCAAACTGCGCCGGCCGCTGGACGACAAGGTTGAGTCCTACCTGCGCCACGCAGCGGCACAGCGCGTCGTTTCGGGGGACGCCGTGCGGTTCATCGTGTTAGTGGGGGAGCCTGGCACCGGAAAGACACGCGCCCTGCGTGACGCTGCCATGGTGGTGTGCCCAGATGCTCCGGTGCTGCTCGGCGACCGTGGTGCTCCCGGCACGTTGGCCCGGTTGCTCAGCGCGAGCGAGACGCCGAGGGAACTCGGCGCAGGTGACGGCCCGCTGATCCTCTGGCTGGACGACCTCGAGCGGTTCGTTGCGCCGGACGAGTCGGGGCTGACCCTGAGACACCTTGTCGAACTCGGCGCCTGGCCGCGTCGCGTGCTGGTGCTCGCCACGGCCGGAGGCTGGGCGGCCGACCTGGCCGCCGAGGGTCGGCGCAACCCTCAGTCCGATCGCGCCGGTGCACACGGATCCCTGTTGGGCCTCGTTCTTGCCGAGCGGTTCGCCCAGGTTCGCGTTCGAGCCAAGGGTCTGTCCTCCGCCGTGCTCGCCTCGGCCGTCGAGCGGGGTGACTACTCCGCGCCTGATGCCCGTGCCATAGGGCTGCACGGCATCGGTCCGTACGTGCTTGGCAGCGATCTGCTCGTTCGCAAGCTCGACACCGGTCGCCGGCCTGGAGCATCCGCCCAGCACCGCTCTGGCCAGGCAGTCGCTGACGCCGCGCTGACGTGGGGTGCGTGCGGCATCGGCGACTCGCTGGACCGGGTTCGCCTCCGCCGGCTCTGGGAGAAGAGCATCCAAGGCCAGCCCGCGGACGACGATCTCGATAGCGGTCTGGCGTGGGCCGAGCAGCCGGTGCTCGGAGAGCTCGCACTCGTGCAGCGAGACGAGCGGGGCTACCGAGGTGCCGACCTCATCGTGGCCGCCCGGCGCCAGAGCCTCACCACGCAGGAATGCCTGACCGTTCTGACACTTGCCACCCCCCAAGAAGCGGCCTGGGTGCCCTACGCGGCACGCGGCCACAGGATATTGATCGAGGCCCTTGAGCAGTTCGCGATGGCGCGCGACGACATCGATACACCAGCTTGGTTCCCCTTCCAGGTGGCGATGGGGCATATCTGGCTGGCGCTCGGCGACGAGAACCGCGCCGCTGCAGCATGGGACGTCGCGGTGAAGTGCGGCTGCATGTCCACGCTGGCCGCCGTGACGCAGGAACGACTGAACCACGGAGACTTCCACGGGGCGACCGAGCTCCTGCGCAGGGCGCTTGACGCCGGAGATGGTTCGGTTGCGCCGGCCCTCGCGGTGATCTACCGGGCGCTTGGTCGCGGCGATGATGCCGTTGACGCTCTGCAGCGCGGCGCCCAGGCGGGCAATGCACGCAGTGCGGAACGCCTCGCGTGGCATCTTCTCGCGGTAAGCCGCCTGCCGGGTGAGGCTGAGGCGGCTTTTGAGCGAGCCCTCGATCTGGGATGCAGCGACGCGTGGCATGTGCTGTGCACTGCACGCGCGGGGCGAGGCGACTACGAAGGCGCGATCGACGCTTGCGCAAAGGCGGCACGGCTCGGCGACGGCGTCGCGGTGCTGGTCCAGGCTCGCTATCTCTCCGAGGACCTCAACGATCCCGAACGCGCGCTCCTGGTCCTCCAGCCGGAGTGCGATCGTGAGAACCCGTTGGCGCTGCTTCAGGCCGGCGCCATTGCGGAGCGGCTGAAAGACCGGGCGAGCGACGACGCCGAGGAGTACTACCGACGGGCAGTGCGCCTCGGCAACGCGTCAGCGGCTCATCACTTGGGCGACCTGCTCGCCAGCCGAGGCAAACCACGCGAAGCAGATGATGCCCTCGGGCTTGCGGTGGAGATGGGCGATGCGTCTGCTGCGCTGTGTCAGGCGAAGTACCGATTCGGGAGAGGCGATGTGGACGGAGCACTCGCCGCGGCGCAAGCCGGCTGCAGAGGCGGGCATGGTCTGTCGATGACGTGGGCCGCGGAGCAGCTGGAGCGCATCGGCGACGCCGATGGGGCGCAGGCGCTATGGAGCACAGTCCTGGCATCACCCGACGGCGCGGCCAACCTCGAGGCCGGGCTCAGCCATCTGGAGCGAGGCGACACGATGAGGGCGCAGGCCGCGCTGTTGCGGGCGGACGAACTGGAACAACCACAGGCCGCAGAGGTCCTGGAGTGGATGTGGACACGCCACGGAGAGCACGATCTCGCCAGGGAAGCTGCCCTCCGTGCCCATGCACTCGTGGACCTACGCCCCAACTGATCGCGGCGAAGCGCACCCGTGGGCCGTGACGCGTCCGACGAGAGAGCGGATCACGTATTCAGATCGCGCAGCTCACGCCGCAGCGTCTTCCCGCTGATCGTCTTTGGCACCTCGTCGATGAACTCGATCGAGCGGGGGTACTTGTATGCCGCCATCTGCTGCTTGCAGTACGCGATCAACTCTTCCTCGGTGACCGTCGCGCCGGGTTTGAGTGAGATGTAGGCCTTTACCGTCTCGCCACGATACTCATCGGGAACACCGACCACCGCCGCCTCACGGACCGCCGGGTGACCGTACAGGACATCCTCAACCTCACGTGGCCACACCTTGAAGCCGGATGCGTTGATCATGTCCTTCTTTCGGTCCACAACGAAGAACCAGCCGTCCTCGTTCATGAAACCGATGTCACCGGTCAGCAACTCGCCGCCGCCGAGGCTCTCAGCTGTGGCTTTTGGCTTCTTCCAGTAGCCGATGGTGATCTCCGGGCCGGAGATGGCGATCTCACCATTCTCACCAACGGGAACCTCCTGCCCTTCCTCGTCGAGGATCCGGACGACGGTGTTGAAAATCGGCACGCCCACTGACAGCGCGCCCGAGGTCGGGTCCACCGGCGCCTTGCTGCCCATCGGGACGGCGTGGGACGGCGAGTTGGTCTCGGTGAGCCCGTAGAGGTTGTGAATGTAGATACCGGTCTTCTCCAGGAATTGCTCGGCGACCGCCGGCGCGACCGCCGCGCCCCCGGAGTAGATGATCCGGAACGAGGACCAGTCCTCTTTGGTCTGGCCGGCGTGCGCCGACAAATTGATGAACACCGTGATCGACCCGATGGTGAATGTGGGGCGGTGCTCGCGCATCGCGTCGATGATCACATTTGGTTCGAACCGGTGGCTGATCACCAACGGACACGCCGCCAGCAGGGCGATCCCCATGTGGCCGATCAGGCCCGTGATATGGAAGAGCGGCGCGACGCCGAGCACGGAGTCGGCTTCGGTGAAGCTCATCCAATCCCGGTAGGTCTGGGAGTTGAACGCCATCGCAGCGTGAGTACAGATCGAGCCCTTCGGCTCCCCGGTGGTCCCCGACGTGTAGCACAGCACCGCCAAGTCATCGGGACCCGGATCGACGGGCGGTGGCTTGCGGCCCGCGTATGCGCTGAAGATGGCCTCGAGATCCAGCGTCCCGTCCGCGCGCACCCGCTCCACGCCGGCGAACAACCGCGGGTCGTTGCGGGACTGCCCGTCAAGCGCGGAGCACGTGATGACCATTTTCACCGCGGTGTCGCCGCTCGCGACGACCTCCTTGGCCACCGACTCGTAGAGGTCGTCCAGGCACACGAGTGCACTGGCACCGGAGTCGACCAGCAGGTAGGTCACCTCGCGGCTCTTGTTCATCGGATTGATGAGCACGGCCGCGCCGCCGGCCTTCCACGCCGCCAGAAGCGAGATAACGAACGCCGGGTTGTTCTGCACATAGACCCCGAGCCGGTCCCCGACCGCGAAGCCGCCCTCCAGCAGGGCAAGCGCGAGCGCGTCAGAGCGCGCGTCGAGGTCGGCCAGGCTGAACACGCCGTCGAAGTACTTGATCGCGATGTTGTCCGGCGCTCGTTTCACCGACGCGGTGAACAGGTCGAGCATGTTCGCGTGGTCTGCCGTGATGTCCGGCGGACATCCCTCGCTGTAGAGCTTTGTCCAGGGACGTGCGGTATAGGCCGTCGTTTGATTCTGAGAGCGTTCGGTCGTCGACATCAAGATCTCCCCTGGTCACTCAGGCGTGGAATGGGCGGCGGGTGGGTCCGTGCCGGCGTCCTCTACGCCCGCCAGATGGCGCGCGAGGGTCTTCTTGTGCTCGAGGTCGGCCAGCCGGGCCATGACAATCCGTTGCGCCTGCGGCGAGCCGGCGCCGTGCATCGATTCGGTGAGATAGCCGACGGCGTTGCGGCCCATGGTCATATTCTCCACGAGTCGCAGCACCCTCATCCGGTCCTCGGCGTTGATTCCCGGCACCGTGGCGAAGTACTTGCGGAGCAAGGGCCCGGTGTCCGGGTCGTCGAAGTCCAGTTCGCTGGGCATCGTCGCGACGATGCCGCCGCCGATGTCCTGGGCGAGTCGGCCCAGCTCATACGGGAAGCGGGTGACGTTGTGTTTACAGACGTTCGCCAGCAGTTGATCTGGCTGGAAGTTTCCGGCCGCGGTCGGGGTGGACTGATGAGAGGCGGCGATCCCGGCGCCGTAGATGGTCTCGTTGAGATGCACCATCTCCACGAGCTTGTCGCGGATATGGCCGGCGCCGGCGACGCCGTTCCATTCCGCCAGTTGCGCTGAGGCACCGATGAGCACGTCTCCCAGCCCGGTCTTGCAGACGTAGGAGCGTCGGTGGAATCCGGTGAAACGGTCCACGAGCGGTGCCGCGTACTCGACCTCGCCGTCCAGGAAGACATATTCGTTGGGCACGAAGACGTCGTCGATGATGATCAGCGCCTCCTGCCCGGCGAACTGCGCATTGCCTTGGTCGACACCTTCCAGCGCCCGCGAGTCGCATGATTGGCGGCCGTAGACGAAGCTCAGCCCAGGGTGCTCCACCGGGATCGCCGCGACGACGGCGTAGTCCCGGTCGACGTCGCGCATCCGCATCGTCGGCATGACCACGATCCAGTGCGAGTTGATGCACCCGGTCTGGTGAGCTTTCGCACCCCGCAGCACCACTCCGTCGTCCCGACGTTCGACGACGTGCAAGAAGAGATCCGGATCGGCCTGGTCGGCCGGACCCGCTGAGCGGTCACCCTTCGGGTCGGTCATCGCTCCCCCGATGATCAGGTTCTCCTCCTGGACATAGCGCAGGAAGCTGCGAAAGCGCTCGTGGTAGTCGGTGTGCTTGGCGGCGTCGCAGTCGAAGGTGATCGAGTACATCGTGTTGAGCGCGTCCATCCCCACGCAGCGCTGAAAGCACGTGCCCGTCTGCTGGCCAAGCGTTCGCTGCATTCGGTTCTGGGCGACGACGTCCTCAGCGGACATGGCGACGTGCAGGAACCGGTTAACGGTGCGTCCGCTGATCTCCGAGTGGGCAGACGCGAGCTCGGGTTGTTCGAGGGCCAGATCGACCGTTCGCGCCATCGCGTTGATGCTGGGTCGGATCACGGGGTGATCGACGGGTTCGCTGACGGGAGCGCCCATGTAACGGACGGACAGGTTCCGCCCGCGCAGGCTCTCGATGTAGTCCTCGCCCGTCCGGATGGGCGGATCCCGCCGCGGCCGCCCCCAGAGGACTTCGGCGGTTTCGTCTACAGTGGTCATGACGTCTCCCGGCTGAGGTGGGCGCAGGCTCTGGCTGAGCGGCCACAGGTGCCGTCTTCCGAGACGACACTCGGACCGGCTCCAGTGTCCACGAATTCTATGTTCCTCGTCGCCATCGACGATCCGGCCCCGAGCGGGAGCTGAAACCGGACCGTACAGGCGGAACGCGGCCATCATACACCGGTCGAGAGCGAGCGGCGACCGCGGCCCCCAGGCGTTGCCGGCCCGGCCCCTCGCCGGGGACCGTTGCGCGGCCTGAGCCGGGTTGCTCGCGGACGACGTCGGCGGGGCGCTTGTCGTCGCGCAGACCGAGGAAGCGCGGCTGGCGCAGGCGTCCGTCGTTGTCCATTCAGCGAACCCGATCCGGGCGACCAGCGTGGGGGACAGCCAGGCGGAGACACCGGGGGGACTAGGATCGTGAGAGCAGATGAACGCTTCCGCGATTCACGACGCATGCACCGACGGACCGATGCGCCGCCCCCAGGGCTGATCGTCCGCGGATCTGATGACATCGACCGTCGAACCCGAGGGCCGGCTCGGCGCCGATCGCGCCGGCGTGCCTGGGATCCAAGCCGGTCACGGGCGTGAGCTCGAGGGCGCGCCCGATGTGCCGGTGGGGGTGCGCGAGGAGCTGCTGGCGCTGAAGTCGGGTGCGGCGTTCGTGTGCGCGCGGCAGGACGGCGATATCCGTCCCGCGCCCGCCTCGGGCGAGGGCCTCTACGTCGAGGACACCCGACACCTGTCCGAGCTGCGCCTCACGGTGGGTGGGTTGCCGCCGGTCCTGCTGTCTTCGGTGATGGAGTCGGGCCATTACGCGGTGATCAACGCCACCAATCCGGTGTTGCGCTCGGCGATCGGTGCCCCAGTGGCGCAGGAGACCCTGAACGTCCGGCGCACGGTGTTGATGGACGATCGCATGTTCTACAGGGTGCGCGTGCGCAACTTCGAGCTCAAACCGATCACCACCGTGGCGGAGGTGTCGCTGGCCGCTGATTTCGCCGACGTTTTCGAGGTGCGGGGCGTGGTGCGGGGGACGAGTGGTCGCTTGTTGGAACCGACCCACGATGTCAAGGGTGTGCGATTCGGCTATGTGGCCGGAGATGGCCAGCATCGGGAGACGCTCGTGGAGCTCGAGCCTGCGCCGGCCGGTGTCAGGATCGACGGCGGCCGTGTACACGTGACCTGGGACATACGGCTTGAGACCCGTGAATCGATTTCGCTGTGGATCACGGTGACACCCACCGGCGTCGCCGGTGGGGATGCCGAGCCGTCCGCCGTCCGGGCGGCCACGGCGCTCGAATCTGCACAAGCCGAATGGGTTGGCGCGTGCGCGCAGGTCACCACCGACAACGAGCTCTTCGACCGGCTGATCGATGCCTCCGTGCGTGATCTGCACGCGCTGATGATGCCCGTCGGAGGCGATCGACTGCCGGCGGCCGGCATCCCTTGGTATGTCGCACCGTTCGGCCGGGACTCGCTGCTGAGCTCCTATGAGTCGCTGATGATCAACCCCGAGGTCGCGCGCGGGACGCTACTGGTACTCGCCGGGCTGCAGGCGCAGACCGACGAGGGCTGGCGCGACGCCGAGCCGGGAAAGATTCTGCACGAGCTGCGCACCGGCGAGCTGGCGCGCACCGGGCACATCCCGCACACGCCGTACTACGGCACGGTCGACGCAACGCCGCTGTTCCTGATGGTCGCCGGCGGCTACTACCGCTGGACGCTCGACCTCGACACGATGCGGCAACTGCGGCCGGCGCTCGACGCCGCGCTCACATGGATCGATGAGTGGGGCGACCGGGACGGTGACGGGTTCGTCGAGTACGAGCAGCGCGCCCCCGCCGGCCTGATCAACCATGGCTGGAAGGACTCGCACGACTGCATCGTGCACGCGGACGGCTCGCTCGCGCAGGGCCCGATCGCGCTGGTCGAGGTCCAGGGCTACGTGTACGAGGCGAAGCTACGGATCGCCGACGTCTACGAGGCGCTGGGGGACGCGCCCCGCGCCGACCAGCTGCGAAGGCAAGCCGGCGCGCTGCGAGCCGCGTTCAATGAGGTGTTCTGGGATCCCGACGAGGGGTTCTTCGCGCTCGCCCTGGACGGGCGCAAGCAGCAGGTCCGCAGTGTCACATCGAATCCGGGACACTGCCTGTACTGCGGGATCGTCGATGACGACAAGGCGGCGCTGGTGGCGGAGCGGCTGATGGCTGCGGACATGTTCTCCGGTTGGGGGATCCGGACCCTCTCCGGCAGCTCGCCCGCCTATAACCCGATGAGCTACCACAACGGCTCGGTGTGGCCCCACGACAACGCGATCGCCGCCGCCGGCCTGAAGCGCTACGGGTTTGACGCCGCCACCAACCGGATCGCCGCCGGTCTCTTCGATGTCGCCTCAGGCGCGCGCGACTTCCGCCTGCCCGAGCTCTTCTGCGGCTTTCAACGCGATGGATCGAGAGCGATCGTGGCCTACCCGGTCGCATGCATCCCGCAGGCCTGGGCGGCGACATCGCCGTTCATGCTGCTCCAGGCCATGCTGGGAATCTCGGCCCAGGCGCCGCAGAACAGGCTGACCGTCGACCGCCCACGGCTCCCGGATTGGCTCGAGGCGGTTGAGATTCGAGGCATTCGCGTTGGCGGCTCGAAGGTTGGCCTGGCGTTTCGCCAGACCGGATCCAGCACGGCCTTCTCCCTGCTCGAGCAGCAGGGCGACGTCCGGATCGTCATGTCGACATGACCTCGCTCCAAGGCCCGCCGAGCACCGATCCGGCGATGGGCCCGGCGCTTGCGCGGCGCTTTGAGGCGGTCGTGGTCGATTGGGACGGCGCCACGGTCCCCGACGGCCACGGGCACGCAACGCGTCTGCGCCACCTGATCGAGGAGTCCTGCGGGGCGGGGATCGAAGTCGCGATCGTCAGCGGCGACGGCGTCGAGAGCGTCGACGGTCAGCTGGGAGCGCGACCCGACGGCCCCGGATCGCTCGTGCTCGCGCTCCACCACGGCGCGAAGATCTTCCGCGTCGGTCCAGACGGCCCGCAGCTCCAGCGGCCCCCGCCGGCGGCCGGTGAGCAGGAAACCGCCCTGGCTCACGCCGCCGAGGTCACGATCACGCGCCTGGCGGCGCATGGCATCACGGCGGTGCTCGGGCCCAAGCGGCCGCACCGGTGCCGGATCGATCTGCTGCCCGTGTCGCCGGGTGCGCCGGCCGGGCAGGCCGGCGCGGCGCTCCAGATCGCCGGCGCCGCCGCCGCTGAGGCCGGCCTCGCCGACGCGCTGATCACCGGCGACGCGGCCCATGTGGAGATCGGCCTGATCGATGGTCCGGGCTCGATGCGATGGTTCCTGCGCCGGCTGTGGAAGCTGGGCATCGGATCGGATCAGGTCCTGGCCGCGGGACGCGACGCGATCGCACGCGTGCTCGAGGACCAGATCGCTCGCCGCCACGATGGCGAGCTTCCGCTGGTCGCCGTTGACCAGGAGTGGACGCTCGCGATCGATGACGCCGAGCCGAGGCGAGATGGCGTTGACGAGTCGCTGCTGACGTTGGGCGACGGCCGGCTGGGAACGCGCGGCAGCCGGCTGGTGGGTAACGCCGACGATGACCCGACCGTCCTGCTGTCGGGCGTCTACACCGGTCAGGGCTCTGAGTCCCGGCTGCTCGCGGGGCCGAGCTGGAACACGATCGAGCTCGTCGCCCCAGCCGTGCTGTCCGCGCGCCGCGTGCTCGATCTGCACGCGGGCACCCTGTCTCACGAGCTGCTCGGCGGCGACACGAGGCTTGCAGCGCTGCTGCTCTCCAGTCTCGATCGACCTGCGATGACCGTCATGCGAGTTCGCGGTCTCGGCGCCAGGCTGCGTGACCAGCGCGATCTACGGCCGGGGCCCGATGGAGAGCACGACGGCGGCGAGCGCGATGGCTGTACGTGGATGCGGACTGTCGGCTCACCGGGTTCGATCGCCGCGGCCGCGCACCATCGTGTCGATGATCAGCGAGCCCACGGCACGGCGGTGGACTGGGTCCTTGATCGCGTCAGTGCCTATGAGGGCGCCGATGCTGGGCCGGCCGACGAACGCGCGGCGCTCGCTCGTGTCCATCAGGGGCGGGCGCTCGGATTCGACACCTTGCTCAGCGATCACCGCCGGGCGTGGGCAGAGCGTTGGGAGCACGCCGACGTCCGCATCGACGGCGACCCCGAGCTGCAGCTCGCGGTTCGACTGGCGCTCTATCACCTGATGGCGGCCGTCGCCGATGACGGAGAGGCGGGCGTCGGAGCGCGCGGGCTGAGCGGCGGCGGGTACCGCGGTCACGTCTTCTGGGACAGCGACGTCCACGTGCTCCCGTTCCTGGCCGCGACACATCCCAGCGGCGCCCGGGCGATGCTCGAGTATCGCGTCCGGCGGCTGCCGGCGGCGCTCCGAGCCGCTCGCGCCCACCGACACCGCGGCGCGCGGTTCCCCTGGGAGTCTGCGGCCACCGGCGAGGAAGTCACCCCCGACTGGGTCCTGAACAGCCGCGGCGACGTCGATCCGGTCTACACCGGTGCGCAGGAAGAGCACATCGTCGCCGATGTCGCATGGGCCGCCGCGCATTACATCGACTGGACCGGCGACCAGGCGTTCGCCGCCGGGCCCGGGCTCGCCCTGCTCGTCGAGACGGCGCGGTGGTGGGCCTCCCGGATTGAGCCGGATGCCGATGGCAGCGGCCACATCCGGGGCGTCATGGGACCCGACGAGTACCACCCGCTGATCGACGACAACGCCTACACCAACGTCATGGCTCGCTGGAACCTCCGGCGCGCCGCGGCCATGAGCGACGGGACGATCGACCAGGCCGAGCGTCACCGCTGGCGTGATCTGGCCGACTCGATCGCCGATGGGTATGACCCCGCCACCGGGATCTACGAGCAGTTCGCCGGCTTTTACGCACTCGAGCCGCTGCTGATCGCCGATCTCGCGCCGCGGCCGGTTCCCGCCGACATACTGCTCGGTCACGAGCGCACCCAAAACGCCCAAATTGTCAAACAGGCCGACGTGTTGATGTTGCACTACCTCGTTCCCGACGAGGTCGCCGCCGGTTCGCTTGAGCCCAACATCGACTTCTACGATCCGCGGACCGCGCACGGCAGCACGCTCTCACCGGGCGTGCACGCCGCATTGCTCGCTCGCGCCGGTCGCTGCGAGCCCGCGCTCGAGATGCTGCGCCTCACCGCCCACGTCGACATCGACGACATCGGACACACCACCCGCGACGGCGTGCACCTCGCCGCGATGGGCAGCGTCTGGCGCGCCATCGCATATGGCTACGCCGGCCTACGACCCGTCGGCGACGCGCTCGCGATCGATCCCACGCTCGCGCCCGGATGGCAGACGCTTGATCTCCGAGTCCAGTTTCGCGGCAGTCGCGTGCACATCGTGATCCGTCCAGACGCGGTCGAGGTGACCGCCGACCCTCCCATCCGGGCGTTGATCTCCGCCGGCGAAACCGTCACCCTCACCCCGACCGCGCAGACGTTCGAACTCTCACCGCGCGCGTCCCCAAGCCTCGATCCGCCACTCCGATCGTGATCTCGCGGTTGATCAGCGACTCAGCGCGATGCGGAATCGGGGAATTGGGCGCGAATCATCCACAGCTGCCCCTCCAGCGCGCGGACGACCTCGATCACGACATCCTGCGACGCGGCATCGAGCTCCCCCAGCCTGTCCATTCGCTCTCGGGCGCGCTCGGCCACCTCAGCGACGCGGCCCGTGAGCTCGCGGACCACGACTCGATCCTCCAGCTCACCACGGTCAACCCGGCGCAGCGGGGTGTCCGCGGCCACGGTCGCGCTCTGTCCATCCGGCGCGACGCCGAGCGCGACCGCACGCTCAGCCACCGTGTCCGCCAGCGCCCGCCACGACTCGATCAGCTCGTCGAGCTGGAGGTGCAGGGGACGGAACAACGGCCCGACCACGTTCCAGTGAAGCTGCTTGCCGAGCAGCGACAGATCGATCAGCTCAATCAGCAGCGCCTGAAGCTGCTGACCGACCTCCTCGCGCTGATGCGGCTCCGCGAGTGCCGGGAGGTGAGTCGAGTGAGTCGATGAAGCCATTGATCCTCCTACTGGTGTCCGCTGGTCAACTCCAAGCCAGGTGAGAGTGGACGATCCGTACCGCCCATGTCAAGTGCCACACCAGCGAACCCCGCCGGTTTCAGTCGACCGAGCGCACAGGCGGCGTTCTGCGCCCGCCGCGGCCTCTGAGCATCTCGGCGGCGATCACCAGCTGCTGGATCTGGCTGGTGCCCTCGTAGATGCGAAACAAGCGCGCATCGCGATAGAAGCGTTCCACCGGGACGCCGCGCATGTAGCCCGTGCCGCCGTGGATCTGGACGGCGCGGTCGGCCACACGCCCCACCATCTCGCTGGCGAACAGCTTGGCGCATGCGGGGCCGAGCCGCCGGTCGGTGCCGGCGTCGTAGGCGCGCGCGGTTTCGAGAACGAGCGCCCGTCCGGCGAGCAGATCGGTTTGGGAGTCGGCGAGCATCGCCGCCACGAGCTGGTGCTCGGCGATCGGCCGTCCACCCTGGCGGCGAGTGATCGCCCGGTCAAGCGACTCCTCGACCAGCCGGGTGGCAAGGCCGACGCAGACCGCCGCGATGTGCAGCCGGCCGTGCGAGAGACAGGCCAGCGCCGTGCGGTAGCCCTGGCCCTCGACTCCGCCGATCAGGGCGTCGGCACCCACGCGGACCCCGTCGAGGATCACGTCCGCCGTCGAGGTGCCGGCCTGCCCCATCTTGTGGTCGCGCGGGCCGATCGCCAGGCCGGGGGTGCCGGCCGCCACGACAAACGCCGAGATGCCGTCGGCCGGTCGGCTCGATGCCGAGCTGCGGGCGAACACCATGAACAGGTCAGCGACCGGCGCGTTGGTGATAAAGCGCTTGGTGCCGTCCAGCACCCACCCTTCTCCTTCGCGGCGGGCCGTGGTCTGAAGGTCAGCCGGACTGGAGCCGGCCTCGGGTTCGGTGAGCGCGAAGGCGGCGGTCAGCTCGCCCGATGCCAGACGCGGCAGCAGCGCGCTCTGCTGCTCGTCTGTCCCACCGAGCAACAGCACGTGGCCGCCGATCCCGTTGTTGGTGCCAAACAGGGACCGGAACGCGGGCGTGGTCCAGCCCAGCTCGAAGACCAAGCGGACCTCCTGCTCCATGCTCAGTCCGATTCCGCCGTGCTCCGGCGGCAGGGCGAAGCCGTACAGTCCCAGCTCGGCCGCCTGCTCGCGGATCCGCGCGGGCACCTCGTCGGTCTCATCGATCTGCGCCTCCAGCGGCACGACCTCGTTGCGCACGAACCGCCGGACCTCGCGCACCATGGCGGCGAACATCTCCGGGGGTGGAGGGTCGGCTGCCGGGGCGCGCCGCGTCATCGACCCGCCAGTCTGCCACCGAGCGGGGCTTGGTTGCGCAGCAGCCGGTTCCCGCGCGACTTGACGGTCTCGTTCGGCGGGCCGCTGATGTCGATCGCCGTCCGGGCCTCGTCTGGGATCGCCGCCTCGTCCTCGGTCAGCGCGAAGAATCGGGCGGCCGGCTCGGTGCCACCGCTCTGGTTTGGCATCCGCTGCTTGGTCGGAATGCTCGGACCGAACCCGCCTGACTCGGTCCACTGCTCGGCATAGCTGGCCGGGCCCGCCGACGCGAACCGGATCGACGTCGTCGGCAGCTTCGGCACCGAGGTGTCGGTCTTGGAGTGA
This sequence comes from Solirubrobacteraceae bacterium, assembly GCA_049509055.1. Taxonomy (GTDB): domain Bacteria; phylum Actinomycetota; class Thermoleophilia; order Solirubrobacterales; family Solirubrobacteraceae; genus Palsa-465. Next base: position 23,198 of record JBELAG010000022.1, read on the forward strand.
AACAGTGTCGAGGTGAGGTCGCCGACGGTCCTGCCGCGCCACGCCGAGACGTTCGGCACCTCGACCCCGAAGCGCTGGGAGATGAGCTTGAGCTGCGAGGTGTGATCGAACACTTCGGTGGCGACATGCCCGCCGCGGCTGAACGGCGAGACGACGAGCAGCGGCACCCGGACGCCGAGCCCGAGCGGACCGTGGATGCCGAGCGTGTCGGGCTTGGGCTCACCGACCGGGAAGCTGCCGGCAGTGAGATACTCGCCGGGGGTGCCGGCCGGGGCGGTGGGTGGCGGCACATGGTCAAACCAGCCGTCGTTCTCGTCGTACATGACGAACAGCGCCGTCTTGGACCAGATCTCCGGATTGGAGGTCAGCTCGTCGAGCACCATCGAGACAAACCACTGGCCGTTGCTCGGCGAGGCCGACGGATGCTCGTCGAAGCCGAGCGGCGGGATGATCCAGGAGACGCTCGGGAAGCTCCCCGCCGCGACATCGGCCGCGAAGTCGTTCGGGAAGGTCTGCTTGAACGCCTTCTCGAACAGCGGGGTGCCCGGCTGCTGGAAGGCCGTGAAATACGGCAGGACGTTGTCGGTCAGCCCGAGATTGCTCGTGACCGTCGGGTCATAGAAGCTCGGGGCCCACGTCAGATAGTTGGTCAGCGACGCGTACTTCCCGCTGACGCCGACGTTGCTCGGCGTGTAGACCTTCCACGAGACCCCCTTGTCCTCGAGCAGCTCCTGAACGGTCGCCCAGGTGCAACTCCACATCGCGTCGTCGGTGTCGCTGGTCGCGACCACCGGCCCGCCGTGCGTGCCGGCCGGATCGATCGTGCCGCTGTTGGCCATCAACCGGTTGGGGTGCGTCGGTCCGAGGATCGAGCAGTGGTAGGCGTCGCCGAGCGTGAAGTGGTCGGCGAGCGCCCAGTGAAACGGCAGCTGGGCACGCTGGTAGTAGCCCATCGTCAGCGCTCCCTTGGGCCCCTCCCATCGCTGCTGGGTGTGGACCTTCACCCAGGAATCCATCCTGCCGTGGTTCCAGCATTCGTGCATCGGACCCCAGTCGTGGGTCAGATCGTCCGTCGACTCCAGACCGTGGTCGCCTGAGAGGTGAAACGGCAACAGCTTGTGCTTGGGGACCACATGCGATCCTCCGGGATAGTTCTGAGCGAAAACGCCGAGCGAGTGCGCCGGGTGGTCGTCAAACCCGCGGCCACGCGGGTAGGCACCGAAGTAGTGGTCATAGGAGCGGTTCTCGAGCATCAGGAAAACGATGTGCTCGACCGCCTCGAGATCCGAGCCGGCCGGCGCGGTCCGTGCCGCCCGCTCGATCATCGCCGCCCAGCTCGGACCGGCCATCCACGCGCACGCCGACTGGCTGGCAAACGCGCCGGCGCCGACCATGCCGAGGCGCTGCATCAGCTGCCGCCGGGTCAGATGCTCGCCCTGAAACTCGGAAGGATCCATCTCGCGCTCCTGTCTCTCGGTCCTCGCGTGGCGTCCGCACCGGCGGACGCCCGGCACACCGGCGGCTCGGGCGCATCCCGGCCGCGCCAGAATACCGCCCTCGCACAACCCGCAGGCGCAGCCCGTGACCCGGGCACGGGCACGGGCACGGGCGGGCGCTGCCAGCCACACGGCCCCGGGCGGATCGCGCTTCCACTCCGCGCGGGCGGCCAGACGCAGGGCGGACGGTGGCTGACTCTGGCTTCGACGGTTTGCCGAGCGAGCGCGCGGCCGCCTTCAGGCCCACCGGGATTGCGCCGATGGTCGGGCAGGGCCCCGTGACCGGGGTCCTCTGATTGGAGGTTCGCGATGCGACGCACAGAACTGACGGCGGTGTGGGTGGTCGACCACGACCGGCTGACGCTCGCCTGGCACACCACCGTGCCGGCGCCGGCGCACGCCGCATGAGGTCGGGGCTTTGGCCGGTGCGCTACGCTGACAGGGTCAGATAGCGAGGGCAACCAGAGGGCGAGACCTTCATCTGAACGTCCCCTTGCCGCGTAAGCCGCCTGATCTTCTGATGGCCGAGAGTCCACCCACGGGTGGGCTTTCCGCGTTTAACGGGGCCGCAGTCGACCCCCGGTGCGCGGGCCGTCCGGAGCCCTTCGACGAGCGCAAAAAGCCGGCCGGATCAGGGCAGGATGTCGGTGAGTGTCGCCGTGAACCGCTCGCCCGACTCCTCCAGCTCGCCCTCGATGTGCAGGCGCGCCGGGCCGCTCTCGGTCCGCAGGTCGAGGAAATAGCCCCAGCCCGGCAGCTCCGGATCGTCGGACTTGGCGATCGCCTCGACCCGGTAGGTCTCGCGCGGCGGCAGCACCAGCGACTCGGGGCAGTCCTCCTCGAGGCGACGGCGCAGGTCCTCGACTCTGAGGCGATCGCCAGACGCGACGCGGAGCTCCTCGTAGTCGCCGTCCACGACGAGGCCCACCATGTCCTCCAGCGCCCGGTACATCGGCTCAGGCATCAACTCCAGCGATTCGACGATCTCTCCCCGTCCGTCCAGCTCGTGGCTCGGCGTCAGCTCGAGGCGGTTGTAGAAGTAGTCCTCGCACGCCGCGAGTGCCTGGCGGCGGATGCCCTTGGGCAACCCCGCGCTGGCGAGCGCAAAGCCCGCCGCAGCGATCGCCTCCTCGAGCGTCGCCTGGCGGCGCGTCAGCTGCGCGGTGATCGCGCGACCGTGCTCGGTGTCGCGCGCCATCGATGAGCCGTCCAGCAGAATCGAGGGAGCGTCGTGGCGGCTGTAGCCCGCACAGACCCGCACCGCGGAATGAAGGACGATGAGGTGGTCGCCCATTACGCCCGTCCCGGTGATCGTCCGACGGGCGTCATCCGCATCGGCCGGCTCGCCGGATGCGTCGTGGTAGCGCTGCCATATCGATGCATCCTACGAACACGCCCGGCCCGCGGAGGGTCGGGAAGCTCTAGCGGGCGGGTCGGATGCCGCGGGCGCACGACAGGCCCGCGGCGCTGACGCTCGCCACCTGGCCGCGGCTCACGACGGTCGAGGCCGGGCACGGTCTGACCATTGGGTCTGCGGTCGGCAGCACCAACGGCAGCCCGACCAGCACCGCGATGCAGAGCGGGAGCGCCAAGTGGGCACGTACGCGGGGTGCGAGACGGCCGGCGGGACCGCCGCGTACCGGCGAAGGACCGAATCCGATCCGGCTGCTGCTCGCGTCGGTTGTGCCCATGCGAGCGTGATCGACCGCGTGGCGCCTGGGCTCAAAACGTCGACGCGGCACTCGACGTTCGATCGAGGCGCCTCACCCTGCCCGCTCCGCCGACGCCAGGCCCCGGCGAGCAAACGCCGAGAGGACGACGGCCGCGACGACGATACCGGCAAACGCGATCGCCACCTTGACCGGCGATCCCGCCAACAGGCCGCGGCCGGCCTCCAGCACCGGTGTGACCGGGTTGAGATTGGCGACGGCGTGAATCCAGCCCGTCAACAGGGTGATGGGCACGTAGACCGGGGCGAGGAACAGGAGCACGAAGACCGGCATCTGGATGACGGCGCCGGCCTGCTCGGTACGGAGAAACATCGCCAGGCCGACGGCCCACAGGGCGGCGACGAGGTTCATCCCCATCCCCAGCCCGAGCAGGCCGAGCAGCTGCACGCCGTTGCCGTCGACGTTCATGCCGGCGATCACGGCGGCGATCGTGACGACGGCGCCGGTGAGAGCCCACCTCAGCAGAGCGCCGACCGTGTAGCCGGCGATGATGCCGCTGCGCCGCGGGGCGCTGAGCAACAACCGCCGGGCGAAGCCGGAATCGAAGTCACGGGCGACGGCGAATCCGGTGAAGACACCGCCGAACGCCGCTGATTGGAGAAAGACGAACACGAACTGAAAGGAGGTGTAGCCGGGGGGGTAGTGGAAGTTCGGCACATCGCTGATGCGGGAGAGGCCGCCTGCGAAGGCGATCAGGAAGAACAGAGGGAACACGATCGACGGGACGAGGATCGCCGGGTTGACGAGCGTGTTGTGGATCGAGCGCCAGCCGACGCCGCGGGCGACGTAGACGAACCGTCTCATGTCCGGGTCAGCCTTGACTTCATCGCCGCCCGGGCGAGTCCGAGTGCGATCGCGAGCAGGGCGAGCGCAAAGCCGAACCCCAGCGCCAGCGCCTGCGCGTTCCAGCCGGTGATGACGAGGCTGCGGAGCGCCTCGAGCAGGTAGGAGACCGGGTTGTAGGTGGCGACGTCACGAAACCAGGTCGCCTTGATCAGGTTGCGCGGCAGGCTGGCGGAGCTGAGAAAGATCGTCACGAACAGGAGCGGGAAGATCCCCTGAACAGCCTCTCCGCTGCCGAATCGCAGCGCCAGCAGGATGCCCAGGCTGGCAAACGCGAACGAGATCAGGATGGCGAGAACAAGCAGCACCAGCGCACCCCCGATCCCGCTGGCGAACGTGACGCCGCTGGCCAGCCCGACCAGCAGGTAGACGATCGCCTGGACGATACCGAGCACCAGCGCTCCGCCGAGCTGCCCGACCAGCAGCGCCGTGCCCCGTACCGGGGTCATCGAGAGACGGTTGAGAAAGCCTGTCTCGATGTCCCGGGCGAGGTCGACACCGGCATTGATCGAGACGAACATCGCTCCCTGCACGAAGGGCATCGCGATCAGAAAGTCGCGGTAGTTGTGGGTCGGGAAGCCCGGAATGCGGGTCGCGGTGCTGAGCGCTGAGCCGTTGATGGCAAACAGGATCAGCGGGAAGATCATCGGGAAGATGAGCAGCGCCCGTTGACGGGTCGTGCGCACGACCGCGCGTCGAGCGACGGCCAGGGTCTGCTCGATGACGTTGACGCGCGAGGTCGGCGGAACGTAGACCCCTCCGACGGCGATCTCAGCGGCCACGCCGCCTCCTGCCCCGCCGCCCCGGTTGCGCAGGCTCGGAGGCCGCATCCTCAGTCGTCGCGCCGTCGCCAGAGCCCTCGAGCTTGCGACCGGTTTGGGACAGAAACACGTCGTCGAGCGAGGGCTGGTGCAGCTGCAGGGTCTCGACGCGCAGGTGCGCGCGGTCGAGAATCCGGACGATCTCGGCCAGTTCGGACTCGCCGCCCGGTAGCTGCACGGTCACGCTCGCGCGGCCGTTGCGCCGCATCTCACCGAACTGCGACAGCAGCTCCGCCAGCCGGTTGACGTCGTGTCCGTCGGCCGGCGTCACCTCGACGCTGGGACCGCCGATGTCGGCCTTGAGCCGAGCCGGGGTCCCCTCGGCCACGATGTGGCCGTGGTCGATGATCCCGATGCGGTCGGCGAGCACATCGGCCTCCTCCAGATACTGCGTGGTCAGGAATACGGTCATGCCTTCGTCGTGGGCCAACCGAGCGACCTCCTCCCACAGTGCAGAGCGGCTCTGCGGGTCAAGGCCGGTGGTCGGCTCGTCGAGAAACAGGATGCGCGGCGAGTGCACGAGCGCGAGCGCCAGGTCCAACCGGCGCTTCATCCCGCCCGAGTAACCGCCGACCCGCCGGTCAGCGGCCTCGGTCAGCCCGACGCGGTCCAGCAGCGCCGCGGTGCGTCTCCGGCGCTCGGATCCGGGCAGGCCCTGGAGGGTGGCCTGCAGCATCAGATGCTCGCGGCCGGTGAGGATCGCGTCAAGCGCAGCCTCCTGGAGCGCGGCGCCGATGGCCGCGCGCACCTGGGCACCCTGGTGAACGATGTCAAATCCGCCGACGGTGGCGCGCCCGCTGGTCGGCGGCAGCAGCGTCGTCAGCATCAGCACCGTCGTCGACTTCCCCGCCCCATTGGGCCCCAGAAAGCCATAGATCTCACCGGGCGAGACGGCCAAGTCGATCCCGTCCACGGCGCGTGGCCCCTTGCGGAACTCCCGCACCAGGTTCTCCACTTCGATTGCCGGCCCGTCGCTCATACGCCGCACTCTAGGAGGCGACAGAAGCCCCCACTGGTCACCATCGGCATGATCGGCGACGGCGACCAGCCGAGGCCGCCTGTCATCCAGGACCGTAGGGCGGGATCAGACGAACGATGCTCGGACGAGGGTCGGGCGGCTCGTCGGGCTTGGGCCGCTGCTCCGTGGCGGTGTGAAGCGCTCCGCTGCGAAACCGCATTCCGGGCACAGTCACCCTGACCACTTCCCAGTCTTCGCCTCCGCCATCGCGGATCGTCCAGTGTTCCTGGGCACCGTCGGGAGCAGCGTGATTGAGTTCGTCGGCGCGGATCCGCGCCTCCTCGCGCGTCATCGCGGTCAGGATACACGGGGGGTTGACTCTGCTCGCGGTCGAGTTCGAGCGGTCAGGATCGGGTCGGGTCAGGGCCATCCGTGCGTGGGTGGGGTGCCGGCGATCAACAGCTACGGGAGGGCGAGATGCACGGCTGCAAGATCGAGGCCAAAGCGAACTGTTCGGGTCAGAGCCTGGCCGGCGCCAACCTCAAAGGCGCGAACCTGGACCGCGCGCGCATGCACTTGGAGAACGCCACGAGCGTTGTCGTCGCTGCCGAAGTCGTCGGCTTGCCGGCCGTGGCGCTTGTTCCGCATCCGGCGGCGAGCCACAAGGCGATCGCGCCCGCGAGCCCGAGCGTCGCTTGTCGGGTGCGCGCCCGCCGCGGGCGGTGTCGGTCTTGACCGGGGTGGCGTGCTGCCACGACGCCTCCTTGAATGTTCCTCGGTTGGCTTGTACGCCACGGCAGGTTTCGGGAGGGTATCGGCCCGTGATACGCCGGCAGTGATACCGGTCCGAAACCCGGTCGGGGTAGCCTGATGCCGACGATGCGGGTGCTCGTTATCGAGGACGACCACGAGCTGGCGACCGAGGTCGCGGCCGGACTGCGGCACTCGCGGATGGCCGTCGATGTCGCCTTCAACGGCCGTGACGGGCTGTCGCGCGCCACGGTGTTCGACTACGACGTGATCGTCCCGGACCGCGATCTGCCCGGCGTGCACGGCGATCAGGTGTGCGCTCGCTTGGTCGCTGAGCGTCGTCGCAGCCGAGTCCTGATGCTGACGGCCGCGGCGAGCAGCGCCGACCTCGTTCGCGGCCTCGGCTTGGGCGCAGACGACTATCTCCCCAAGCCCTTCGAGTTCGAGGTACTGGTCGCTCGGATTCGAGCGCTGGCACGGCGCGCGCAGCCGCCGATCCCGCCGGTGCTGCGCTGCGGCGACGTGGCTCTGGACGCGGCGCGGCGGTCGGCGTTGCGAGCCGGACGCGATCTGGGGCTCTCGCCCAAGGAGTTCGGTGTACTCGAACTGTTGCTTTCAAGCCAGGGGCGCTGCGTGTCGGCCGAGGAACTGCTTGCGCGCGTCTGGGACGAAGCCGCCGATCCGTTCACGCACACCGTCAAAATCACCAGGGTGCAGGTCCTTTGGAGGGGCTTACGCGGGCGTGGGGATGACGCCGAGGGCGTAGCGTAAT
>JBELAG010000220.1:0-10352 GCA_049509055.1 Solirubrobacteraceae bacterium
AACGCCGGCGGGATCCCCGCTTACGGCAACTCAACCCGCGACTGGGACCTCACCAAGCCGACGAACCCAAACCCACATCAATAGGCGAAACATCCAACCACCCGCGGACGGGCGGCCCCCCGAGATGTCGCCGCGCCCGCGGCTCGATCTGACTTGAGCAATCGCGGGGATGGATCAGCCTGGCTGGCCGATGGACCTCACCAGCCCCGCCGCCGCGACGAGTCCGGAACGTGTCCGAGATTCGGCTGGCGACGGTGTACAAGCCTGCCTGCGTGGGTACGCAGGGGTCGGCTGTCAGCACAGAGCTCCACGGCCAACATCAGGCCGGCGATCGAGAGGAGCCGTTTCATGATCACCGACGAGCAACGCCACACACCGGATCGGCAGCGCACGATGACTGTGCGAGACGTCACCTTCGAGCTGCTGCGTGCGTACGGCCTGACGACGGTCTTCGGCAACGTCGGCTCGACCGAGGAAACCTTCCTGAAGAACTTCCCGTCTGACTTCCGCTATGTGCTGGGGCTCCAGGAGGCCTCGGTCGTCGCGATGGCCGACGGCTGGGCGCAGGCAACGCGGCGGCCGGCGCTCGTCAACCTCCACACCGGGGCCGGTCTGGGAAACGGGATGGGGAGCGTGCTCACCGCGTTCCAGAACAAGACACCGCTGATTCTCACCACCGGACAGCAGACCCGCGAGATGGTGCTGCTCGAGCCGTGGCTCACCAACGTGGAGGCCACGATCCTGCCGCGGCCGTGGGTCAAATGGGCATATGAGCCGGTGCGGGCCGAAGATGTACCAGCCGCGTTCATGCGGGCGATCGCGACCGCTCTGCAGCCGCCCTCGGGGCCGGTGTACCTGTCGCTGCCGCTCGATGATTGGGATAAGCCGTGCCAGAATCCGGTCGTGGTGCGGACGGTCGGCACCCGCGTCGCGCCGGATCCCGAGCGGCTGCGCGAGTTCGCCGACGCAGCGCGGCAGTCCTCCTCGCCGGTGCTGATCTACGGTGCGGCGATCGCCCGCGGGAACGGATGGAACGAGGCGGTCGCGCTCGCCGAAGCGTTAGGCGCCCCCGTCTGGGCGGCGCCGTCGTCCGAACGCGCCCCGTTCCCAGAGGATCACCCGCTCTACTGCGGCGGCTTGCCATTCGCGATCGGCCCGCTGAGCGAGTTGCTCGAAGGGCACGACGTCGCGCTGGTCATCGGCGCCCCGGTATTCCGCTACTACCCCTACGTCCCCGGCCCGTACCTGCCGGCGGGGCTACGTCTGCTGCACATCTCCGACGATCCGGCCGAGACTGCCCGCGCCCCGGTCGGCGACAGCCTCCTCGGCGACGCCGTCCTGTCTCTCGCCGCGCTCACGGACCTACTCGCCGATCACGTGGCGTCCAAAGCCACGCCACACCGGCGGCTCGAGCACCGCATGGCGCCCCACCCCCCAGCCGCCGCTCACGCGGCCGGGGACGGTCGGCTGTCCGCCGCGCAGGTGTTCACCGCGCTGAACGAGGTCCGCCCCGCTCACGCCGTTCTGGTCGAGGAGAGCCCGTCCAACCTCAGCGACCTGCACAAGGCGTGGCCGATCACCGAGCCCGACACGTTCTACACCTTCGCCAGCGGCGCACTCGGCTGGGACCTACCGGCCTCGGTCGGCATCGCGCTGGCCGAGCGCGACACCGGCCGCAACCGCCCGGTGATCACGATCATCGGCGACGGCTCCTTCCAATACTCGCTCCAATCGATCTGGACCGCCGCCCAGCTACACCTCCCGATGCTGATCGTGATCCTCCGCAACGACGAGTACGCGATCCTCAAATCATTCGCCGTCGTCGAGGACACGCCCGGCGTTCCCGGCTTCGACATTCGCGGCCTGGACCACGTGTCGATCGCCACGGGATACGGCTGCGACGCCGCGCGCCTCGACGACCTAGACGCGATCAAGCAGGTCGCGGCGAACGCATGGACCAAGGAAATCCCGACCGTGCTTGAGATCCCGATCTCCCCGCAAATCCCGCCGCTGATCTGAAACATGCCGACGAGCAGCTCACGCCGGGGAGCGGGAGCCGGCAGATCGTGCCCGAGCTCGCGCCCGATGACGCCGAGCCGCTGATCACGAAAGCTACGGCGACGCGTTTGAGGACACCGACCTCGAGGACGTGCTGTGCACCCTCGGGGTGGGACGGCTGGTCGTCGCCGGCGCGCAGACCGATGCCTGCATTCGCTGCACCCTGCACGGCGCGCTGGTCAGAGGCTATGACACCACTCTGGTCAGCGACGCCCACACCACCGAGGACCAGACACAGTGGGGCGCCCTGTCTGATGGATCCAGGACAGGTTGGTGTGGGCGATGACCTGATCGGGCGGCGGGCAACGGACCGGGCCGTCGTGCGGGCGGCGCCCTGACCTTCGCCCCACCGCCGACCCGCCGCGCGATCGGGACATTATGTGAGACGCGCAGCGGGGCGACCTTCCGGCAAAGCGGGAGCGATACGCAGCCACGGTAGGTCGGGGAACGGTTGCGTGCTGACCGGTTTTCGTAGGTGCCGTCGAGTCGGGCGCGTGCGATGACGTGGCCCGTGATGACGTGGAGTGGGTCGGCGAGGGTGAAGCTGTCGGGCGGCGGTTATGGTCTGCAGCTATCCGCTCAGGTTCGCTGAGGAGGTGACCGGGCAGGAGGAGGCGTCGGCGAACGTGACTCGGCACGGGCTCCCCTGCGTGCTGACCGCAAGCGTGTATGGCGTCGCGAGCGGGTCGCGGTTGGCGTCGTAGCTGAGCTCGCCGCTGACGACGATGCCGGCTACCGGTCCTCGACACACTGATGCTCTACTGGCTACCGCGTGCTGCCGCGTCCTCGGCACGCCACTGTTGGGGAAGCCGCGGCGACGTCGAGAGCTCCGCCGACCCCGGAAGCGCCGGCGCCACCTGGACCGTGACGCAACTCGGAACGCCGGCACGGTGCCCGAAATACGCCTGCGACGACGACTCGGTCACCAGCGTCTCGTGCCCGTCAGACCAGTTCTGCGCCGCCACCGACGGCGCCCGGCTGTGGGTCACCAGCGATCCGCTGGGCGGCAGCAGCGCCTGGACCGAGAGTCCGCTGCCGATCACCGGCGCGATCCTGTCCTGCCCCTCACCGACCCTCTGCGTGGCGGTGTCGGCGTCGACCGCCGCGACGACTGTCAAGGATCACGCGAACTCCCCAGGTGTGATCACGGTTTTTCCCCACCTGTGATCGCGGGTCGGAGCGCGCGGATCGCGTCGCGGTGGGCGCGCATGCGGTAGCTGTCGCCGTTGATCGAGACGACCGTCGCGTGGTGCAGGAGGCGGTCGAGGATCGCTATCGCGGGTGTGGTGTCGGCGAAGATCTGGCCCCAGTCGGCGATGTGTCGGTTGGTGGTCAGGACGATCGAGCCGTGCTCGTAGCGGCGGGTCACGACCTGGAACAGGTGGCTCGCGGCTTCGGCGGGCATCGGGAGGTACCCGAGCTCGTCGATGATCAGCAGTTGCGGGCCGTTCCAGAACCGCATGGTCGTCTCCCAGCGTCCCTCGATCGCGGCCTTGGTGGTGCGGGCCACGAGGTCGGCGGCGGTGGTGTAGTAGGCGCGGTAGCCGGCCTCGACGGCCTTGTAGCCGAGCGCTGTGGCGATCATCGTCTTCCCGACGCCGGGCGGGCCGATCAGCAGCACGTTGGCTTTCTCCTCCACAAACCTGAGGGTGGCGAGGTCGTCGATCAGCCGGCGATCGAGACTCGGTTGGGCGGCGTAGTCGAACTGCTCGAGCGTCTTTCTGGCGGGGAGCTTCGCGAACCGCAGCCGCCCTGCGAGCCGCCGCTCGGCTAGGGCGGCGACTTCGTGGGTGAGCATGTCGTGCAGGAACTGGGTGTAGCCGGGCTTGTCGCGCTCGGCGGCTTGGAGCGCTGGTGCGAGACGGTCCGCGGCAGCCTGCAGGCCGAGCGTGTGCAGGTGTTCGCGCAGCTGCTGGTAGAGCGTGTCGGTGCCGCTCATCTTGTCATCTGCTGTGTTGCGGGTTGCCAGGTGCCGGCCGCGAGCTCATGGACGTTCGCTGATCGGGCCTGCTCGGGGGTGTGGCCGGCGTTGGTCAGCGCGGCGGTCAGCGCGGCGGAGAGTTCGCCGACATCGACCGCGAGCTGGCGGCGCTGCTCTGAGGCCTGTTGGTGGGCCCAAAACGCACGCCTGATCTGCTCACCGATCACGGGCGCCTCGAGGACTGGATCTGTCCACAGCCGGTCGTTCGCGGCAGCGAGCCGGCGGTGGGCGTCGTTGAGCGCCACGACGATCTGCTGATCTGTCGTCAACAGCGCCGCCAACTGGACGGCGAGCGTTCGCGCCCGAGCCGGGATGGTGCGGGCCTGAGCGCTCATCGTGCGGCCTGCCGGCTCTGGGTGGTGGCGTCGGCGAGCTGCTGGTAGTCGGCGAGGCTGACCACCTGCGCCGGCGGTGGCTGCTGGTGGCCGGTGAGCCGCGCGAGCTCTGAAAGCGCCTCGGGGCCGGGCGGCCGGTTGAGCTTCCTGCGGCAGGCGTGGTCGGTCGTGAACGCGGCGAGCACCGCCTGCTCCAGCATCGCGGCGTGCTGCGCGGTGCGGACAGTCTGCCCGGCGCTGCGGGGAGCACGGCGATGCTCAGCGATGATCTCGCCGGCCGCCGACACGAGCCGCAGCTGCCGGTCTGTGACGCGAGCCAGGACGGTGACCGTGCGGCCGGCGTGCGCGGGCGGAACGCTGTACTGGTTGCCGTCAAACGGCACCAGCGCTGAGCGCGACGCCTTCCGGGTCACGGTGATCACCGCGGGGTAGGCGAGCGCCGGCAGCCCGCGCAGCGGCTCCGTGTCACCGAGCTGCCCGACGGTCGTCCCGTCGGGACGCGCCCGGCGGTCGGCAACCTCCACCGACCAGCGGTCCATGCTCGCCTGCGCCTGCGCGGGCGTCGTGACGCGGGCGGTGCGCCACCACGAGTTCGTCAGGTACTGGATCGCCTTCTCGACCACGCCCTTGCGCTGCGCCCGCCTGGGCGGGCAGACCGCGATCTCCACGCCGTAGTGCTTGGCGATGTTCGCCGCATCAACGGTCAGGCGGTCGGTGCCGGGCACGACGATCGTGGCCATCCGGTCAGTCCGCCACACCCGGCTCGTCCCGCCCAGCGCGACGAGGATCGCGTGCGCAGCTTCGGCGAGATGCCCGAAGGTCATCTGCTCGCAGAACACCGCGCGGAACCGGCCCGAATGCGACAACGCGCCGACGAGCACGTACGCCGGCTCTGACCACGGCGTGTCCGGGAGCTCCAGCCAGTCCCACTGGATCTCCTCCCCGGCCGGGTGCTCGATCTCGACCGTCGGCGCCAGGCCGCGGCGGTGCTGGCAGACCAGGCACACCGGCCGCAGCTCCAACCGCCGCAGCTCCCGCACCAACGTCGGATACGAGCGATCAAACCCGGCATCGACCAACTCGCGGTGCAGCACAGTCGCGTCGATGTGCGGATCGTCGACGAACCGGGCTTCCACATAGCCGCGGAACGGCTCCAAGCAACTCGGCGCCCTCTCCCTGCCCGGCGCGCCCACCGGCCGGGCGAGGTACTTCTGGATCGTCTTACGATCCCGACCGGTGTGTCTCGCGATCGCGGACACCGTCCATCCCCTGCGTGCGAGTGCGTGAATCTCCACGTCGTCCTCCTGGGTCAACATCCCCCGCGGTCCTCCTCACTTGTCCTTGGCCTGAAGAACCGCGGACAGTGAGGGGGACCCCCGACGGAACGGCGCGCACGCGCCGGGGTGGGGAATTTCGGTGATCAGATCCGAGGAGAAAACCGTGATCCGGGGCAACGACCGCGAACCCCGCCAGCGCAACGCCGACCTGGACCCAGACCAGCCAGCCGGCGGTCACGGCGACGATCCCGGACGTCGGCGTCACCGCGCCGGACTCGTTGCCCGCCCTGCTCTCCGGGCTGTCATGCGCGTCGGCTCAGGAGTGTGTGGCCGTCGACGCCCACGACGGCTACGCGTTCACCGGCGACCGATCCGACCCCACGACGCCGTGGACGGGGTCTCAGATCGACTCCCCGATCGCCAGCCTCATCCTCATCGGCCCGTCATCCCTCACCGCGGTGTCCTGCGCGCCCACCGGGGTCTGCGCCGCGGTCGACGGAACCGGGCACGTGATGACCGGGACGCCGGCCGGCCAGCGTCCTGCCGGCGCCTGTGTTTCGGTGTTCACGGCTCGAGTGCGTTCTCGATGGCGTCGAACTCGGCGTCACTCATGACCGGTTGAGGTCGCTGTCGGCGCCACTCGCGGGCGTTGCGAATGTGGTGCCTGAGCCGGTGCGTCGCGTGTCCGGCGGCCTTATGGGGCTCCAGCCACCAGATGATCAAGGCTGAGGCGACAAGACCCGCCCCGAGCATCGCGCCTCCGACACGCGCGGTGGTGCCGCGGCCGTGCCACATGATCCCGCCGCAGGAGGCGACGCACAGGCTGAAACTGATCAGCGTGAGCCCGACGCGATCTCGAATCGAGAGCGGCTCGAGCGCCAAGGTGGCCGCCCGTTCGGCGGCCCCGGGTCGAGATGTATCGTCAACGCCATGCACGAATATCGGGCGCGGAGCCTACCGGGTTCGCCGTCCTGAAAGCCTCGTGCCCGGAGCGCGAGTTCCATCAAGACTTGTGCAGTACCAGCCTGCGACTGGCAGCTGGGTCCAGATCGAAACCGTCGTGAGCGGGCCGCGCGGACGATCAGGCCGCAGGGCGATCCGCGGCGCGGATGAGGTCAGCGACGACGTTGCCAGGCTTTCTCGGGCGGGAGGTCTACCAGGGTGGCATCGAAGTCCCCGGTCGTCCCGATCAGCAGCCGGCGGCGACCATGGCTCGACCCGGCGTGCGGGTTGCTGACGATCGCGTGGCGGTTGCGAGGGACCTGCAGGGGCATTTGCAGCCACTTCCCAGATGCCGCCGGTGGGGCTCGAACCCACGACCTTCGGATTAAAAGTCCGCTGCTCTACCAACTGAGCTACAGCGGCGGGCCTCCATCATCGCGTACGGACCGGGAGCGTGCCCCTGGCGCCGCGCGTGCGGGGCTACGTCTGCGGAAGGACCGCGACGGCCTCGATCTCGACCAGCATGCGCGGGTCGATCAGGGCGCTGACCTCGACCATCGTCATCAGCGGCCGGTGGGCGGCGAACACGTCGCCGTGGGCGCGGCCGACCTCCTCGCCCCGGGAGATGTCGGTGACGTAGACGCGGGTCTGGATCACGTCGGCGATACCGGCCCCGCAGCGGCCGAGCTCGTGCTCGAGCTTGCCCAGGATCTCGACCGTCTGCTCGTAGGGCGTCGTGCCGACCACGGCGCCGTCCTCGTCGACCGAGGTGGTGCCCCCGAGCAGGACGAACTGGCCGGTCCTCACCAGCCGGCTGAAGCCGAAGCGCTGTTCGTAGGGCGAGGGCGGGTCGCCGGGCAGGCGCTCGGTCAATGCAGGAAGTGCCGGCGACTGGTGAACACCATCGCCCCCCCGGCCCGATCGACCGCCTCGACCGTGAGATGGTCGCGGACCGAGCCGCCAGGCTGGATGATCGCCGTCACGCCCGCCGCGAGCGCGAGCTCGGGCCCGTCGGAGAACGGGAAGTAGGCGTCAGAGGCCAGCACCCCGCCCCGCGCCTTGTCGGCGGCCTTCTCCAGCGCGATCCGCACCGAGTCGACGCGGCTCATCTGGCCGGCGCCGATCCCCACCGTCTCCAGGTTGCTGGTGATGACGATCCCGTTGGACTTGACGTGCTTGCACACCTTCCAGGCGAACGACAGCTCCTGCCACTCCACCTCCGTCGGCCGGCGCTCGGTGACGACTTGCATCTCGCCGCGATCCTCGAGGTCGAAATCGCGGTCCTGGACGAGCAGACCGCCGACCACCTGGCGCACGTGGGGCTCGATCATGTTGGGATTGCGCCGCTCACGGTCGTCGAGGATCCGCATGTTGGGCTTCTCGCCGAGGACGTCAAGCGCGATGTCGCTGTAGCCGCGGGCGAACAGGACCTCGATGAACTGCTCGGCCAGCGCCTCGGCCAGCGCCTGATCGATGGCGCGGTTCAGGCACACCACGCCGCCGAAGGCCGACATCGGGTCGCACGCATAGGCCCGCCGGTAGGCTGCCAGCGCCGTCGAGCCGACCGCCACGCCGCACGGGTTGTTGTGCTTGATGATCACGCAGGCCGGGATCTGGAACTCCGACAGCAGCAGGCGGCCGGCGTCGAGGTCGAGCAGGTTGTTGAACGAGATCGGCTTGCCCGCCAGATGGGACACCATCGACAGCACGTGGGTGCGGGCGCCGACCTGCTCGTAGTAGGCGGCCCGCTGGTGGGGGTTCTCGCCGTAGGGCAGCTCGAGCACCTTCTCGTAGGCGCGGACGAACAGCGGCGGGAAGTCCTCGCGCTTCTCCTGAAACCAGCGGGCGATCGCCGTGTCGTAGCGGGCGGTGTAGGCGAACGCCTCGGCGGCCAGGCTCTCCCGGGTGGACGGCGACAGATACCGGTCGGCCTCGCGCAGTTCGGCCAGGATCGCGTCGTAGCTCTCGGGGCTGACGATCGGCGCCGCATAGCGGTGGTTCTTGGCCGCGGCGCGAATCATCGTCGGCCCGCCGATGTCGATGTTCTCCACGACCTCGTCGTCATCCGCGCCACGGCGGGCGGCGGTGCGCTCGAACGGGTACAGGTTGACGCACACCAGGTCGACGAACTCGACGCCGTGCTCGTCGGCGGCGCGGACGTGCTCGGGGTTGTCGCGGATCGCCAGCAGGCCGGCGTAGAGCTTGGGGTGCAGCGTCTTGACGCGGCCGTCCATGATCTCCGGGAATCCGGTCAGGTCGGTGATCGAGCGCACCGGGATACCGGACTCCGACAGCTCGCGCGCGGTCCCTCCGGTGGAGATGACCTCGATCCCGAGGTCCGCGAGCCCGCGGGCGAACTCGACGATCCCGGTCTTGTCGGAGACCGAGAGCAGCGCGCGCTTGACCTGCGGCCCGGCCGATGGCGCCGGCGCCAGGCTCACCGGCTCGACACTGGTGTCCATGGCCCCGACTCTACCGTGCAATGCGCACGCGGCGCGGGTTGGCGGGATCGCGGCTGACGGCCCCCCCGGCGATCATCTTCACCGCGTCGACGAGCAGCTCGTGCTCGATCGGGTGCAGGCCCGCCAGCACCTGCGCGGGGTCACGCGCGTCGGGGAGCTCGATCGCCCGCTGGAGGATGAGCGGGCCGGTGTCGACGCCGTCGTCGACGAAGAACACGCTGACGCCGAACACCTTGACGCCGTAGTCGAGCGCCTGCTCGATCGCGTGCAGGCCGGGAAAGGCCGGCAGCAGCGACGGGTGGACGTTGATCACACGGTCGCGGAACGCCTCCAGGAACCCGGGCGCCAGCAGCTGCATGTAGCCGGCGAGCACGACGAGCTCGACGCCCCGCTCGTGCAGCCAGCCGGCCAGCGCGGCGTCACGGGCCCCGCGGTCGCGGAACCGCCGGCGCTCGAACGTCGCGGTCTCGATGCCCGCCGCCCGGGCGCGCTCCAGGGCCCGGGCCGTGGCGACGTCGGACGCCACCGCGGTGATCACGATGCCGTCGCGGCGGTGGACCCGGTCGATCAGCGCCTGAAGGTTGGTTCCCGCGCCCGACGCCAGCACGCCGACGTTCATCGCCACCGGCGGCAATCAGGCGCGAACGAGGGGCAGTTCGTGCTCGAGCGCGAACTTGCCGTTGGCGTCATCGGTCCCCGTTAAAGGGTAGGCGCCGCTGAAGCACGCATCGCAGTGCTGGTCACGGGGAGCGCCGACCGCCTCGTAGACGCCCGCGAGCGAGAGGTAGTGCAGCGAGTCGGCCCCGAGCTCGGCGCAGATCTCGTCCACGGTACGACCGTGGGCGATCATCTCCTCCCGGGTGGACATGTCGATGCCGTAGTGGCACGGGTGCTTGATCGGCGGCGAGGAGATCCGCAGGTGAACCTCCGCGGCGCCCGAGTCGCGCAGCATGTGCACGATCTCCGGCATCGTGTTGCCACGTACGATCGAGTCGTCGACGACCACCAGCCGCTTGCCGACCACGACCTCGGGCAGGGGATTGAACTTCATCCGCAGACCGTGACGGCGCAACTCCTGGCCGGGCTGGATGAACGTGCGGGCGACGTAGCGGTTCTTGATGAAGCCGTCGTCCTGGGGCAGCCCGGCGGCTCGCGCCAGCCCACGGGCGGCGGCGTTGCCGGAATCGGGCACCGGGATCACCAGATCGGCCTCCACCGGCGCCTCGCGCCACAGGATCTCGCCCATCCGGGCGCGAGCCACCTGCAGGACGGTGCCCGCCATCCGAGAGTCCGGGCG
>JBELAG010000221.1:0-10325 GCA_049509055.1 Solirubrobacteraceae bacterium
GCCGCACCGCGGCGCGGATCGCACGCCACCCGCCGCCCGTTGCCGTCGATCGACACCGCGATCGCCTCGCCGGTGGGCAGCGTGAGCACGGCGGCGTCGGCCTCGTCGGGCCGGCGCACCGTTCGCGACTGCACGACCGGGTCGTACTGCTCGAACACCGGCCGGCGCGAGGCGATGTTCGCCGACGCCATCAGCTCCAGCAGGATCTCACCGGGCGAGCCGTCGCCGCCCCGCCCGGCGGCGGGCGGAGGGTACAGCGGCGACGCCGCCGCGGCGGGCGCGAGATCGTAGAGCGGGCAGTCATCGACGAGGATCCCGACCGGCAGATCGGCCGCCACCCCGTCCGCCACCAGCACCCGCAGCCGCCCCGAGTCGTTGACCGTCCCGATCGGCGTGGCCAGCGTCTCCCAGCGCTCGCACACCGCCCGCACGGCGTCGACGCGGTCGGGCTCGACGACGCACAGCATCCGCTCCTGCGATTCGGAGACCATGATCTCGAACGGCTCCATGCCGGGCTCGCGCAGCGGCACCCGGGAGCAGTCGATGTCGAGCCCGACGCCGCCCTTGGACGCCATCTCCGACGAGGACGAGGTCAGCCCGGCGGCGCCGAGATCCTGGAGGGAGACCAACAGCTCGCAGTCCAGCAGCTCCAGGCAGCACTCCAGGAGCTTCTTCTCGGCGAACGGGTCGCCGATCTGGACCGACGGGCGCTTGGCGGCGTCGCCCTCGCCGAGCTCGGCCGACGCGAGGACCGAGGCACCGCCGATACCGTCGCGGCCGGTGAGCGCGCCGAGCAGCACGAGGATGTTGCCGGGACCGGCGGCGGCGGCGCGAATCAGTCGGTCGTGCGGCGCCAGCCCCAGGCACATCGCGTTGATCAGGCAGTTCTGCTCGTAGCTGGGCTCGAAGTAGATCTCGCCCCCGACCGTCGGCACCCCGATCGAGTTGCCGTAATGGCCGATGCCGCCGACCGCGTGCTCGAGCAGGTAGCGCGAGCGCTCGGACTCGGCCGGCTCGCCGAACCGCAGCGAGTCGAGCACCGCGATCGGCCGGGCGCCGACGGCGAACACGTCGCGCAGGATCCCGCCGACCCCGGTGGCGGCCCCCTGAAACGGCTCGACCGCGCTGGGGTGGTTGTGGGACTCGACCTTGAAGGCGACGCCGAGCCCGCCGCCGACGTCGACGACGCCCGCGTTCTCGCCGGGGCCCATCAGCACCGCCGCGCCGTCGGTGGGCAGGCGTCGCAGGAGCTTCTTGGAGTGCTTGTAGGCGCAGTGCTCGGACCACATCAACGAGAGCATCGCCAGCTCGGTCGCGCTCGGCTCGCGCTCGAGCCCGGCGACGATCAGCGCGTACTCGGCGTCGGTCAGGCCGAGCTCGCGGTGGCGGGCCGGCGCCCCGGGGCTAGACGAGGGCGCGGTGGCCAATGTGGGCTCGGATCGACTCGAAGATCTCCAGGCCGTCGGTCGACCCGGTGAGCGGGTCGACGGCGTGCTCGGGGTGGGGCATCAGCCCGAAGACGTTGCGCTCCGCGTTGCAGACGCCGGCGACGTCATGGCGCGACCCGTTGGGATTGTGCCCGGGGGCGTAGCGCAGCAGCACCTGGCCCTGCGCGGTCAGCCGCACGAGATCCTCGGCGGGGGCGTAATAGCGGCCGGTGGTGTGCTTGACCGGGATCGACAGCCGCCGGCCGGGCTCGCAGGAGCGCGTGAACGGCGAGTCGGCGCTCTGCACCTCGAGCTCGACCTGGCGGAAGATGAAGCGCAGCGAGGTGTTGGGCAGCAGCGCGCCCGGCAGCAGGCCGGCCTCGCACAGCACCTGAAAGCCGTTGCAGATCCCGAGCACGATCCCGCCGGCGCGGGCGAACTCGGCCACCTCCTCCATGACCGGCGCAAACCGGGCGATCGCGCCGGCCCGCAGGTAGTCGCCGTAGGAGAAGCCGCCGGGGACGACGACGGCGTCGACGCCCTGCAGGTCGCGGTCGCCATGCCACAACAGCACGGCCTCGCCAACCCGTTGGCAGGCGAGCTGCGCGTCGACCTCGTCGCAGGAGCCGGGAAAGCGGATGACGCCGAACTTCACGACCAGGCGCGCTCGGGCTCGGGCGCGTGACCGGCGGCGACGCCGGTGTCGACGATCTCGTAATCCTCGATCAGCGGGTTGGTGAGCAGCCGCTCGCACATCTCGGGCAGCCGGGCGGGATCCTCGACGTCGAGCTCGATCAGCCGCCCGACGTGCACGTTGCGCACACCGGCGAAGCCGAGCGCCGGCAACGCACGCTCCACCGCCTGGCCCTGCGGATCGAGGATCCCGGCCTTGGGCCTGACCAGGACGCGCGCCCGCACGGGCTCACGCCCCCGTTCGCGCGAGCCACTCCGAAAATGGCTCGCCGGTGATGCGCTCGTAGGCCTCCACGTATTTCTCCCGCGTGCTCGCCACCACGTCGTCGGGGATCGCCGGAGCCGGAGGAGTCCGATCCCACCCGGTGGACGACGCCCAGTCGCGCACGAACTGCTTGTCGAAGCTGGGCTGGCCACGACCCGGCTCGTACTGGTCGGCGGGCCAGAACCGCGACGAGTCCGGCGTGCACATCTCGTCGCCGACGGTGAGCACGCCGTCGGCGTCGAGGCCGAGCTCGAACTTGGTGTCGGCGAGGATGATCCCGTTGCGGCGGGCATGCTCGGCGGCGAACTCATACAGCGCGATCGAGACGTCGCGCGCGCGCTCGGCGAGTGCGTCGTCGCCGATCAGCGCGGCCGCGGCCTCGAAGTCGATCGCCTCGTCGTGGCCGACGTCGGCCTTGGTGCTCGGCGTGAACAGCGGCTCGGGCAGCCGGTCGGACTCGCGCAGGGCACCCGGAAGCTCGATCCCCGACACCTTCCCGGTCGCCTGGTAGTCCTTCCAGCCCGAACCGGTGATGTAGCCCCGCACGACGCACTCAACGCTGAGCATCGACAGCTTGCGGACGACCATGCCGCGGCCGCGGGCCTCGGCGGGAACGCCGCGAGTGAGCGAGACGACATGGTTGGGCACGATCCCCGCGGTGCGCGCGAACCAGAACGCCGACAGTCCCGTGAGCACGCTGCCCTTGTCGGGGATCGGCGTGGGGTGCACGACGTCATAGGTGGAGATGCGATCGGAGGCGACGATCAGCAGCTCGTCGCCGAGGTCGTAGATGTCCCTGACCTTGCCGGAGGCGATCAGTGGAAGGTCGGCGAGAGCGGTCACGACGGCGATCCTAGCGGCTGGTTACGACGACCAGCGGGCGGTGCGGGCGCCCTCAGCTGACGCCCGTGAAGTTGGCCCAGCAGTCGGTGTTGAGGCTCGACTCCCCGACGGTGCCGTCGAGCACCAGCTGGGCGCCGCTCGGGGCCTCGAAGTCGATCACGCTCGGGCCGAGGTCCTCGGGTCCCCCGATCGGATAGAGGTCGTCGCCGATGTCGGTCGGGGTATTGGCCGAGACGAATTGTCCGTCGAGGTCGGATTGATCCTCGGTGGACGACGCGAGAACCGTCAGCGACGGCCCGTCCGAGCTCGAGCTGCAGGTCATCGTCAACTGAAACGGCCCGGACTTGACGAGGTTGACGGTCGCTCCGGCGGCGGTGGCCGACAGCTTGATGATCCCGCCGGTGCCGACGATGCTCCCACCCCCGCCTCCGCCCCCGCTGCTGCTCCCCCCGCCGCTCCCGGCGCTTCCACCGATGGCGCCCGAGGTCGTCAGATAGTCCGAGGCCGGCTTGCCGCCGAGAAACGCCGCGTTGAGTGAGGTCAGCGCCGACTTGGCCGACTTGGCGCTGGTCGCGCTGGCCGCGGTGGTGGCGTGCTCGGCGTCCTTGGCGAGCGGAACGCGCCCGAGCCTGGCGAGATCGATCTGCTGCCCGTCGAGCGTATGGTCCTGCAGGCGGTTGCCCGACAGCGAGCCCTCGCGGATCAGCGTGTCGCCGTTGACCAGCGTCCCCGCCGCGAAGGCGGACCCCGACGCCGCGACGACCAGCGCGATGATCGCCACCACGAGTGCCGCGGACGGCCTCCTGCGCCCTGACTGGTTCATGCCAGCTGCCTCCCAAGCCTGAGGGTTATGGTCCCCGCGTGTGCCGCCTGACTCGGGCGGCACCGGCGATTATCCCACCGAGCTCAGGGTCGCGGGCCCTCAGGCGATCGCGTCGAGCCGGGCGACGATCTCCGAGGCGTGGCGCACGAACGGTGCGACATCGAAGATCGCGTCGAGATCGAGGCCGGCGCCGGCCGGGTCGGCGGCCAGCAGCTCGCGCATCGGGGTCCGCCGGGCGATCGCCTCCCGTGCGAGGTGCTGGACCACGCGATAGGCGTCGTCGCGCGTAGCTCCGGCCGCCACCAGCGCGAGCAGCACCCGCTGGGAGAACAGCGCCCCGTAGGTCAGCTCCAGATTCTCGCGCATCCGGTCGGTGTCGACGACCATGCCCGCCACGAGCGCCAGCGTGCGGCGCTGCATGTGATCGAGCAGCGCCGTGGAGTCGGGCAGGATGATCCGCTCCACCGAGGAGTGCGAGATGTCGCGCTCATGCCACAGCGCCACGTTCTCCATCGCCGCCTGGGCGTTGCCGCGCAGCACGCGGGCGAGGCCGGTGACCTGCTCTGACTTGATCGGGTTGCGCTTGTGGGGCATCGAGCTGGAGCCCTTCTGGCCGGTCCCGAAGGGCTCGGAGACCTCGCCCACCTCGGTCCGGGCGAGATGGCGCAGCTCGGTGGTGAATCGCTCCAGGCCCGCGCCGGCGAGCGCGATCGCCGCCAGCAGCTCGGCATGGCGGTCGCGCGCGACGACCTGGGTGGAGACGGGCTCCCGCGCGAGGCCGAGGCGGGCCAGCACCCGGTCCTCGTACTCGGGCGACGTCGCCGAATAGGTGCCCACGGCTCCGGAGACCGCTCCGACGGCGGCCTGCTCGAACGCCCGCTCCAGCCGGCGGGCGTTGCGGTCGGCCTCGAACGCGAAGCCGGCGAGCTTGATCCCGAACGTGGTCGGCTCGGCGTGGATCCCGTGGGTCCGCCCCACGCACAGCGTGCCGGCGTGCTCGCGTGCCCGGCCGGCCAGCGCCTCGACGAGCCGGCGGGAGTCGGGCAGGATCAGCCGCGCGACGGCGCGCAGCTGCAGGGCGAGTCCGGTGTCCAGGACATCGGAGGAGGTCAGCCCGTAGTGGATCCAGCGCCCGGCGGGCCCGGCCGACTCCGACAGCACGTCGACGAAGGCGGCGGTGTCGTGGTCGGTGACCCGCTCGCGCTCGTCGATCGCATCGACCGTGAAGGTCGCCGCGCGGATCCGCTCCAGCTCGGGCTCGGTCGGCCCGTCCATCTCCTCGCAGGCGGCGACCTCCACCTGCCGCATCGCCTCGAAGCGGGCGTGGTCTGACCACGCCGCGGCGAGCTCCCGCCGTGTGTAGCGCGCGATCAAGCCGGCCAGGCGACCCGGCGCTGCCCGGTCGCGGGCTGCTCGGCGCGCCCGGCAGCGTCGAGAATCGTCTCCAGCAACCCGGGGAAGCGGGCGTCGAGGTCCGCGCGGCGCAGGCGGTTCAAGCGCGTCGTGCCCTGAGGGCGTTGGTGGATGACGCCGGCCTCGCGCAGCACCTTGAAGTGGTGGGTGCACGTCGACTTGGTCACCGGCAGCTCGAAGCTGCCGCAGGTGAACTCGGCCTCGCTGCGGTCGAGCTCGGCGACGATCCGCAGCCGCACGGGATCCGACAGCGCGTGTAGGACGGCGACGAGCTCGAGCTCGTCGCGTGTCGGATGAGCGATCGGTTCGGTGGCGTGAATCGACATTGCCCCTCTCATTCTAGAACGGCCTGGCGGCTTGTACGACATCCGTCGAACTACTGCTAACGTACGACCATCATCGTACAACGAGCTCAGCGAGGAAGCATATGAGAAGCGACGCCACGGCTCCCCCCGCCATCGAGTCCTCCCGGCAGCGCCGCGGCGCTGCCGGCGTCATCGCCCAGTACATCCAGGACCTGACCCACGCCGCGTCTGCCCTACCCGACCACTAGCGCCTCAGCTGTGCGACGTCGGGCCGCGCAGGACCGACACGGCGGAGTGGGCGGCGCCGGCGCCGGCGCTCTGCAGCGACACGTCGATGTAGCGATAGCTGCGCGCGGCGGCGGGCAGCGGTAGATCCAGCCGCGCCCGGCCCTGGCGGTCGACGTGGAAGGACGCGAGCGGAATCAGGCGCCGGAGGCTGGTCATCAGCCACGCCTCGTAGTAGCGGCTCGGCGCCGTCGCCGGCAGGTGCGAGATCACCAGCTCGAGGCGGTTCCCGCCGATCAGGTAGGCGACGCCGCCGGCGCTTGCGGGGCCGCCCGCGAGCGGCCGCAGGGCCAGCGGGCTGCCCGGCGGACCCGTTCCGCCTGCCCCGCTGATCAGCGCGCCGGCGCCGACGCCCGCCGCGAACACCACGGCGGCGAGCGCCGCCGCGAGTGCCGCGGACGGGCGAGCGCCCGGCGCGGGCCACCACCGGCGGCGGGGGCGCGTCACCGCCGGGGCGTCGGCGTCGCCGATCGCCTCCCACGCCGCGCCCGGCACACCCCGCAGCGCCTCGGCCGTCTCCTGCAGGCGCAGCGCGCGCGCCCGGAGCGCCGGGTCGCCGGCCAACCGCCGCTCGGTCTCGGCGCGGTCGGGGTCGCTGCCCTCGCGCAGCACCCAGTCGCTCAGCCGGCGATCGTCGCTCACGGCTGCTCCGTCTCGATCGCTTGACGCAGGCGCTCCAGCGCTCGCACCATCCGCATCTTGACCGTGCCCAACGGCATGCCGGTGCGCTGCGCGATCTGGCTCTGCGAGAGCCCGTCGTAGAAGCGCAACCGCAGCAACGTGGCCTCCTGCTTGGGTAGTCCCGAGATCAGCCCCGCGATCCGCCAGCGCTCCAGCAGCGCGTCGAGCTGGTCCACGCCGTCGCGGTCGATGACCTCCGACAGCCCCGCCGGGTCATAGGGCTCCGGCAC
Source organism: Solirubrobacteraceae bacterium (assembly GCA_049509055.1). GTDB lineage: Bacteria > Actinomycetota > Thermoleophilia > Solirubrobacterales > Solirubrobacteraceae > Palsa-465. The sequence continues at coordinate 6,966 of JBELAG010000221.1, forward strand.
CCGGCGACGGAGGTGATCGATCGCGCGCGAGCGGGCGATCATCAGCAGCCAGGTGGTGAGCGACGCCCGCTCGGGGTCGTAGGTGGGCCCGCGGCGCCAGACGTCGAGCATCGTCATCTGCAGCACGTCCTCGGCGGAGCTCGGGTCACCCAGCGCGCCGGCGAGATAGCCGCGCAGCAGCGGCCCGTAGCGCTCGCCGATCGTCTCGACCGCGCGCGGGTCCCGGCGGCGCAGTTCACGCACCAGCCTGCGGTCGATCGGGGGGGCCGAGATGCGACGCTCGGGTTTCACGGCGAAGAGCCTGCCTGGAGGGGAGCTGTGAGACGCCGTGGACACCCTGTGCCTGCTGGTAGTACGCGCGCCGCGGCAGAACGGTTGATCGGTGCGATTTTCGCAACCGCGCCGCGCGGACGCGTCGTACACCCCCTCACACCGGCGCACCAACCCACTCCAGGAGGTCTCACATGAAGCGAATCATCGCCGCACTGCTGACCGCTGCCACGCTCGCGGTGGCCGCGCTGCCCGCGGCGGCCACCGCCACCGCGATGTCGACCAAGAACATCGTCCAGACCGCGGCGAGCCTGCCGCAGTTCTCGACGCTGGTCAAGCTGATCAAGGCCGCCGGGCTCGTCAGCGCGCTGGAGGGCACGACCAAGCTGACGGTCTTCGCCCCCACCAACGCCGCGTTCGCCAAGGTGCCCAAGGCGACGCTGACCAAGCTCGGCGGCGACCCGGCGCTGCTCAAGAAGGTGCTGCTCTACCACGTGGTCAAGGGCGAGCACCTCGCCGCCCAGATCGAGAAGGTCAGCTCGCTCACGACGCTGGAGGGCGCCAAGCTGGCGGTCACGGTCAAGGGCGGGAGCGTCTACATCAACACCGCGAAGGTGACCGAGGCCAACGTGACGGCCGGCAACGGCGTGATCCACGTGATCAACGCGGTGCTGATCCCGCCCGGCGCCTGATCGTCGGGCGCCTGATCGTCGGACCTGCCGGGGGGCTCTCAGGCGCCGAGGATCCGTGCCGCCAGCACCGCGGCGTTGCGGGCGTTGTCGACGCCCACGCACGCCACCGGCACGCCGGGCGGCATCTGCGCGACCGACAGCAGCGCGTCGAGCCCCCCGGCGACGGACGTGCTGCTCGTCAGGGGCACGCCGATCACCGGCAGCTCGGTGTGCGCGGCGACGACCCCCGGCAACGCGGCCGACAGGCCCGCCCCGGCGATGATCACCCGGATGCCCCGCAGCTTGGCGTTGCGCGCGTAGTCGGAGACGACGTCGGGCTCGCGGTGCGCGGACATCACCCGTGTCTCGGAGCGGATCCCACGCGCGGTCAGCTCCTGTTCGGCCTTCTCCATCTTCGGCAGGTCGCTCTTGGAGCCCATCAGGATCGCCACGCGCGGGGCGTCGACCTGCAGGTCCTCGATCTCCGCCGCGGTCTCGGCCATCGTGCCCGGCCCCGTCTCAGCCATCAGCGCACCGCCTTGAGCGCGATGTCGTGCCGCAGCTGCCTGCCGGTGAAGGCGATCATGTCTGCTGCAGCATATGCGGCGGCGCGCGCCGCGGCCATGTCGGCGCCCAGCCCGGTGACGCTCAGCACGCGGCCGCCCGCGGTGACGATCTCGCCGCCGGCCGACCTGGCCGTGCCGGCGTGGGTCACGAACACGTCGGGGCCGACGCTTGCCAGGCCGGCGATCACGTCCCCGCTGGAGGACGACTCCGGATACCCGGCGCTGGCCAGCACGACGGTCACCGCGGGCTGCGGGCTCCACTTCAGCGCCGGCACCGAGGCCAGGCCGCCGGGCACCGTCGCGGCGCGCAGGAGCTCGAGCAGGTCCGAGCGCAGGCGCGGCAGGATCGCCTGCGTCTCGGGATCGCCGAAGCGGACGTTGAACTCCAGGACCCGCTCGCCGTGGGCGGTCATCATCAGCCCGGCGTAGAGGACTCCGTGGAAGGGGCGGCCACGCCGGGCCAGCTCCTCGAGCACCGGCTGGTGGACCGCGGCGCAGATCTCGCGGGCGCGCGCGTCGTCGATCGCCGGCACCGGCGAATAGGAGCCCATGCCGCCGGTGTTGGGGCCTTCGTCGCCGTCGAAGATGCGCTTGTAGTCCTGCGCGGAGGCGAGCGGGATCGCCGTCTCGCCGTCGCACAGCGCCAACAGCGACAGCTCCTCGCCGACCAGGTGCTCCTCGACGATCACCCGCTCGGTGCCGAACCGGTGCTCGACCAGCAGCTCGTCGAGCGCGGCGCGAGCCTCGCGCTCGTCGGCGGCGATGATCACCCCCTTGCCCGCGGCCAGCCCGTCGGCCTTGATCACCACCGGGTAGCCGGCGATCTCGGCCATGCCCTGCTCCGGGTCGGCGACGACCGCGTAGGCGGCGGTCGCGACCCCGGCGGCCGCCATGATCTCCTTGCAGAACGCCTTGGAGCCCTCCAACTCGGCGGCGGCGGCGGTCGGCCCGAAGCAGCGCACGCCGTTGCGCTCCAGGGCATCGACGACCCCGGCCACGAGCGGCGCCTCCGGTCCGACGACGACCAGGCCGGCGCCGGTCTCGGCGGCGAGCGCCACGACCGCGTCGACGTCCTCGGGATCGACGTCGCACACCCGCACCTCCTCGGCGATCCCGGCGTTGCCGGGGGCGCAGATCACCTCGGGCGCGCCGGGCGAGCGATGCAGCGCCTGCACGAGGGCGTGCTCGCGCGCGCCCCCGCCAAGGACGAGGACGGTTTCGGCCACTGTCAGATCGAGCTGATGAAGTCGTCGATCGGGATCGCGCTGAGCGTTTCGTAGCGTCCCGTCCCGCGCGAGCCCAGCTCCAGCGAGACGCGGGCGATCGTCTGCTCGTCGGGAGCCTCGATCACGTTGACGAAGTCAAACCGTCCGAGCGTCGCCCATTGCGCCTTGACCGTCGCGCCGAGCTGCTCGACCTCGCGGTTGACCTCGCGGATCCGCGCGGGGTTGTTCTTGATCGTCTGCACGCCGTCCGGGGTGAGCGTGGTGAGCATGACGTAGGTGGGCATGGGACCCCTCCTCGTGGGCGATTGCGGTCGGGAGCCACTTGTACCGGATCGCCCGGTCGCGCGCCCTGCGGGTCCCGGCCGGGCCGCCGGTGACGCGGCGCCCCGCGCGGCGCGGTGCCGCGCGGGGCGCTCGGCGAACGGAGCGCGCGTCAGGCGACGGTGGCCGGCTCGGGCACGCGCTCCAGCACCAGCTCGCCCTCGGAGGCGTCGACGCGGACGGCGTCGCCGGCCACGAACCGGCCCTCGAGGATCGCCAGCGCGAGCGGGTCGACGAGCCGCTTCTGGATCACCCGCTTGAGCGGGCGGGCGCCGTAGGTGGGGTCATAGCCGAGGTTGCCGATCA
>JBELAG010000222.1:0-10317 GCA_049509055.1 Solirubrobacteraceae bacterium
GCAAACCCGTCGTGAGGCGGGGACGCAAAGCACAGGGGTCTCGTCGCAGACAGCCCGGCCGCCAGCTTCCAATCTCTCAGTTCATCAGACATGGAGGTCTGTCGTGCCGTATCAGATACCCCGCCCTCGCGTGAAGCGGAACCTCTGCGCGATGATCGGGGCCGCCGTGATGGCGGTTGCCGCCCCGGCGGCCGCCCAGGCCTGCGCCGTGTCGACGGCCGGCGAGTCGCAGGCGTTCGCGAAGCTGGGCGACTCGTCCATGTACACGCTGGTCGCCGGAAGCGACTTTCGCTCCGGAACGAGCGGCTGGTCGGTGAGCAGCGCATCGATCACCTCGTCGCTCGCCTCGCTCGTGTTCAACGGGATCACCAACGCCGACTCGCTTCGGATCGGTGCGGGCGGAAGCGCGGTCTCGCCGGTGATCTGCGTCAGCAACGCGACGCCGACGTTCCGCTTCTTCGCGCTCGGTCAGGGCCTCAACCTGCTTCAGGTCAACCTGCTGTGGACCGACCAGCTCGGCGTGCCGCACGTCTCGCCGGTCGGCACGCTGAACGGCACCGGCCGCTGGCAGGCATCGCAGCCGCTCATGCTGGGCAATGCGCTGCCGCTGTGGATGCCGGGCAGCACGCTCAGCGTGAGGGTTCAGTTCGTTCCGATCGGCGTCAGCCCATGGGCGATCGATGAGATCTACGTCGATCCGTACAGCCGGGGGTAGGACGGTGCCGCGGTCGGGGTGTCGAGCGACCGCGGCGCTGTGCGCCCGGGCGTACGGTGACGGTCGCCGGCGCGCGCCATGACGACCGACGTACTCGAGGACGTGCGGGCGGCCGACCCGGTCGAACGACTGCTGGAGGACTCCTGGGAATCACGCTCGCGCCGGCCGGGCCGGCGCGAGATCGTGGTCGAGGCCGTGGCGACCGTCCTGTTCCTCGCGGCCGCCGTCCCGCTGGCCGCCGGGCCGGCGGCCGGCGGGCACGTCCGGCTCGGCCCGGCGCTGCTGCTGATGGCCCTGTACGCGCTCGTCTCGCGGACCGTGAAGTTCCCGCTCGGGGCGGGTTACGTCGTGCCGTCCTACCTGGTCCTGGTGCCGATGCTGATCCTGCTGCCGCCGACGGTCGTCCCGCTGGTGGCCGGGACGAGCCTGGTCCTGGGGACGCTGGTGCGGTGCCTGCTGCGCCGCACGGGCGCCGCCCAGCTGCTCTCGGCCGCGCCGGATGCGTGGCACACGCTCGGCCCCGCGGTCGTGCTCGCGCTCGGCACGGGCGTGCACGGGACCGATCGGGGGTTGGTCTATGTGGTCGCGTTCCTCGCCGGGTGCATGATCGATCTGCTCGTCTCGACGGCGCGCGAGTCGCTCATCTTCGGCCTCGCGCCGAAGCTCCAGGGCCGCGTGATCGGCGTCGTGTGGCTGGTGGACGCCGCGATCGCCCCGATCGGTCTGCTGGCCGGGCTCGCGGCCCGCGAGCATACGGCGGTGTTGCTGCTGCTGCTTCCGCTCAATCTGCTGCTGATCGCCGCCGAGCGCGATCGCACCGCGCGGATCGAGGAGGCCCACAGCCGCCTGGGTGTGGTGGCTCGCGAACGCACCCGGCTCCAGGCGGCAGTCCAGCGACTCGCCGACGCGTTCGCCGCCAAGCTCGAGCTGGCCGCCCTCGCCGACGTCGTGCTCCACGGGTCGACCGACGCGCTCGACGCCGATGCCGGGCGGCTGACGCTGCACGGTCCCGGAACCGACGCGATCGCCAAGAACGTCGGTGGCAGCGACCTGTCGTTGCTGCTGGAGTCGGCCACCGGGGCCGCGGAATCGACCGGCCGGCCCTGTCAGCTCGAGGCCGACGGCGGCTGGGCGCTCGCCCTGCCGCTGGATGTCGGCGGCGACCGGCCGGGAGCGCTCGCCGTGGCGCGCGCCGAGCGCCGCTTTCGCGACGACGAGCAGGCGCTGCTGCTCGGGCTCGTGGAACGCACCGAGTCGGCGATGACGAAGATCGTCGCTCACGATCTGCTGATCGCGCAGGCGCGGACCGACCCTCTGACCGGCCTCGGCAACCGCCGCAAGCTCGCCGATGAGCTGTCCGGCCGCCTGCCCGAAGCGACCGCCGAGCGCCCGCTGGTCGTCCTGCTGTTCGACCTGGACGGGTTCAAGAGCTACAACGACACCTTCGGCCATGTCGCCGGCGACGCGCTGCTCGCGCGGCTCGGCGACAAGCTCGCCGCCGCGGCGGAGCCGCATGGCAGCGCCTACCGTCTCGGGGGCGACGAGTTCTGCGTGCTGCTCCCATCAGACCGTGACCTGCGCAGGTCCGTCCAGGCCGCGGCCGGCGCGCTGGAGGAGCACGGTGAGACGTTCTCGATCGCCGCGTCATGCGGGGCGGTGATGCTTCCCCAGGAGGCGACGACACCCGACTATGCGCTGCAACTCGCGGACAAGCGCATGTACGCCCACAAGAACGGCCGGCCGTCCGGCGCGCGCGAGCAGGCGCATGACGTGCTCATCCACATCATGCAGGCCAAGCATCCCGACCTCACCGATCACGCCTGCGACGTCGCGCGCCTGGCCTCGCACGTCGGCGTGCGGCTCGGGATGAGCGCCGAGCAGCTCGACGAGCTCGCGCGGGCCGCCGCGCTGCACGACATCGGCAAGGTCGGGATCCCGGACGCGATCCTCGACAAGACCGGTCCTCTCAACGCCGACGAGTGGAGCTACATGCGCCAGCACACGGTGATCGGCGAGCGGATCCTCAGCGCGGCGCCCGCATTGCGTCCGGTCGCGGCGATCGTCCGCGCCAGCCACGAGCGCTGGGACGGATGCGGGTATCCCGACGGGCTGACCGGCGACCGCATTCCGCCGGCGGCTCGCGTCGTCGCGGTCTGCGACGCGTTCGACGCGATGACCACCGACCGCTGCTATCGCCCGACACGAACCGAGCAGGAGGCGTGCGAGGAGTTGCGCCGCGGAGCGGGTCACCAGTTCGACCCGGCCGTCGTCAGTGCCTTCCTCGCCGAGATCGACCGGTGCGACGTCCTGTCGCACACTCGCGTGCCGGCGAACGAGGCGCCGCGCACCGAGCGGGCCGCCGAGGTCGCCTCCCGCGTGCTGGAGCAGCTGCCACACGCTGTCGGCCTCCCTGATCACCACCGCCCGCGGCCGGCCGGCCGGCGGGTTACGGTCTCGCGCGACCATCAGGCCGACCGTCAGGCGCTGGCGATCGCCGCGCGCCACGACGCCGCCCCGGCAGCGTGACGCGACGGCTGCGTGGCGTCACGAGACGCCGATCGGCGCGCAACACCCCGCCGAGCGCGCCGTCCGCCTACCGCGGGGGCCCCGTCGTCCGGCGGACCTTCAGCGTCAGCGGGACCTGCTCCTCCAGCGGTTCGCGATCGCCACCGTCGAGGATGTCCAGCAGTCGCGTGACTCCGCGGACGCCGCTCTCGTGCAGACTTTGGCAGACCGTCGTCAGGCCGATGTACCGCGCGAAATCGAGGTCGTCGAAGCCGACCACCGAGACGTCGCCGGGCACCGTGAACCCTTCGCTCGTGGCAGCCTCGAGTACGCCGAGCGCCTGGGTGTCGGAGGCGGCGAAGATCGCGGTCGGCGGCCGGCCGAGCGAGAGCAGCTCACGGGTCAGGCGGTGGGCGGTGGCACGGCCGTGCGGACCGACCCGATGAAGGCCGCGCCGGGCGGGCAGGCCGGCCTGCGCGAGCGCCCGGCGGTATCCCGCCCGGCGGCGCTCGCTCGACACGAAGCCGAGGCCGGGATCTGCGCTGTCACCGATGAACGCGATCCGCTCGTGACCGAGCTCGATCAGATGTCGCGTCGCCAGCTCGCCTCCCTCGATGTCGTCGGTGACGACGCGCGGCAGGCCGGGATGGTGCGCGTCGAGCAGGACCGTCGGCACACCCGCCCGCGTGATCGCCTTGACCTCGGCGTCGCGCGGTGTCAGCGAGACGATCAGCAGGCCGTCGACGCGGTCCAGCGGGGCGCGGCGGCCCAGATACTCATCGCGTTGCGCCGCGTCCGCGACATTGCAGAGGATCAGTTCGCGCTCGGTCATCCGCATCGCCTCGAGCGCGCCGCGCAGGCGCTCGACCGACGACGGATTCGTGAAGTAGGGGATCACGACACCGAGCGCTTCCCGTGCCCCGGAGGCAAGCGCGCGGGCCCCCGAATCGGGCCGGTAGCCGAGATCGGTGATGGCCGCGAGCACGCGGGTGCGCGTCGGCACGCTCACCTGCCCGTCGTTGAGAACGCGTGACACGGTGCTGATCGCCACTCCGGCCCGCGCAGCGACGTCGGTGATCGTCGGCCGCACGCGCCCGCCCTGGCGCGAGTCCGCCGGCGCAGTCGGAGTACCGCGTCCTGAGCCCACCGACACCGATGGTAACCGCCGCCCGCCGGTTGATCTGCACGACAACCGCCGCCGAGACCGTGTCGACCGCGCTCGGTCGCCCGGCGGCTTGACTCACCTGTCGTCGAGGGCTAACGTGCTCACGGACTGGAAGCGCTACCACGCGCGCGGACAGCACGGAAGGAGAGTGATGAGGGACGGAGACCAACCGACGACGACGGTCACCTCTGCGCGGCCGGCACTCGTCTGCCTGGCCGCTACCGGCGCGTGGTGGTTGTTCAGTCCGTGTGAGTACTGCGGCGGTACACGCCTGCCGCTGTGCGCCCGGCCGACGGGGGCCGTGGAGATTGCCGCGCTGGCCGCCCGGCTGGCTCCCCGGGGCTGCGCGCGCTGCGAGACGGCGCGCCGCCGCGGACAGCAGAGCGACGCGACGCCGGCGGTGTGGTTCGACACGCTCGCCGGCGACTGGGTGGTGGCACTTCCCGACCGGCGGGGGCGCGCCGCCATCCTGCCGCTGGAGATCCGCTGGTATGACGCGCGCGAGGCCGTGGTCTACCGAGCGGCCAGTGACCTCGCCTACTGCGGTGACGAGCTCGGGCCCTGGGGTGGCAGGCACTGACCGGCCTGGTCACCACGACCTGACCCGACCCCCGCCACCGTGCTCGCCACGGTCCCTCGCAGCGTGATCGGCAGCGGCGAGGGCTCCACCCATCATCGATCTGCGGTATCAGGCGGGCGTTCTCGCCCTGCGCGGCGCACGCGTCGCTCGGTTCGGCCACGGACACCGTACGGACGAAGCGGTGGAAACTACGCTGTGGGCGACGGCCGCTGCGTCCGAAAGAACGGGCATGTTCGATTCTGCGTTGGCCGCGGCGCTGCCGCCCGACCCCCGCCAATCGCGGGCGCTGGTCGCCGCGGTCGGGCACGTCGGCGAGCTGCCCGTGGTCGATCGCACCGTGCAGCGCGTCCTGTCGCTCTGTCGCGACGAGGATTCGTCGACGCCGGAGCTGATCGCCGTTCTCGAGAACGACGCGCCGTTCGCCGCCAACCTGCTGCGCTTCGCCAATTCAGCCTACGTCGCGCGACCGGTGCCGGTCCGCACGATCCGCCAAGCGGTGATGATGGCCGGCCGGGAGCGGATCGGCCGGCTGGCGCTGGAGACCGTCACCTGCCGCTTCCTCGAGCGCGCGCGGGGCAACGGCCGTGCATCGGCAGGGCTGATGCAGGTGCACGCCAGCGCGGTGGCCTCCTGCGCGCTCGAGCTCGCGCAGCGCAGCGGAGCGGCCACCGACGTCGCACACCTCGCCGGGCTGTTGCACGACATCGGCAAGCTCGTGATGCCGTTGGCGTTCGGCGAGCAGGCGCTGGACGAGATCGCCGGGCAGGCTCCGGCCGGCCACGCGCGGGTCGCGCTCGAGCGCGACCGGTACGGCTGCGATCACGCGCTGGCGGGCGCGATGCTCGCCAACGCGTCGGGAATCGATGCGCCGGTGGTCACCGCGATCCTCACCCACCACGACCCGGAGGCACCGCCGAGCGCTGAGACCGCGTGCGTGCAGGTCGCCAACGCGCTGGTCGGGATGCTGATGGGCACCGACCCCGACCCGGCCCTGCTCGACCAGGCGCTGTCGGCACTGGGTCTGACCGCCGCCGTGCTCGACGATCTCGTCGCCCATGCGGGCCAGCTGGGCGCCGGGGCGGCTTCGGGCCCGCACGGCGGCGAAGGCCTGGCCACCCGGATCGCCGCGCTGGAGCGCCAAGCCAACATCGACGAGCTGACGGGCCTGGCGAACCGACGTCACTGGAGGGAGCGCGCCGGCGCCCTGGTCGGCGGGCGCCCCGGCGCGGTGATGCTGTGTGACATCGATCACTTCAAGCAGGTCAACGACCGCAACGGGCACGCCACCGGCGATCTGGTGCTGTCGGAGATCGCGCGCATCCTCTCGCACCACGGGCTGGCCGGGCGGCTCGGCGGCGACGAGCTCGTCCTGCTGGTCACGGCACCCCGTGACAAGGCGGGCGCGATCGCCGAGGCGATCCTCCGCGAGGTCCGCGACGCCTTTCCCACCGGAACGATCCGGGGATGGAACGGCGGGCTGTCGATCGGCGTCGCGCTCGCCGGTCCCGACGCCATCGACATCAGCGCGCTGCTGACGACCGCCGACGACGCGCTCTACGAGGCCAAGCGCGCGGGCCGCGGCCGCGCCGTCGTCGCCGGCTGATCGGCCATCCACACGTCCGCCCGGTGGCCAGGGCGTTCCGCGTCAGCGGTTGAGCTTCAGCGACTCATGGCGCACGTGGTGCGATTGTGCGCTCTTCTGGATCGAGTGCCCGAGCACGCCGAGGGCGATCGGGATGTTCCAGAGAACGAACACGAACAGCGCGCACCCCGCGGCGAACAACAGCGTGACGATGATCGGCCCCAGTGCGATGGCGACGATCAGAAGAACGGGGATCACGGCGACCACGAAGATCGCGGGGCTGAGCATGCGCATGACGCTCCTGCCTTTCACGCGGGTACGGCACATTGGACGACGACAACCCGACCGTAGCCGTCACCCCGGTCGAGGTCATCCGTCCAATCCGCGTGACCGCCGGGAGGTGACTACGGCGCCGACACCGCAGCAGTCACGGCCGTAGCCGTCAGCAGGCCCCTCCTGGTCAGCCCGATGAGTCGGCCTGGCCGAGCACCTCGGTCACCGCCGGCGTGGTGATGATCCGCGCCCCGCGACCGCGGGTGAAGAAGCTGATCTCCCAGCGGATCACGACGACCACGCGGTTCTCGAAGCCGATCAGGTACCACAGGTGGACGACCAGCCAGACGATCCAGGCGAGCGTGCCGCTGAGCCGCGCGAAGCCGAGGTCGACCACCGCCGCGCGCCGGCCGATCGTCGCCACATTGCCCTTGTCGTGATAGTGAAAGACCGGCGTCTGGCGTCCGGCGAGCCGATCGCGGATGAGCCGCGCGGCATAGCGCCCCTGCTGGATCGCGACCGGCGCCACCCCGGGATAGGTGACCGGCTCGCCGTCGGCGCCGCGAACCCGGACCATGTCGCCCAGGGCGAGGATCTCGGGATGGCCGGGCAGTGTCAGATCGGGCTCGACGGTGAGCCGCCCGGCCCGATCGACCGGCGCCCCGGCGATGGCGCCGAGCAGGCCGGCCAGCGGCGATGCGGTCACCCCGGCAGCCCAGATGACCGTCCGCGTGGCGATCCGCTGCTCGGCGCCGTTCGCGGCGCGCAGCGTCACCTCGCGGGCGTCGATGCGGGTGACGGTCCGGTCGGTCATCACCGTCACGCCGAGGCGCTCCAGCGCGCCGGTGGCCCGGTGCGACAGCGATGGCGGGAACGAGCCGAGCACACGGTCGGCGGCCTCGACCAGCAGCACCCGGGCCTGGGTGGGGTCGATCGAGCGGAAGTCGTGGCGCAGGGTGTCGCGCGCCAGCTCGGCGATCTGCCCGGCCATCTCGACGCCGGTCGGGCCGGCGCCGACGACGACGAAGGTCAGCTCGGCGGCGTCGATCTGCGGATCCTCGCTGAGCTCGGCCCGCTCGAACGCGGCGAGCAGCCGCGATCGCACCGCGGCGGCGCTCTCCAGCGACTTGACCTCGGCGGCGACGTCGCGCCATTCCTCGTGGCCGAAGTAGGAATACGCCGAGCCCGCGGCGACGACGAGCGTGTCATAGGCGATCCGGGGAGGCTCGATGTCGTCCACGCGGGCCAGTGAGACGGAGCGGGCGACGGCGTCGATGTGCTCCACGTCGGCCTGCAGGATGCGCACGTCGCGCCGGTCCTTGAACAGCGCGCGCAGCGGATAGGCGATCTCGCCCGGCGACAGCGCTCCGGTCGCCACCTGATAGGTGAGCGGCTGGAACAGATGGAAGTTGTGTCGGTCGATCAGCGTGATCTCCGCGCCGCTGCCGCGCAGGCCCTGCACGGCGCGCAGCCCGCCGAACCCGCCGCCGATCACGACCACGCGGTGACCCATGGGGGGAATCATGCCCGGATCGGGCGCCCGCGTACACCCCGGGGCGCGCGAACAGACGGCTCAGGACACCCGGACGGAAAGCGCGAACGTCGCGATCTGACTACCGCGTTGCAACGACCGTGACTCGATCAGCCTCAGGGAGGTTGTCCCCGTACCGACCGCGCGGTACACGACGACTCGCTCGTCGGTCCCACCGACGACACCGGCTGGTTCCGTCCTGACAGCCTGATTCGACACGAGCTCCAGGATCCGCGACGCCGGGCGGTGCGACACGGTCCATGCGTAGCCGCCATCGAATGACTCGGTCAAGCGGATGGTCAGGCGATCGCACCGTTGCAAGACGAGCGACCGTCCGCTGGCGTTGGCCCGCACCGTCGTGTTCGTGCACCCCGCGGCGCGGCCAGGGGCGGCGGCCGCTTCCAGGGCGGGCTGTGCCGGAGATGCCGACGGGAACGGCTCCGGGGTGAGAGCGATCGCGGTCGACGCGGTCGCCACCGACCACGCTACCGCCGTCACGGCTGCAGACGCCAACCGTCTGCGGACATCGATGTCAAACATCGGGCACACCTTTCGATGTGGGGTTGCTCGATATGATCGCTGAAAAGGCGATGAAGCCCGCCTGAGATCGCCGGCACGGCTGATGGCTTCTACCGATCGCCCACCGGTGGAAGTCGATGACAGCGTTTGTGAGCATTCTGTTCGAGCACGGCGAGGACGACGAGCGCGGCGTCGAGGGAAGCCCCGAGCCGTCGTGCTTTCGCGATCTGCATCTCGACCAGATCGTCGCGAGCCTGACGTCCGGCCGCGGCGAGTACCGGCTGGAGCCGTTCTTCTACCGGACGCTGCGCGACGTCGAGGCTGTCCGCTATCGCCACCAGGTCGTCGGCGAGCTCGAGCGCGCCGACGTGCGCGAGGCGGTCGAGGCGTTCGCACGCGCAATGAGCCGGATGCGCGAGCAGCTCGCGGTGATCGGCGAGCTGACCTACGACCTGCAGCGACAGCGGTGGTTCCTGGCTGCGGTCGCCTCCTACTGCGACGGCGTCGGCGCCTGCGCGCAGCGGCTGGGCGCGCTGGAGCTGCGATCGCGCGGGCTCGTGTCCTTTGCCCGATACCTTGCGGCATACGCGGCTTCGGACGAGTTCCAAACCCTGCAGGCCGAGACCGTCGAGCTCGAGGCCGAGCTCGACGACGTCGCCTACGTCGTGCACATCAAGGGCAACCGGGTCCGCGTCGACCGCTACGACGACCAACCCGACATGACCGACGCGGTCGTGCGGGCGTTCGCGAAGTTCCGGCAGGGCGCGGTCGGCGATCATCGCGTCGGCTTTCGCGGCGAGCGCCGGATGAACCACGTCGAGGCCCGGATCACCGAGCTCGTGGCGCGGTTGCATCCCGAGCCGTTCTCCCACCTGGAGCAGTATCGCGAGCGCCGCCGGGACTATCTCGACGCCACGGTCGCCCGGTTCGATCGCGAGATCCAGTTCTACCTCGCCTACCTGCAGTACATCGAGCCGCTGCGGACGCGCGGCCTGCAGTTCTCGCTGCCGCAGGTGTCGACTCAGGTCAAGGCGGAACACGTCGCGCAGGCCTTTGACCTGGCGCTGGCCTGCTCGTTGATCGGCACCGCCGCCGCCGTCGTGCCCAACGACTACCGGCTGGAGGGAGCCGAGCGGATCCTGGTCGTCAGCGGGCCCAACAACGGCGGCAAGACGACGTTTGCGCGGACCTTCGGACAGCTGCACCATCTCGCGGGGCTCGGCTTGCCGGTGCCCGGCGCCGACGCCCGGCTGTTTCTGCCCGACCGGATCTTCACGCACTTCGAGCGCGAGGAGGACATCGCGACGCTGCGCGGCAAGTTCGAGGACGAGCTCGTCCGGATCCACGAGATCCTCACCCAGGCGACGCCCGACAGCCTGGTCGTGATGAACGAGAGCTTCGGCTCGACCACGCTGCGCGACGCGCTGCTGGTCGGCACCGACGTGCT
>JBELAG010000223.1:0-10311 GCA_049509055.1 Solirubrobacteraceae bacterium
GTCGTTTAATCCGAGGTTTTCCGTCTTAATGCAAGATCGAGGCTGGGGTCGTGGCTGATGCCGATCGTTCCGCCGATGGTGTCCGCGGCGACCGGCGCCGCGCTGATCGCCCATCTACCGACCGGCCAGCCGCGCCTGGACATGCTGCTGGCCTGCTATGCGATGTTCGGGCTCAGTCTGATCGCCTCCCTGGCGATCATCACGCTGCTGTGGGCCCGCCTCGCGCAGCATGGTCCCGGCCCGGCGCGCACCGTCCCGACGCTGTGGATCGTGCTCGGCCCGCTCGGCCAGTCGATCACCGCCGCCAACCTCCTCGGCGGCCAGGCCCAACGCATCCTCCCGGCACCATACGGATCGGCGCTGCGCGCGCTCGGCCTCGTCTACGGCGTCCCGGCGTTCGGCTTCGCGCTGCTGTGGCTGATCATCGCCATGATGATCACCCTCCGGACCGCCCGCGGCGGCCTCGCGTTCAGCCTTACCTGGTGGAGCTTCACCTTTCCGGTCGGCACGACCGTGACCGGCGCCAGCGAGCTCGCGCTGCATACCGGCTCACACGCCGTCGCCGGGTTGAGCGCCGCTCTGTTCACGCTGCTGCTCATCGCTTCGACGACTGCGCTGATCAATACAGTCCGCGGCGCGCTCAGCGGCCGGCTGCTGCTCGCGGCCGCAGCCGCAGGCGTGCAGGTTCTGGCCGTGAGCGAGAGTCCCGGCCGCTCGTGAGACATCGCTCGCACGGGAACCCGGCGCGTGGGTCGCGTGGCAGTCCCAGCAGGTGAGGTCGTAGCGGCCCCGCGTGCCCACGGTGAATGCCTACACTTCTGTTGAGTAGTAGAGTTGTGCAAGCAAGGCGACGTTGAGACGTTGATGCTCTTCCCGCGATCACAATCCCTGACATCAGCCGAGGCGCTCGACGGACTCCACAAGGGGCGACTGCAGCTTGTCGACGTTCGCGAGGCGGCCGAGCTGGCCCGTGGCGGCGTGGCGGGCGCCACCCACATTCCGCTGGGACAGCTGCCGGGACGCCTGGCCGAACTTGACCATGACCGGCCGGTCGCGTTCATCTGCCAGTCCGGAGCCCGAAGCGCAAGGGCGACCCGCGCCGCCACCAAGGCCGGCTATGACGCCGCGAACGTCCGGGGCGGCATGCTCGCCTGGCAGCGCGCCGGCCTGCCGATGACCGCGCCGCGACGGCGCTCGGGGTGACCGTTCGCAACTCCACAATCACAACCGCGTGCTTGAGTATGATTGGATGATGTCCAAGTCCACTCCCGCCTCCCATCCCCTGCCGGAGCCGTTGATCGAGCTCGTCGCGCAGCGCTTCCGGGTGCTCGGGGAGCCGATGCGGATCAAGCTGCTCGACCGGCTGCGCGAGGGCGCGGCCAGTGTCGGTGAGCTGCAGGAGGCGCTGGGCGCCTCCCAGCAGAACGTCTCCAAGCACCTCGGGATCCTGCACGCCGCCGGCATGGTGTCGCGCACCAAGGACGGCAACCACGCCCGCTACGCGATCAGCGACCCGAGCGTGTTCGAGCTCTGTGACCAGGTGTGCGGCAGCGTCCGGCGCCAGGTCAGCGAGCTCGAGGCCATCCTCCAGGCCGGCTGAGCTCACCCGGGCCTGCCCTCGTGACCGGCGTGCTGAGACGGCGTCTTTGCGCCCCGTGGGTCAGGGATGGTCGGTTTTGGGCTGCGCGTCGGTGCCGCGGACTTGCACGAGGATGAACGCGGCGCCAAGGAGCAGGACGATGACGAGCGTCCAGCCGAGCGCGGTCGTCCCGACCCCGATGTACTTCAGGCCGGAGGCGAAGATCACGAAGGCGATCACCGGCCGGATGTAGCGGTCGGGAACGGTCGAGGACAGCATCGAGCCGATCAGGACGGCCGGTACGCTGCCGATGATCAGCGCGCCGGTGACGCAGAACTTTCACGTGGCCGAAGATCAGCGCTCCGGCCGCGGCGGCCAGCGTAAGCGGCATGGCCTGGGTGAGATCGGTGCCGATGAGCTGCTTGGCGCTGATCGTCGGATAGGCGAACAGCAGCAGGATGATCATCAGCGAGCCCGACCCGACCGAGGTCATGCCGACGATCACCCCGCCGACGATGCCGATCGCGATCGTGGTCAGCGGCCGCGGCTCGATCTCGTGGATCACGCTGGTCCTGGCTTCGCCGGCCCGCCGATCAAGCGTGAACGGGAGCACCATCGCCCCGCGCCCACGAGCAGGGCGGCGCCGAGGACATTCTCGATGTGGTGCGTCGCGGCCTTTGAGTTACCGAGCAGATGCAGGAGGTACGCGCCGAGGAAGGCGGCCGGAACCGACCCCGAGGCCATCGGCCGGACGAGCCGTAGATGAACCGTCCGCGCCCTGAGGTGCACGGCCGAGCCGAACGGCCGCATCACGACCGCGGCGACGAGATCACTGGAGATCGCGGCCGCCGGCGTCACACTGAACAACAGGATCAGCATGGGAGTCATCAACGCCCCACCGCCCGTGCCCGTCATTCCCACGAGCAATCCGACAACTGCGCTTCCGAGGACGATGTAGGGATCGATGTGCATCGCGGCGGGGACATGGCTTGCACACCGGACCCGCTCGCGCAAGCGGACGGCTTCGTATCGTCGGTCAAGCTCGAGTGTCGGTGCCTGTCACCGCCTCGCAGCGGACCCGATCCGGCCCATCTCCAGGTTCCGGTGGACGGCACTCAGTCTCGCTGCCGTGCCCACGATCGCCACCTCGTGGCCGGTCCTGGCTGCCACCGACGCCCCGGCAGCGGACCTCGACGAGGCCATCCACCAGTTCGCGACGTGTTCGCCTACCAGCTCAGGACCTGAGTTGCGCGAGCATGGCCGTCGTGGCGCCGGCCCAGGCGCGTCCGTAGCTGGCCAGTCGGAGTTTCGCTGCGCGGGCCTGGACGGCGCCGGTGGTGCGCCCGTCCAGGTTCGCGGCGATCTCAGCGCAGGTCTGACCGGAGGTATATCCATCGCGCAGGAGGGCGTCTTCGGCCAGCGTCCAGCGCCGGCGAGGTGGGGGGTGATGGACGCCCAGGGCCTGTGCCCGCAACCGCACCGCGTCCGGTGATCGCCCGAGCGCGGCCGCCAGCGCTGCGATGTCAACGCCACGCTGCCAGGCGTCGCGGATGACCTGATCTTCGACGGCGCGGTAGGCGCGAGGCGGCAACGCGGCTTGGGCGGTGAGCTCGCGGCGGCGCTGACGGACCGGTCCGGCGGAGACTCCGAGCCGGTCGGCGACCGCCGCCGTGGGCAGCCCGGCGCGAGCCATCGCGATCACGAACGCGTCACGCGCTGGCGACCACGCGCGGCGGTGAGCAGGAGCGTCGAGCGCTCGTCGGCGGCTGGTCACCGCGTCAGGGGTCGGTCCCAGGCGCGCGGCGATGCTCGCCACCGGCTCCCCGGCGGCGTAGCGTTCGATCAGCTGCTCGTCCTCGTCAGCGCGCCACCGCGCCGGCATCGCGCCTGAGCTGGGATCCGCGGGTGATCGCCGACTCCGGGGTACTCGCCGGACCCGACATCACGTCGAGCAGCCACATCACCAGCGCGCCGCTCGCCCGCATCAGGACGATCACCGCGGCGATCATCAGCCAGGTCTCGAGCTCCGCGGCCAGCAGGACGACCGCCGTGAGCATGAGCAGTGACGCCGCGGTCATCACGTACAGGATCGGCGCGCCGGCGTTGCGTTTCGCTTCAGGGGCCGAAACCGCGAGAGTCGCCATCACATTTACCACCATTCTACAACTGTGTGTTTGTATGTATAGACGATAGCGGTCGATCGACGTCCGAGCGCCCTCACCGAGATAGAACTACACAATTATCCAATTGTGCTACTGTGTTTCGGTGCAGAGTGTGGACTGTTGTCGATCGATGGTTGGGATGGAGGTGGTCTGATGAGTCGGATCGTGGTGCTCGGCGCAGGCGTCGCCGGGCACACCGCGGCGGCGTTCGCGCGCAAGTGGCTGGGCAAGGAGCACACCGTGACGGTCGTATCGCCCCGGCCGGAGTACAACTGGATCCCGTCCAACATCTGGGTCGGCGTCGGGCTGATGGGGCCCGAGCGGGTCACCGTCCCGCTGGCCCCGGTCTATGCACGCGCCGGGATCGAGTTCGTGCAGGGCGCCGCGCGCTCGATCCACCCCGACGGCGACGTCGACTCCCAGGCCCCGTATGTGACGGTCGAGCTCAACGCCCGCGGCGAGACCCGGGTCCCCTACGACTTCCTGATCAACGCCACCGGACCCGCGTTGCGCTTTGACAAGACCGAGGGCCTCGGCCCCGAGGGCGGCCACAGCCTGTCGGTCTGCCTGCCCTCCCACGCCGCGCAGGCCGCGGCGGCGCTGGACGAGGAAGTGGACCGGATGCGCCGCGGGGAGAAGCGGCGGTTCCTGGTCGGCGTCGGGCACGGGACATGCACGTGCGAGGGCGCAGCGTTTGAGTACATCGTCAACCTCGAGTTCGAGCTGCGTCGCCGCGGCGTGCGCGACCGCGCGCAGATCACCTGGATCACCAACGAGTACGAGCTCGGGGACTTCGGGATGGGCGGCATGCACATCCGCCAGGGCGGGTACGTGACGCCGTCGAGCATCTTCAACGCATCGCTGTTCGCCGAGCGCGGGATCGACTGGATCACCCGCGCCCACGTCGCCAAGGTCGAGCCCGACCGCGTGCTCTACGAGACGCTCGACGGCGCCCAGGGCGAGCAGGGGTTTGACTTCGCGATGCTGCTGCCGCCCTTCACCGGCGTCGGCTTGAAGGCAACCGGCCGCGACGGCTCAGACATCACCGACCGCCTGTTCATGCCCAACGAGTTCATGCGCGTCGACGCCGACTACACCGCCAAGCCCTACGACGAGTGGCAGGCGGCCGACTGGCCGCGCACATATCAATCACCCCAATACGAGAACCTCTTCGCCGCCGGAATCGCCTTCGCGCCCCCGCATGCCATCTCGGTGCCACGCAAGAGCCCCAACGGGACGGTGATCGCGCCCGCGCCGCCGCGCACCGGGATGCCGTCGGCGACGATCGCCAAAACCGTCGTGCGCAACATCGTCGCCACCATCAGCGGCGACGGCGGGACCGGCCACACGGCATCGATGGCCGACATGGGCGCCGCGTGCGTCGCGTCGGCGGGCGCCAACCCGTTCACCGGGACCGCGGCATCGATGATCGTCTACCCGATCGTCCCCGACTACCAGCGGTTCCCCGAATACGGCCGCGACCTGGACCGCACGTTCGGGGAGATCGGCCTCGCCGGGCACTGGATCAAGATCCTGCTGCACCACATGTTCCTCTACAAGGCTCAGCTGCGTCCCGGCTGGAGCCGCATCCCGGAGTGATGACCATGACCAACGAGCAGACCCGATACGCCACCAAGCCCACCCGCATGACGCTGTTCCTGCGGACGTTCCTGCCCTGGCAGGCGTGGCGGTTCGCCGCCATCAACCTCAAGATGATCGACATCATCCGTCGCGGCCACAAGACCGGCCGCCACACCTAACCGCGTGCCGGGAGCGTCGAGAACGGTGCACGCTGTCTCGCCCGAACGGGCGTGGGAGCTGCTGTCCGGCGGCCAGGCGCAGTTGCTGGACCTCCGCACCGAGGCCGAGCGCCGGCGCTACGGCCGGCCGCCCGGAGCGCGACGCGTCTCGCTCGTACGCCACGCCCTCTGTCCGGCAGGCCCTCACACCATCTACCTCTGCCAACACGCCGTCCGCTCCAAGCTCACCGGCCGGCGCGGCGCGGCCGAGGTGGCCGGCGGCTGGGTCGCCTGGGCCCGCGCCGGGCTGCCCGCCGAGCGCCGCTCGCCGGTCAGCAGCGACGAGTCTCACTAAAGCCTCGATCCAGCACCGATCACACGCCGGCCGCGGATCGAGGCACCCCGCGCTGCGCCTCCGCGTGCGCCACGAGGGCCGCGCAGCCCGCCCCCAAGCCAGGGCGGCGTCCATCTCGCCCGCGGGGTCGCGCACGATGCTGAACGCGACGCGCGTTCTCGCTGACGTCACCTGGGTTCATCGCGTGACGCGAGCTGCGTGGCGCACGAGTCGTCGGGTGGATTGCCAACGGGCGATCTCTGACTCTCTGGCTCTCGTTCGTCGGGCGGCGGCTCGTCGGGTCGACCGTCGTCTGAGAAGGCTCGCAGCACCCAGACGACACCGATCACACACGCGGCCAGTTGCACGGCAAACGCGGCAATCACGACGACGGTGGTGGGGTGCAGAGCCACGAAGATGATCAGCGGAACCCCGAGCACCGTAAAGCCGAAGACCAGGGCAAACATCGAAGGTCGAGCCCGTTCCCCCTCGTGGTCGGTGGCGCGTGGCGGGAGCTTGGACATTCCAGACCGGCGTTTCTGTTGCATAGGGAGCGCAAGCGACGGCCGTCTCGCCTCGCCTGCCGGCGCCGACGACGATCCACGGCAGGCATGAGCTCGGCACCTCGCCGTGACCTGAGGTCTCCGAGCGCCGAAAGTGCGGTCCGCGCTCCGACCGCAGGTCCACCGGCCATGGTGAGCCGCCCATCGGCAGACGCCGATGGGCGGCTGCAGCGCGTTCTACGCGCCTGCCGCCCGCTCGATGATCGCGCCCAGGCGGCTGCGGACCTGCGCGGCGACCGGCGTGAGCTCGGCGTTGCCAATGATTGAGAGCATCCGCCCGGCATCGACCGCGGCGATGTGGGTCTCACCGTCCTGGGAGTAGACGATCACGTTGCAGGGGAGCAGAACGCCGAGCTCGGGCTCGGCCTCCAGCGCCTGATGGGCGAGCGTCGGGTTACACGCGCCGAGGATGAGATCGGGCTCGCGGTCGACGCCCAGCTTGGCCTTCAGGGTTGCTTGGACGTCAATCTCGCAGAGCACGCCGAATCCGTCGGCCGCCAACTCCTCACGCACGCGGCCGACGGCGTCGGCGAACCCGAGCTCGGTGGTGGTGGTCAGGCTGTAGGTGTGATCAGTTGTGGGCATTCCTGCTCCAGTCGCTTGCGGTTGGCCATTGCCGCCGTGGCCCGCTGCTGGGGCGCGCCGGGCGGGCTCGGGGAAGTGCTCGGTGAGGTGGTCGACGGACGATCGCGGCCTCGCCGGCGACGACCTCGCCGCCGGCGACCAGTACCGGGATCGCGGTCTCGCCGGTCCGTTGGGTGAGCTGATCGCGCTCCTCGGCCCGGGCCGGGACCTGGTGGACGGTGTAGCTGAGCCCGAGCTCGGTCAGGCGCCGGCGCACCCGCTGCGAGGCGGGGCACCACTCCGTCTGCCACAGCTCAAGCGGCGTTGACGACACGGTCATCTGCCGACGCTCATGAGTGCCCGAACGTCACGCGCGGGAGGATCCGCCGCGCCCAGGCGGGCAGGTACCACGCCGAGCGGCCCATCAGGCGCAGCAGCACCGGGAGCAGCAGCAGGCGGATCAGCGCGGCGTCGAGCAGGACGGCGACGCCGAGGATGACGCCCATCTCTTTGGGGGGCAGCGGTCCGGAGAGCGCGAAGGTGAAGAACACCGCGACCATGACGCCGGCGGCGGCGAAGATCACCCGTCCGGAGTGCGCGAGTCCACCGATCATCGCGGCGCGCGGGTCCCCGGTGTGGTCCCAGTGCTCCTTGGCGGCCGACAGCAGGAAGACGGTGTAGTCCATCGAGATGGCGAAGATCATCGCGAAGAAGAACACCGGTCCCCAGGCGTCGAGGAACCCCTGGGGCTGGAAGCCCAGCAGCGAGTGCAGGACACCGTCCTGGAACACCCATTTGGCGACGCCGAACGCGGCGCCGGTGGCCAGCAGGTTGGTGAGCACGCCGGCGGCGGCCAGGATCGGGGCCTGCAGCGCGATCAGCAGCAGGATGAAGCCGAGTCCCATGACGACGCCGATGACCAGCGGGGTCGTGGCCGACAGTGCGTTCTGCAGGTCGAGGTTCTCGGCCACCGCCCCGCCGATCAGCGAGCCCGTGGGCAGCGCGGCGCGCAGCCGGTCGATCGTCTGACCGACGGCCGGATCGGACGGGTTCTGCTTGGGGATCGCGGTGATCAGCGCGTACACGCGGCTGGTCTGGGTGGGCATCAGCGCCGCCACCCCGCGGTCGGCCCGGGCGATCCGCATCACCGTGGAGGTGTTCGTGGCCGGGGTGATGATCTGCAGCGGTCCGTCGGCGCCGGGGCCGAACGCGGCCGCGACCTCGGTATAGCCAACGCGTGCGGAGTCGCCGGCGGGCACGACCTTGATCGAGGGCATCGAGGTCTTCAGCTGGGTGACCGGGATCGCCAGGCCGGCCAGGATGGCCAGCGCGACGACTCCGTGGCGGACCGGCTGGCGCCACAGCCGCTCCCCCCAGGCGGCACACCGGGCGGAGTGATGCTCGCCGGTGTGCGCCCACGGCAGCGACAGCCGGTCGACCTTGGGACCGATCCGGCCCAAGACCGCCGGAAGCAGGGTCAGGGTGGCGGCGAGCACGAACAGGACGGCGAACATGATCCCCAGGCTCATCGACCGAAACGCCGGGCTGGGGACGAGCATCACCGCGCTCAGGGAGATGAGCACCGTCACCCCGGAGAACAGGACCGCCTTGCCGGCGGTGTCCATGGTCACCGCCACCGCGTCCTCGGGGGCCATGCCGTGGCCGAACAGCGCGCCGCGGAAGCGGTGCACGACGAACAGCGCGTAGTCGATCCCGAGCGCGAGTGCGAACATGAGCGCGAAGTTCATCGCCCAGATCGAGATCGGCACGATCTGGGTGCCGAGATACAACAGCCCGGCCGCGCAGGCCAGGCCGACCATCGTCAGCATCAGCGGCAGCCCGGCGGCGACCAGCGACCCGAACGCCAACAGCAGGATCCCCAGCGTCACCGGCCAGGAGATCATCTCGGACTTCATCATCGCCGAGCGGTTGGCCGCGTTGAACTCCGACCACATGCCCGACGCGCCCGTCAGGTCAACCCGCACGCTGCCCGTCGAGAGATTCGAGAGCGGGCCCTTCAGACCGTCCGCGGCCTTGACCATCCCATTGGAATCCAGCGCGGCACCCGCCTGCACGATCGCGGTATGCCCATCACGCGAGATCGAGAGCCCTGGGGACGGGGCGATCACGCTCTTGACCGCCGAGCTGGCCCGCAGGGTCCGTTCCACCCTGGCGATCACGTACGCGAATGCGGGGTCAGACACGGTCTGGGTCGGCGAGGAGACCACCGTCATCAGCGCGTAGCTCGACAGCCCCTGGAAATCCTGGTTGATCAGCGCGCGGGCCTGGACAGATTGCGAGCCGGTCGTCTCCCAGCCCGCGCCCGCCAGCGCCGTCTCGACCCGCGGGGCGAAGAACCCGAGCACCAGCGCGACCACGATCCAGCCGATCAGCACGCCACGGAAATGCGTCGCGGTGTAGCGCCCCAGCCGGCCGATCGGCCCAACGCTCACCGCATGCGGGTGTTGGCCGTCTGACGTCGGCGCCACGGGCGCGCCGGCCTTGACATTTGGGTCCAGGACAGCCATCAGGCCGCCACTCGCTCATCTCGGGCGGCCGCCGCCGGCGCCGCGGCGAGGCGATCCAGCGCCCCAACAAGCTCCTCGGCGCTGATCACCCCGCTCTGGGCGGCGATCGGTTCACCATCGCGCAGGACCATCAGCGTGGGGATCGACTGGATCGCACAACGACCGGCGACCGCTGGCTCGGCGTCCACGTCGACCTTCGCGAAGCGGAACTGGGGGCGCAGGCGGGCGGCCTGCTCGAGCTGGGGTGCCATCGCCCGACGCGGCCCGCACCAGCCGGCCCAGAAGTCGATTACGGTGAGCCGATGCTCGACCGCCCCGGTGAACGTGTCCTGCGTGAGATGGGAAACGATGTCGCTCACAACAGCCTCTCTGGTCGACTTCTACACAACTGTACGCTAGTAAACTCGGCTAGAACATAGCACGACTTGAGCAGCCGGTCAACGCGACGACCCTTGACCAGGCAGAGAAACCGGCGGACCTACGGCGCTTCGTCGGCCGCGCGCACCAGCGCCGTCAGCCGCGCCTGCAGCGGCTCAGGCACCACCCCGGCTGTCCCGCGCTCGACGCGCAACCCCCGCACCACGGCGGCCGCCGCCTGGAGTGCGGCCGGGCACCGCGTGAAGGAATCGAGGTGCGCCTGCAGTCGCGCCCGCGTCGCGTCGGTCGTCGCGTCGGTCATACACCCGTCCAGGAGGTCGTGCGCCTGAGCGCGTGCGTCGTGGCAGCCCGCGGTCGGCGCGGTCGCCACCGAGTTGCGCTCACGAGCCAGAGCACCGATCAATCGCGCCCGGGCACGCTGAATGCGCTTGTGGGCCGCGTCGGTACTGATCCCGAGCAACTCC
>JBELAG010000224.1:0-10213 GCA_049509055.1 Solirubrobacteraceae bacterium
GCGAAGTGCCGGAAGAACGTGGCGCGGTTCATGCCGGCGCGGTCTGCGATCTGCGCGACGGTCGTCTCCTCATAACCGTTCTCGACGAACAAGTCCAGTGCGGCGCTTTCCAGGCGCTCGCGCGCATTCGGTGGCCATCTGCCCACCGTCACATCGTAGGCGATGCGACTAGATCGCATCAGGTGCTACAGTCAACGCGACTTAGTCGCATCAGAACAAAGGAGCCCTCCATGCGGATCTTCGTCACCGGTGCCTCGGGCTGGATCGGCACGGCCGTCGTCCCCGAGCTGATCAGCGCCGGCCACCAGGTCCTCGGGCTGGCCCGCTCCGACGCCTCCGCCAAGACGGTCGCCGATCTGGGCGCCGAGGTCCTACGCGGCGAGTTGGATGACATCGACGTGCTGCACGCCGGCGCGTTTGACAGCGACGGGGTGATCCACCTCGCCTTTGTCGTGCCCAGCGTGAGCGACGCCGCGACGCGGACCGATGCCAAGGCAATCGAGGCGTTCATCACCGGCCTCGCCGGCTCCGGCAAGCCGCTCGTGATCTCCGGCGCGACGCTCGTCACACCCGGGCGACTGGCAACCGAACGCGACGAACTGATCGCCACCGGGCCGATCGCGGCCCGCATCACCAACATGCAGGCTGCGCTCGCGGCCACAAACCGCGGCATTCGCTCCTGCCTGGTGATGCTGCCTCGCTCGGTGCACGGCCAGGGGGAACGTCACGGCTTCATCCCCCAACTCATCGCAATGGCCAGGGCCAGGCGCGTCTGCGGCTATATCGGCGACGGGGCCAGCCGCTGGCCGGCCGTCCACGTCAAGGACGCCGCGAGCCTCTACCGGCTGGCCATCGAGCAGGCCCCCGCCGCAGCGGTGCTCAACGCCGTCGGCGATCAGGGCGTCGCAGTCCGCGAGATCGCCGAGGCCATCAGCCGGCAGCTCAACCTGCCAGCCCGCTCGATGCCCGCCGAGGGATTCGGTGAAATGTTCCTCCCCCTGCTCACCCGCGACATGCCCGCATCCAGCACCATCACCCAGCAACTCCTTGGCTGGAAGCCCACTCACCCCGGCCTCATCGAGGACATCGATCAGGGCCACTACTTCACCTGACCAGTGCGAACGCTTTGCCGCGAACACGATCGCCGAGCCAGGACTGTCTGCTGCGAGTGCGTTTCTCGGCAACCGATCGTCCGGCGGCGCCGACGGGAGTCATCCCCATGTCGCCTTTGCGCTCGTGAGCTCCGCGACCGCCGAGCAATGAAAGACGTCCTGTGTCAAGCCCTTGGGAGTTTTGGTTGCCAGGAAGTAGTGCCGGGCGGAGCCCGGATGGAGGCCCGGGGGCACATCCCCCGGATCCCCCTGGCGACCCCTCACGCAGATGGCGCGCCGCGCAGAGGCAGGTGTGAGAGCCCGCCCGGCGGCTCGGCCGGCGCAAAACGGCACGCGCCGGCCGCCCCAGCGCCCCCGTGCGGCTGAGACAGTCAACGATGTGAAATTGGCGCGCGGGCGCTGTGGCTGCCCGAGCGAGCGGCCCGAGCAAGAAGTTAGTTTGCGGCGGTCACCTTCTTGCTATCAGGGCGGGGGTTGATAGCGAAGGCGTCGGCGGCCATCCGAAGCGTGGCGACTTCGTCGATCACGGGCCCCGACGCGGTGGGGATGGTGACCGTGATGTGCTGTTGTAGGGCGCGGTGGCGGGCCGGGTCATACGGGGTGCGCTTCTGCCAGCACTGCCACACGACGCGGCACCAAGCACGGCCAAGGGTGCGGATCGCGCGCGGGTGCTCGTGGCCGCGGGCGATCGCGGCGGCGTACAGGGCCTGCGCCCAGGGGTGCCAGTGGCGGGTGCTGTCGGCCAGCGTGCAGAACGCCTTGCGCAGCCGCTTGTTGCAGCCCCAGCGAAAGCTGGCCGTCTTGCGTTTGCCTGACTCGAGCGCGACGGCGGCTTGGCCGGCGTCGCCGGCGAGCGCGTCGCGGGACGGGTAGCGAGCGCGGCAGTCGCCGATCTCCGCGAGCAGTTCGGCAGCCGTGATCACGCTGCCTTTGAACAGCGAGAGGAAGATCTGGCCGTCGGGATGCTCACGGATCGCCGAGGCGATCTGCCGCTCGAGCTCGGTGATCTGCACGCCCAACGTCTTGATCGTCGCGACCAGAGTGAGCACAAGTTGGCGGCGGGTCCTGAGCTCCAGCTCACCGAACCTGCCCTCGGGAGCCCCCCTGAGCTTCGCCAACAGCACGCCGGGCTTCTGCCGACCGGAGTAACGCTCGCGAGCCAGGAACCCGGCCAGGCGCGCCTCGCCCAGCCCGCGCGCGTCGGCAGGGCTCGGGTAGCGCTCGAGGAACGCCAGGGAGATCGGGCTGTTCAAATGGGTGAACAGTCGCAGCGGCCCGGGCCAGAACCGCTCCAGCTCGGCGCGCAGCTGGTTGACCAGCGCCGTTCTGGCGCCGACGAGATCCTCCCGCCCCCGAGTCAGCGCCCGCAACGCCTTGGTCTGGTCGCTGTCGGGCTCAAGCACCCGAAAGCGGTGATTGTCAGTCCGCGCCAGTTCGCACAGCACGAACGCGTCAAACCGATCGGACTTCCCGCCCGAGACCCGGAAGCGATCGCGCGCCGCGGCGACCTGGTTGGGATGCAAGGGCAGCACTCGTAGCCCCGCGTCCAGCAACCGCTCGACCAACAGCCCGTCGGGCCGCTCGATCGCGACCAGCTCAACCTGCAGCCGCACAAGCGCTCGGCACAGCGCCCGCACCCCCTGCTCGTCGTGCGCGAACGTGGCCATCAGCAGCTTCTCCCCCGCCGCATCGGCAACCAGCACGTCGTGCTTCTCCGACGCCCAATCGACGCCAGCGTAGTTACAACCCATCTTGTACTCCCTTTTCATTGATCAGGACTTCACACCGCCCCGACCAGGAGGTACCGTTGCGGACGCTCATAGGCAAGGCCCTCTCACCGGGGCTACGTCCTGTTGCCGCTCGCGGCACCTCACCACCGCCGGGAGGGGCTGGTCTTTCATTGGCCCTCCGACAAGGGGCAAGCGATCGAGGCCCTCTCCCGGCGGTGGTCGAGGCAACAACGAGACTAGGATGACCTATGAGCGATCGTCCGGCGCGCCGCATATCTGCGGCCCGATCTGTCCGACACCGGCAGTGCCCGTTTGGTCCGGACATGTCGACCTCGTGACCGATTCACTCGACGAGCGGCGGCGTGGTCGGGGAGCGCGCGATCGCGATTGTGGCCCTCCGCCAGCGGCGGTCGAGGCACCAACAGGTTCTCCTATGAGCAGCCGCCCGTTCGGCGCGGGCCTCGTCCGATCGTTCAGAACAGAACGGGGTGCTTGACTTTGTGCGGTGAGCGGAATAGCGTCGCGGCATGTCCCGGACAGGGCTTGGGTCGCTGCGGAAGATGGATGGCGCCTGGATCGCGCGCGGGCGGCGCTCGGCAGACAGCCGGGGCGGCGTGTTGCCGCCGTGAGACAGAACAGGTGCACATGATGCAACAGTCGAACATGACGGCACGGATGTGCCGTACGGGCTCGACTGCACAGCATGATGATGAGGAGTGTGATCGCACCAGTGGCCGCCGGCGGTGGCGATCGAGACGGGCGATCGGCTCCCTTGCGGTCAGTTTCGTGGTGGCAGGTGTCAGCCTAGCCGCAACGGCCGCGTGTGCGTCCGCCAACCTGATCGTCGACGGCGGCTTCGAGACCCCCGTCACCACAGTCGGAGGCTTTACCGTGTACGACACCGGAACGTCGTTCTCGGCCTGGAGCGTGGTCGGGGTGTCGGGCAACGTGGCGATCGTGAACGGGCAGTTCACTCAGAGCGGGTTGACTTTCCCGGCCGCTGAGGGAGCGCAGTGGCTCGACCTCACGGGCCTGGGCAGCAACTCCGCCACCGGCGTTGCGCAGGCGATCGCCACCACGCCCGGGACGATGTACGCGCTCAGTTTCGACGTCGGCAATGTCTACGACCCGAGTGGGGTCTTCGGCACGACCAGCACAGTCAGCGCGCAGATCAACGGCACCCAGGTCCTGTCGGCGACCAACTCGGAGGGAATGGGCAGCACCACGCAGATGTGGAAACCGTTCTCGACGGCCTTCACCGCCACGTCCTCGAGCACGACTGTGCGCTTCATCAACGAAGACCCGTCAACCGACAACAGCAATGGTCTGGATGCGGTTAGCGCTGTGCCGGTGACCGCACCGGTCACGGCGGCACCCTCCAACACCGCGCCCCCGACCGTCACCGGCCGGACAAAAGCCGGAGAGATCCTGAGATGCTCCCAAGGTGGCTGGACGAACGATCCGACCGCATTTTGCGTATCAGTGGTATCGAAACGACACGCTTTTGGCCGGGTTCACCAGCTCGACCTACACGCTGGGCGCGCTGGATGCGGGAACGACGCTGATGTGTGTGGTCACCGCGAGCAACACCGTCGGCAAGGCGTCTGCGACGAGCAATGCCGTGAAGATCCCGATCGACAAGGTGGCGCATTGCCCAGGCGCTACCGGCTCGATGACCGGCACAACGATCGGGCAGATCACGCTCGGGATGACCCGGTCGCGGGCGCGCTACATGTATCGCCAGCACTCCGATCGCGGCAAGCAGTTCGAGGACTTCTTCTGCCTGACCCCGATCGGCGTGCGTGTCGGGTACGTGTCAGCAACGCTGCTCAAGCATCTCTCGCGCCGTGCGCAGACGAAGCTCAAGGACACGGTCGTGTGGGCCTCGACATCGAACCCGTACTACTCGCTTGATGGGGTCCGTCCTGGCGAGTCGATCACGACCGCGTCGGCCGTGCTCGATACGGGGGCGCCGTTGCATATCGGATTGAACTATTGGTATCTGGCCCGCAAGCCGGGATACACAGCCGTGCTGAAGGTCCGTGGCGGTGTGGTCGAGGAGTTGGGGATCGCTGATGACGCGCTGACCGGCACCCGGACCCTGCAGAGCATCTTGATGCACTCGTTCTACTGAGCGCCGATCGAGCCTGCTCTTCGTTCATTGCGCCGTCGCCTGAGACGCGCTCTCTCGATGGACGGCGGCGATAACGAGGTCTGCGTCGGGCGGGCGCCTGCCTTTGCTTCGCGTGCGGCCACCGCCTCGCACCTGCTGTGCCACGATCGCGACCACGCGCTCCACCGACCCGCATCGCCGCCCGTCGAGCGAAGCGGTCGGCGCGCCGGCGTGACCCGAATAGGAGTGATGCAGGCGCCGGCGGACGCCGGCGCGGACGACCGCTCACTTGTCCCGCCGGGCCCTGTCAAGCGGGTGTTGTTTCTCGAGGGCTTCTGCGGGATGGGGTGGTGTGTGAGGGGTCGCCCGCTGGCATGGATGCTGGCGGAACGGGTGTCGGGACGGGGGGTGAGTGTGCGTGTTGTGGGGGGTGTTGTCCGCGGACGCCCAGGCTTACTTTGGTGCTCGGCCCGGTGTGGCTCCGGGTCGGCGACATGATGTGTGATGGGGTGTTCCGGCAGACGTGGTTGCGGCCGCTCGTTCTTTCTGGGCAGTCCCCGCCGCGGTGGCGGCGGGTCGGCAGCGGTCTCGCCAGGAGCTGGCCGCGGTTCATCGTGTGATCTGTGGGCTTGCCGCGCGACAAGGGTTGGGCGGTCTCTCAGGCGACGGGCGCGAGGGCTTGGTCGCCGAGCTACTTGAGGAGGTGGTAGCAGCGTTTGAGCAGCTTGCGCGTGAGCGCGAGACAGGCGCGGTTCGCCATATCACGCGGGTCCCGCGACACCCCAGCCCAGACGCCTGGCCGACCATCGCTTCAATGGCATGCTGCTGTCGCTTTCACCTTTCAGATCCGGGTAAGCCATTGGACCCAAGAACCTCCCTTCGAGTTCCTCCCGGCTGAACCGGGGATACAACAGGGCGCCTCGCGGCGCACTTCGTTTCGATCGCGAAGGCGATCGCAGTTGGGGCGATCGCGACGCTGTCGATGTCGCCGCGGCCGCGGTAGGGCAGCGAGTGGCGCAGCCGCCATCCCTCGGCCTCGAGTGCTGCGAGGGCTCGCCGAACCTCGTCCTCAGACCGCGCTCCGACTCGGCTGCGGCCGGCCAGGCGCATCAAGTGGTGGGCACGGAACAGGAGGCCGACCATCACGAGGACCAGCATGCCGGCGACCGTGATGGCGCCGACGTCGGCGGCGATGGCGGCGAATGCGCCGGCCGCCAGGCCCGCCACGCCACTTGCGGCCGCGCTGCGCAGCCGCCGGCGCTGCTGTCGGCGGGGATAGCTCAGACGAGGCATCGCCAGAAGCTCGCACTGGTTGCGGACGGAGTCGCCATGCGACGATGTTCGCCGAGCGCGTCTGCCGCGCACGGCAGCGGCAGGCCTCATGCTGAGGGTGATCGCCAGCGACCCGCGGCTCAACACGATGCTGCGTCGTTGGACAGGACTTAGTCAGGAATGTCAAGCGGCCAGCGGTTCGTAGAGGTCGCTTGAGATCGCCCCGGAGCACCACAAAGCGTCGAAATGCAGGCAATCCCTGCAGCAACGACGATGCCGGAGGAGGGACTCGAACCCCCGACACACGGATTATGATTCCGTTGCTCTAACCAACTGAGCTACTCCGGCGGGGCTGCTGTCCGGCCGCGGCGAGCGGCCCGCGCGATGACGCCGATGCGTCGTCGCCGGAGCGGCCGCCGGGCGTGAGAGCAGGCCGCCGAGGCTATCACCGCAGCGCCGCCGCGGTCACCGTGAGCCGCTCGGGACGGGCAGGCGCAGTCAGCGCTGGGCCAGGATCTGCGCCGGGGAGACGTGGGCGGCGCGCCACGCCGGGTAGAGGCCGCCGAGGACGCCGAGCAGGACGCCGACGAGCAGCGCCCGGCCGAGATCCCAGGCGGTCACCTGGGGCGTGACGAACTCCTGGGCGTTGAGCGCCTGGACGAGCAGATGCGCGCCGATCACGCCGAGCAGGAGGCCGATTGCCGCGCCGATGATCGTGGTGACGACGCCCTCGACCAGCACCCGGAAGGCGATCTGGGGGCCGCTCCAGCCGACGGCGGACAGCAGGGCGAACTCGGCGCGACGCTCGATCACCGCCATCAGCATCGTGTTGGCGACGCCGATGCCGCCGATCAGCAGCGCGAGCACGGCGATCACCAGCGCGGCCTTGGAGATCAGCTGGCCGTTGGCCCCGGCGCGGGTCGCCTCTTCGCCGTCGGCGATCACCGAGATGCCGGGGAAGCGCCGGCGCAGGGTCCGCTCGGCGCTCGCCGGCGGGGTGCCGACGGCGAGCTTGATCGGGATCGTCGTCGCCTCTCCCTGGCGGCCGCTGATCGCCTGCGCGGTGGCCAGCGGGATGAACGCGCCGGAATCCTGATAGGCGACCCCGATGTGGTAGATCCCGACCACGTGCATCGTCCGACCGTGCACCTTGAGAACGTCGCCGACCGTGGTGTGCAGCTGGTGGGCGAGGTCATCGCCGACCACGATCTCGTCGGCGGAGCTGTACATGCGCCCCGAGCTGAAGACGAGCCGGTTGGTGAGGAAGTCGTGCTCGTCGGCGCCGAACACGATCGCCCCCGGCGACTTGGCGACATCCTCGACCAGGAGGATGAGCGGCGTGGCGTCGGCGATCCCAGGCGTGCGACGCAGCTGCGGGATCAGGTTGGTCGACAGGATCGACGTCGTCGGGTCGGCTGCGTCCTTCTGAAACAGGCCGAGGTCGGAGGCCCCGAGGTGGAAGAAGTCGCCGGCGCTCTGCTGCGCGCCGCCGGCGACCGCCAGCAGCGCGACGATCGTGGCGATCCCGAGGGCGGTGCCCAGCGCCGTGAGCATCGTCCGGCCGGGGCTGTGGCGCAGGCTGGCGAAGGTGTGGGCCAGCGAGGTCATGCGATCTCCCGGGCGGCGCCCGCGTGGTCGGCGCCCCCCACCAGCCGGCCGTCGACGAGCTCGAGCGTGCGGTCGGCATGCTCGGTGAGCGACGGGTCGTGCGAGGCGACGATCACCGTCGTCCCGCGCCGGGAGCGGACGTCGCCGAGCAGCTCCCAGACGCGATGTGAGGAGACGGTGTCCAGCGCTCCGGTCGGCTCGTCGGCGAGGATCAGCCGCGGCTGGCCGCCGAGCGCGCGCGCGACCGCCACCCGCTGGCGCTCGCCGCCGGACAGGTCGGCGGGCGAGTCATCGGCGCGGTCGGCGAGCCCGACCTCCTCCAGCAGCTCCAGCGACCGCTTCGCCCGCTCGTGGCGCGGCAGGTGGGCGGCCACCATCGGCAACTCGACGTTCTGCTGCACGCTGATCGCCGGCAGCAGGTGGTGCAACTGGAACACGAAGCCGACGGCGTCGCGGCGGAAGCGGGCGGGGTGCGCCAGATTCTGCACCGCGACGTCGTCGACCCAGATGGAGCCGCTGGTGGGCCGGTCGAGGCTGCCGATCAGCTGCAACAGCGTCGTCTTGCCCGAGCCCGACGGGCCCGCCAGGGCGACCAGCTCGCCGGGCTCGACCACGAAGCTGACGTCGTTGAGCACCACCGCGCGCCCATAGGCACGGGAGACATGCTCGACGCGGACCCTGGCCCCGGGCATGCCGTCAGCTCCGCGCGTCGACGGCCCAGTTGAGGTCCACCGTCCCGTAGCGCGTGGAGACGACGACCTGGAGCGTGATCGGGTGACCGAGCGCCTTGCCGGGGAACACGAGTGTGTCGTGGTAGACGCCGTTGGTGAACGAGTGCCCGGGCTGAGAGGAGACGACCTGCCCGTCGAACAGGAAGTGGTACCGCACGCTGCCGCTGAGCTTGGCAGATCCGTGCGTGGCGGTGACGGTGATCGGCCACTTCTTGTTGATGATCGGCGCGTGGTTGGGTGCGGTCAGGTGGGCCGTGAAGGCTGCGCCGGCGGCCGATGCCGGAACCATCAGCGCCAGGGCGGCGCCCACTGCCGCCGGCGATGCCCAGCGTTGCGGGCGAGCGAGGAAGTGTCGGTGACTCGACTGCATGGGACCTCCTGAGTGCGCGGTGAAACGGCGAAGCGACCGGCCGATCATTTCATTGTGGTTATGCGGATCATCCCGTGTCACACAATGCTATAACTCTGGTCAACTGTCCTGAAAAGCCCAGGTAATCTGCCCCGGAATGGCGTCATCGAAACCTATGGCGGCTGCGCCGACCCCGACCCAGGCGACGGTGCTGATCGCGCGGATCGCGCGGGTGGTGCGCCAGCGCTTTGAGCAGGTGCTCACCCCGGTCGGGCTGCGCCAGCGCCATGTCGTGGCGCTCAGTTACCTGCGCGGCCACGGGCCGACCGCGCAGCAGTTGCTCGCCGAGCGGCTGCGAATGGACCCCAGCAGCATGGTGTGCCTGCTCAACGAGCTCGAGGAGAGCGATCTCGTGGTGCGCAACCGCGACCGGACCGACCGCCGCCGCGCGATCGTCGCGCTGTCGGCGCGCGGCGAGCACGCTCTCCAGGAGATCGACGAGGCCGTGCAGATCGTCGAGGAGGAGATCCTCACCGGGCTCGACGCGTCCGAGCGCGCCGCGTTGCGCGCGCTGCTGGCCAGGCTCAACCTCGGCGATGCCGAGTGGGGGCTGATCGCCGGGGAGGCGTGAGACCGGGCCCTTCGGACGGCTCGAGCGCCGGCCCGGTGCGGCCGCGGGCGATCTCGCGCAGCCGGTCGGGCAGGCCGCGCACGGTGATCGCGGACGCCAGCGCCCCCAGCGCCGGCACCCAGAAGCTGAACACGCGGAAGGCGACCGCGCCCAGCAGTGCCGAGCCGAGCGGCACGCCGGCCAGGACGAAGCC
This sequence comes from Solirubrobacteraceae bacterium, assembly GCA_049509055.1. Taxonomy (GTDB): domain Bacteria; phylum Actinomycetota; class Thermoleophilia; order Solirubrobacterales; family Solirubrobacteraceae; genus Palsa-465. Next base: position 9,740 of record JBELAG010000224.1, read on the forward strand.
GCCGGTGAGCGCGGCGTCGACCCCGCCCGCCCCGCCGAACGGGAGCGGCAGCCCGGTGGCCACGTACCCCGTGGTGTAGCCGAGCAGCAGCTGGGCGATCCCGATCCGGGCGCCGAACGCCCGCAGCGCCGCCCACGCGCACAGCAGCTCGCCGACCCAGAACAGCGCGGCGCCGCCGACCGCGTGGCGCCGGATCCGCGGCGCCGTGCGGCGCACGTCCCGGATGTAGACGAGCGCGATCACCGCGACCCCGAAGGCGCGACGCAGCGGCCCGCCGGTCACCGGAAACGATCCGCGGCGCTCCGGGGTGCTCACCCAGAGGCCGGCCGCGAAGCACGCGGTGGTGATCGCCAGCCACGCGGCGGGGACGATCGGGCTGACGGGATGCCCGACGCCGAGCAGCACAAGGATGCCCGCGACGCACGTCGCGACGGCGAGCACCGCCCAGCGCAGCGTCTCCAGGGCGATCACCCG
>JBELAG010000225.1:0-16303 GCA_049509055.1 Solirubrobacteraceae bacterium
GCTGTGGACCGGAGGCTCGGCGTTCACCATCGCGTGCAGCGAACCGTCACGGGTCTGCATCAGCGAGTCCTGCTCGACGTGGCGGTCGACGCGGTCACCGAGGCGCGCGAGTCCGCGGGCGCCGAGGTCGCGGCGGTGGGGTTCGGGATCCCGTGCCTGATCGACCGCCGGACCGGCCAGGCGGTCGTCGGCGTCAACACCCCGCTGGCCGACATCGCCTTCGCCGACGTGATGGCCGAGCGGCTCGGCCTGCCGGTGTTCGTCGATAACGACGGCAACGCGTCGGCGCTGGCCGAGCACCGGGCCGGCGCCGCGCGCGGCGCGTCGGAGGCGGTCGTGCTCACGCTTGGCACGGGGATCGGCGGTGGTTTGATCATCCGCGGCCAGCTCTACCGCGGAGCGCTCGGCGCGGCCGGCGAGCTCGGCCACATGGTGATCGACTTCGACGGCCCCTACTGCCAGGGCAACTGCCCCAACCGCGGCTGCGCGGAGATGTTCGCCTCCGGCACCGCGCTGGCTCGCGAGGCGCTGCGGCTGGCCGCCGAACGCCCCGAGTCCGGCCTGGCGAAGGTGCTGGCGGGCGGTCGCGAGCTCGCCGGCCCGCTCGTCACCGAGCTCGCCCACGACGGCGATCCGGCGGCGATCGAGGCCGTCCGGGTGATCGGCGCTCGGCTCGGGATCGTGATCGCCAACCTCGCCAACATCTTCAATCCCGAGGTGGTGGTCGTCGGCGGCGGGGTGATCGCCGCGGGTGAGCTGATGCTGGCCCCCGCCCGCGAGGTGCTGGCGAAGCGCACGCTGCCGTTTCTGCACGAGAATCTGCGGATCGTGGCGGCGCGATTCGGCATGGAGGCGGGGATGATCGGCGCCGCCGCGCTCGCCTTCGACGGCCTGGAGGGGATCGCCACATGACGGCTGCCCGCGCCGGCCGGCGTCCGGGGCGTTCATGAGCGGGCGGCTCGTCGTCTGCCCGACGCCGATCGGCAACCTGGAGGACGTCACCCTGCGCGTCCTGGCCGCGCTGCGCGAGGCCGACATCGTCGCCTGCGAGGACACCCGGCACACGCGCGTCCTGCTCAACCGCTACGGCGTCGCGGGCCGGCTGGTCAGCTACCACGAGCACAACGAGCGAGCCCGCGCCGAGGAGCTCGTGGCGCGGATGCGCGACGGCGCCGTGGTGGCGCTCGTCTCCGACGCGGGCATGCCGCTCGTCTCCGATCCCGGCCTCGTGCTCGTGCGAGCATGCGTCGCGGCCGGCCTGGGCGTCGAGGTGCTGCCCGGCCCGTCGGCGGCGCTCAGCGCGCTCGTGGCCAGCGCGCTGCCCGCCGACCGCTGGCAGTTCGTCGGCTTCCTGCCCCGCAAGCGCTCCGAGCTGACGCGGATGTTCGCCGAGCCCCAGACGCTCGTCGCGTTCGAGTCCCCGCGGCGGCTGGCGGCCTCGCTCGAGGCGCTCGCCGAGATCGATCCCGAGCGTCCGGTGGCGGTCTGCCGCGAGCTGACCAAGATCCACGAGGAGGTGGTGCGCGCGACCGCCGCCGAGCTTGCCGCGCGCTACCGGGCCCAGGCGCCCCGGGGCGAGATCGTGCTCGTGGTCGGCGCGGCCGCGCCGGCGCAGATCGACCTGCAGGCGCCGCTGGCGGCGCTGCGCCGGCTGGTGGAGGCGGGCGCCAAGCCGCGCCCGGCCGCGGGCGTCGTCGCCGACCTGACCGGCGTCGCCGCCAACGACCTGTACCGCGCGCTCACCGACGTTCGTTAGGTATCCTAATCATGTGCCTCCCGAATCACCGCCGCCGCACCCCGGCCGGATCGTCGCCCGCCTCGCGCGTCAGGTCGAGCTGGCGGTCGCCGACGTCGACCTGACGCTCGCCCAGTACCGCGTGCTGATCCTGCTGGGGGAGGGGACCGAGGCCGCGTCGGCGCTTGCCGAGAAGCTCGCGGTGAGCCGGCCGAGCGTCACCGGAGTGGTCGACGGCCTCGTCGCGCGGGGCCTGGTCACGCGCGGCCACGACGTCAGCGACCGCCGCCGGGTCGGGCACGACCTGACCGAGGACGGCCGCCGCATGCTGTCCGGCGCTGACGCTCAGGTGGATCGCCGCCTGCGGGAGGTGGCCGCCCACCGCCCCGACGTGGCCGCCGCCGCGTTCGCCGGCCTGGCGCCGTGGCGCGACGCGCTCGACGCCTACCGCAACGCCCGGCGCGATGCACGCCGCGCGTTGCGCGAGCCCCGCGGCGAGCCCGGGCCGCAGGCGCGGGGCCACGGGGAGCCGGCGCGGTGAGCCTGACCGCCGCCGAGCGCCGGCCGGCCCCGGACCGCGCCGCCGACGAGTTCGCGCCGCTGGCGGTGACGTCGCGCTACCGGCGACCGCGGGCGCAGATCGACCCCGACCGAAGCCGGTCGTGGATCGGACGGGCGCTGCCGGTGGTGCGGTCACATCGGATCACGCTGATCACGGCGCTGTCGCTGTCGTTCGTCGCGCTGGTGCTGCAGGTCCAGATCCCCAACCTGCTCAACGAGGCGGTGACCAACTCGCTGCAGCATTCGACGGTGCCGCTGTCGCACTACGTGCGACTGGTGGCGATCCTCGCCGTCGCCACCGGGATCGCGGCGTTCGTCTCACGCCTGTTCCTGCTGCGCACCGCGTATGCGATGGAGTTCGACCTGCGCAACATCATCTACGAGCACCTGACGCGAATGTCGTTCGGCTTCTATGACCGCGTGCAGACCGGGCAGCTGATCTCGCGGGCGAACTCCGACATCCGCTCGGTGCAGATGTACCTCACGTTCGCGCCGGCGATCATCGTGCAGTGCGCGGTCGCCCTGGTGGCGTTCGGCTACATGCTGTCGATCAACGTGCCGCTGGCGTTCGTGGCGATGTCGACGCTGCCGTTCGTGTTCGTGCTCAGCGTCCGGATGCGCAAATCGATGTACCCGGTGTCGTGGCTGATCCAGTCGCGATTGGCCGACATCGCGACGATCGTCGACGAGAACATCAACGGCGTCCGGGTCGTACGGTCGTTCGTCGCCGAGCCGCGCGAGCTGCGCACCCTCGCGCGCGCCGCCGACCGGCTCAAGTGGGCCTACGTCGAGGACGCCGACATCCGGGCGCGCTTTACCCCGGCCGTGCAGAACCTGCCGCAGCTCGGGCTGGCGCTGATCCTGCTGTTCGGGGGGTACCTCGTGATCCACGGGCATCTGCAGGTCGGCGCGATCCTCGCCTTCAGTGCCTACATCGTCATGCTCCAGGCGCCGTTTCAGCTGCTCGGAATGCTGATCATGCTCGGCCAGCGGGCGGCGGCCTCGGCGAAGCGCATCTACGAGATCCTCGACGAGGTGCCGACGGTGCTCGACGCGCCCGGCGCGATCGACCTCGAGCGCTGCGTGGGGGACGTCCGCTTCGATTCGGTGCACTTCGCCTACGCCGACGGACCCGAGGTGCTGACCGAGTTCAACCTCCATCTCAGGCCCGGCGAGACGGTGGCGATGGTCGGTCGCACGGCGAGCGGCAAGACGACCGTGTCGCGGCTGCTGCCGCGCTTCTACGACGTCACCGGCGGCACGCTGACGATCGACGGCCACGACGTGCGGGCGCTGACCGCCGCCAGCCTGCGGGCGCATATCGGCGTCGTGCTCGACGAGCCGTTCCTGTTCTCGTCCTCGATTCGCGACAACATCGCCTACGGCCGGCCCGACGCCGCGCTGCCCGAGGTGCGGGCTGCCGCCCGCGCGGCCGGCGCCGAGGCGTTCATCCTCGCGCTGCCCGAGGGCTACGACACGGTCGTAGGCGAGCGCGGCTACACGCTCTCGGGAGGCCAGCGCCAGCGGGTGGCGATCGCCAGGACGCTGCTGGTCAACCCGCCGATCCTCGTGCTCGACGATGCCACCAGCGCGGTCGACGTCGGGGTCGAGCAGGAGATCCACGACGCGCTACGGGTGTTGATGGACGGGCGCACGACGCTGATCGTCGCCCACCGCCTGTCGACGATCGGGCTCGCCGACCGTGTCGTGCTGCTCGACGGCGGGCGGATCGTCGCCGACGGCACCCATGCCCAGCTGCTGGCGAGCTCGTCACTGTACGTCGAGGTGCTCGCGCAGGTCGAGCAGAACGAGCGCCGGGCGCGGGCGGAGCGCGAGCCCCGATGAGCTTCGGCGGCGGCACCGTCAGTGGGGGATCGTTCGGGCGCACCGGCGGGTCGCGGGCCGCGGCCGCGCCGGGCGGCGGCCTTCCGTTCGCCGGCATCCCGTCCGAGCTGCAGGCCGGCGTCGACCGGCTGCTCGCCGAGGAGCCCGACCACGGCGAGCCGGCGGCGCGCTTTGACTACGGCGACGACGACCGCGGCGGCGAGCGGCTGACGCTGCGCGGGCTGATCTTCCGCCACTGGCGCCTGGGCGCCGCGGCGGCCGTGCTGGTGGCGATCGTCAGCGTCGCCAACCAGGCCGGGCCGAAGCTGATCGACATCGGCATCGACGATGGGATGTCGCCCCATCACAAGAGCCTGACGGTCGTCGCGGTGGTCGGCGCGATCTTCCTGGCGGCGATCGCGATCACCGCGCTCGCCCAGCGCGCCCAGACGCGGGTGACCGGCCGCCTGGCGGCGCGCGTCATGAACGACCTGCGAGTGCGCGTGTTCACGCACCTGCAGCGCCTCGGACTCGACTTCTACACCGACGAGAAGGCCGGGGTGATCATGACCCGGATGACGAGCGACATCGAGAACCTGCAACAGCTGCTGCAGGACGGCCTCGCCCAGTTCGCGGTGCAGGGGCTGACGATGATCGTGATCACGATCATCTTGTTCACGATGGACGTCACGCTCACCCTGATCACGCTGGCGCTCGTGGTGCCGGTCCTGACGCTGGCCTCGCTGTGGTTCCGCGCCGCCTCCGAGCGCGGCTATGACCGGGTGCGCGACGGGATCGCCAACGTGCTCGCCGACCTGTCGGAGAGCCTGCACGGCGTCCGCACGGTCGCCGCCCACAACCGCCAGGGGCACAACATCGTCGCGCACCGCAACGTCGTCGGCGACTACCGGGCCGCCAACAACTACACCGCGACGATCAACGCCGTCTACGGCCCGGGAACGCAGCTGCTGGGCTACCTCAGCCAGGCGGCGCTGCTGGCGATCGGCGGGCGGATGGTCGTCGATCACCAGCTGAGCATCGGCGCGCTGGTCGCCTTCTTCCTCTACCTCAACCGCTTCTTCGCCCCGATCCAGCTGCTCGTCCAGCAGTACAACACCTTCCAGCAGGGCCAGGCGTCGATCGTCAAGCTGCGCACGCTGTTCGCGACGCGGCCGAGCACGCCCCAGGCGCCGGGAGCCACCGAGCTGCCGCCGGTGGCCGGGGAGATCGTATTCGACGACGTGACGTTCGGCTATGACGCCGCGGTGCCGGTCGTCTCCGGCATCGACCTGCGCATCCGCCCGGGCGAGACGGTGGCGTTCGTCGGACAGACCGGCGCCGGCAAGTCGACGCTGGCCAAGCTGATCACCCGCTTCTATGACCCGACGGCCGGGCGGATCCTGATCGACGGCCACGATCTGCGCGCGGTCACGATCGACTCGCTGCGCCGGCAGCTCGGGGTCGTGCCCCAGGAGCCGTTCCTGTTCGCCGGCAGCCTGCGCGACAACATCGCGTTCGCGTGCCCCGACGCGCCCGACGCCGAGGTGTCGGAGGCGGTGCAGGCGGTCGGGCTCTCCGACGTTGTGGCCCGCATGCCGGAGGGACTGGACACCGTCGTGCACGAACGCGGCCAGTCGCTGTCCTCAGGGGAGCGCCAGCTGATCGCGCTGGCGCGGGCCTTCCTCGCCCACCCGCGGGTGCTCGTCCTCGACGAAGCGACCTCCAACCTGGACCTGGCGTCGGAGACGAGGATCGAGGCGGCGCTCGACGTCCTGCTGGAGGCGCGCACCGCGGTGCTGATCGCGCACCGTCTCACCACCGCGATGAAGGCCGACCGAATCGTCGTCGTCGACCAGGGACGGATCGCCGAGATCGGCGCCCACGCGGAGCTCGTGGCCCGCGGCGGGATCTACGCCGATATGTACGCCACCTGGATCAGCCACGCCGAGGGCGAGGCGGCCTGACCGGTGGCGCCGGCCGGCCCCACCGGCTCGCGGCACGGCGGATAGCCTAGAGAGCGCGTGTCCTTCTACATCACCACCCCGATCTACTACGTCAACGCCCAGCCCCACCTCGGGCATGCGTACACCACGATCGCCGCCGACATCATGGCCCGTCACATGCGCCAGCGCGGGGAGGACGTGTTCTTCCTGACCGGCACCGACGAGCACGGCGAGCCGGTTGGCGCCACGCCTGGAGGCCTCCAACGACTTCTTCATCCGCACCACCGACGAGGAGCACAAGCGCCGCGTCCAGGAGGTGCTGACGCGCGTCCACGAGAACGGCTACACGTACAAGGGCGTGTACGAGGGCTGGTACTGCCCGCGCTGCGCGGACTTCAAGGTCGACAACGAGATCGCCGAGGGCAACCGCTGCCCGATCCACGAGATCCCGCTCCAGCGCCACCAGGAGGAGAACTGGTTCTTCCGCCTGTCCAACTTCCAGGAGGCGCTCGAACGCCTGTACGCGGACCGCCCCGACTTCGTCATGCCCCAGCGCCACTTCAACGAGGCGCGGTCGTTCATCGACTCGGGCCTGCAGGACATCTCGCTGTCGCGCCATCGCCTGAAGTGGGGCGTCACCGTCCCCTGGGACACCGACCACGTCTTCTACGTGTGGTTCGACGCGCTGCTCAACTACTACACCGCGCTCGGCTACGCCCGTCCCGGAGAGGACCTCACCGATCGCTTCTGGCCCGCGACCTTCCACATCATCGGCAAGGACATCCTCAAGTTCCACACCGTGTTCTGGCCCGCGATGCTGATGGCGGCCGAGATCGCCGTGCCCGAGCACGTGTTCGTGCACGGCTTCCTGCTCGGCGCCGACGGGCGCAAGATGAGCAAGTCGCTGGGCAACGTGCTCGACCCGTTCGACGTGATCGACCAGTTCGGCACCGACGCGCTGCGCTTCTACCTGATGCGCGACGTGGCGTTCGGCGCCGACGGCGCGGTCGGCATGGACGCGGTCACGGTCCGCTACGAATCCGAGCTGGCCAACGAGTACGGCAACCTGGCCAGCCGGACGATCGCAATGGTCCTGCGCTACCGCGACGGCGAGATCCCCGAGTGCGACGTCGATCCCGAGCTGGCGGCCGAGTTCGCGGGGCTGGCCGGCGAGGTGGCCGCGCTGATGGACCGCGCCGAGGTCACCGGCGCGCTGGAGCTGATCTGGCAGCGGGTGCGCCGCTGCAACCGCTACGTCCAGGAGCGCGCGCCGTGGAACCTCGCCAAGGACAGCGCGAGCGCTGACGAGCTCGACCGCACGCTCGCGTCGCTGCTGGAGGCGCTGCGCGTGCTCAGCGTGCTGCTGACGCCGTACATGCCCGCCAGCACCGCGACGCTGCTCGCCGCGCTCGGCGCCCCCGACACGTCGCTGACGGTGGCGGGGTTCGCCTCGCGCGGCGGCGGCCGGCCGGTGAGCGCGCTCGAGCCGCTGTTCCCCAAGCGGTGATCGACAGCCACACCCACCTCGATGTCTGCGAGCCCTCCGACGCCGAGCTCGTCGCCGCCGCCGATGCGGCGGGGGTGACGCGGATCGTCACCGTCGGGACCGACGGCGCCTCGTGCCGGGCGGCGCTGGCGAGCGCCGAGGACTTTCCCCAGGTGTTCGCGGCGATCGGCCGCCACCCCAACGAGGCGACCGGGTTCGACGACGCCGACTTCGCCGAACTGCAGGCGCTCGCCGCCCACGAGAAGTGCGTGGCGATCGGCGAGACCGGCCTGGACTTCCACCGTCACCACGCGCCCCCCGAGGACCAGCGCCGGGCCTTCCTGGCCCAGGTCGAGCTCGCCCGCGCGGTCGCCAAGCCGCTGGTGATCCACACCCGCGCCGCCGACGACGAGACGCTGGCGCTGCTCGACGAGCACGCCGGCGGGCTGTCGGTGATCCTCCACTGCTTCTCGATGGCCGCGCGGGTCGAGGACTGCCTCGCCCACGAGAACTGGTGGTTCTCGTTCGCCGGCAACTGCACCTATCCCACGTCCCAGGACCTGCGCACCGCGGCGGTGAGGATTCCCGCGCAGCGCCTGCTCGTCGAGACCGACGCGCCGTATCTCTCGCCCCAGCCGATGCGCGGCCGGCCCAATCAGCCGGCCAACGTCGTCGCCACCGCGCAGGCCATCGCCGTGCAGCGGCGCGTCTCCTACGCCGAGCTCGAGCACGGGATCGCGGAGAGCGCCGCCGCCGTCTTCGGCTGGTGAGCGCGGTGCGCTCGGCCCGCCAGCGGGCGCTGGGCCAGAACTTCCTGGTCGACCGCAACATCCTCGACGTGATCGAGCGGCTCGCCGCGCTGACGCCCGACGACGTCGTGCTGGAGGTTGGCGGCGGGCCCGGGGTGCTGTCGCAGCGCCTCGCCGCGCGCGCCGCCCACGTCCACGTCGTCGAGGTCGACCCGCGGCTGCGCGACCGGCTCAGCGCCGCGTTGGCGGCGTACGACAACGTCACGCTGCACATCGCCGACGCGCTCGCCCTCGATCTCGGCGCGCTCGATCCGCCGCCGGACAAGATCGTCGCGAACCTGCCCTACGGGGTGGCGGCGACGGTCCTGCTGCGCACGATCGAGCAGCTCCCGTCGGTCGGCGAGTGGGTCGTGATGGTCCAGCGCGAGGTCGGCGAGCGGTTCGCGGCCGCTCCGGGGAGCGCCGCCTACGGAGTGCCGTCGGTGCTCGCCCAGCTGGCCTGCGAAGTCAAGGTGCTGCGGCCGGTGGCGCGCACCGTGTTTCGCCCGGTGCCCAACGTCGACTCGGTGTTGCTCGGGCTGCGGCGGGCCCGCGCCGGCGCGACGCCCGAGCTCAGCGCCGTCGTCCACGCGGCGTTCGCCCACCGGCGCAAGGCGCTGGCGCGGTCGCTCGCGCTCGCCCCGGGCGCGCCGGCGGGCGTGCGCGAGCGCGCGCGGGAGGCGCTGGCGGCGATCGGGCATCCACCGGACGAGCGCGCCGAGCGGCTGTCGCCCGAGGAGTTCCGCGCGCTCGCCGATCGGCTGGGGCGATGACCGGGCCGGCCGCGGCGGCGTTCGCCAAGGTCAACCTGTGTCTCCTGCTCGGGGGGCGCCGACCGGACGGTCGCCACGAGCTGGTGACGCTGTTTCAGTCGGTCACGCTCGCCGACGAGCTGCGGATCACGCCGCTGGCGGCGGGCGCGGCCGACGTCGTCGTCTGCCCGGGCGTGGCCGGCACCAACCTCGTCGACGAGGCGCTGACACGCCTGCGCGCGGCGGGGTGGAACGCGCCGCCGCTGCGCGTGGAGATCGAGAAGCGGATCCCGGTCGCGGCCGGCATGGGCGGCGGATCGGCCGATGCGGCCGCGATCCTGCGCCACGCGCCGCGGCTGGCCGCCGTCGCGCCGGCGGTGGTGGCGGCGATCGCGTCCGCGCTCGGCGCCGACGTCCCCGGCCAGCTCGATCCCGGAGCGAGCCTCGGTACCGGCGCGGGCGACCGCGTCGAGCCGTTGCCCGACCTGACCGCGCACGGCCTGCTCGTGCTCCCCCCGCGGTCGGCGCTGTCGACGGCCGCGGTGTACCGGGAGGCCGACCGGCTCGGCCTCGGACGGCCGGCGGAGGAGCTGGAGGCGCTGGCGGCCGAGCTGCGCCGGGCGGCGGCGACGGGCGCGCCGGTCCCCGAACGGCTGATCGTCAACGACCTGGAGGCGCCGGCGCGATCGCTGTGCCCGGCGATCGACACGGCGCTGGCGCTGGCGCGTGACGCCGGGGCCGACCAGGCGATGGTGTGCGGCTCCGGCCCGACCGTGATCGGCATCTACTGGGGCCACGACGGCGGCGGTGAGCGGGCCGCCGCGGCGGCCCGTCGGCTCGCGGCTCGCTATCCTGGCGCAATCGCCGCCGATCCGGTGCGTAGAGGGACTGGCGCGTCAGCGCCGAACCAATGAACTCTGCGCAAATTGCGCACGCGTGAGGCTCCCGGATCGAGGCGCCGGCTCCATTCGGCACAATCCTTCACACCACCGATGAGCAACACCACCGTCACATATGTCGTCGGCGCCGGGTGCGGTGCACTCGGGCTGATCGCGTTCACGATGCTCCTGCTCGCTCCCGCCGTCACGGCCTACCGCCACCCGCTGCAGCGGGTCGCGGCGGTCGTGCTGTCCCTCTACGTCCTCGCGGCCTTCGTCGGCGTCGGCGTCCTGCTCGGGGCGCTGATCATCCTCGAGTGGCCGCGGGTCTTTTGATCATGGGACGCGCGACGACATGTCGTCGCCGGTCCTGAACCGAGCGTGAGAGACGTGGCCGACAGCGCTGAGCGCGGTGCATCCCGCACGCCCGACCTCGCCGCCTTCGCGGCGATCACCGACGCCGTCGAGGCGGGCGCCGGGCTTCCCGAGATCCTGCGCGCCGCGGCGCGGGCGCTGGAGGCCAGCCTGATCCTGATCGACCGCACCGCGACCGTGCTGGCGGTCGCCGCGCGCTCGCCCGCCGACGAGCGCTCGCTGATGCGCGACGTCGAGGGGGTCACTACGCTCGAGCTGCGGGTGGCCGAGACGCCCGTCGGGCAGCTGCGGATGCGCAGTCGCGAGCGGACGCCCGACGGGGCGCTGCTGCGGCTGGTCACGACGCTGATCGCCTCCGAGGTGGAGCGCGTCCGGGCGCCGGAGCGCGCCTCCGAGGAGGCGGCGGTGAGCTTCCAGCGCGCCGTCCTGGCGGGCGCGATCGAGGGTCGCGATGACCTGCTGGCGCGGGGCAAGGAGCTCGGCAGCGACCTCTCCGCCGGCGCGAGCGTGGCCGTCGTGCGCGCCCACCCCCGCAATCCCACCGAGGACGACTGGCGCCGGCGCCTGCTGGCGGTGGCGTCTCGCGGCGCCCGCTCGATCGCTTCGGGCTCGATCGCCGCCCCGACCGAGGTCGACGCCGGCGAGATCGCGCTGCTCGTCCCCGACGGCGACGGCGATACCGGGCGCCGGGTGTCGGCCGCCGTGCTGCGCGAGCTGGAGTCCGGCCTGGCCGGGTTCGCGTTCGCGCTGGGACGCAGCCGGCGCGTCGAGGACCCGCTCGACCTGCGGCGTGCGTTCGACGAGGCGCTGCTGGCGCTCAACGTCGTCGAAGGCGACGTCGAGCGCGTCGAGCTGGCCTACGAGGAGACCGGGACCTACCAGCTGCTGCTGCCCTACATGAGCAACCCGGCCGAGCTCAAGCGCTTCTACGACGACACCGTCCGTCCGCTCGTCGCCTACGACGAGCAGTACGAGACCGACCTGCTCGGCACGCTGGCGACCTTCCTGGACTGCGACGCCAACGTCAACGCGACCGCGTCGCGGTTGATCACGCACCGCCACACGATCCGCTACCGGTTCGAGCGCGTCCGGGAGCTGACCGGCCTCGACGTGTCCTCGACCGACGGGCGCGAGAAGCTGTCGCTTGGTCTCAAGGCGATGCGCGTGCTCGGGATCGCGGCGCCGCGCGGGCCCGCGACCGAGCCCGGCGCCGGCGCCGGGCGCGTGCCGCGCTAGTTCCGCGAGGCCGGGCGGGCCGCGCAATACGTCGGCGCGCCGCTGTTTGCACGCCGGAGTGCATGTTGTTGCATGTCGGTCGCAACAACGGTATCGTCGGCGGCTGTGACATCACCGGTGATCACGCCCGGTGACCGTCGGCGTGAGTGACGAGAGGAGCAGGACGTTGACCCAAGCCCGCCGCGACGATCTCGCGACCCCTGCGGTCGACCCGGTTTCGATGACCGCGGCCGACCGCCTTGCCACCGCCACCGGGCGGCGCTGGCGCATCATGTGGCGCTCCGGTGAGGCAGATCCGCCGGCCGGCGGCGCGCGAGCGCCGGGGAGCCTCGGTGTCGTGTTCAGCAGCGCACGTCGGTGGACGTCACCGGCCGGCCGCGGACGCTGAGCGCCCCCAGCTCACGCGGGGGCCCCGGGGCGGGCTCGCCGGCCACCACCATCACCCAGTCGCACTCGGCCCGCCACCATCCGGACGTCGTCGGCTGCGACCGGTCTGACCAGTCGACGCGCAGCGGCTGCCAGGGGCAGCGCGGACCCGGGGGATCGAGCCGCGGGGCGACGGTCACGACCGCGCGGCGGACATCGAGGGCGAGCCCGAGCCGGCGAACCTTCGACGTCGCCTCCTTGGCCGACCAGAACAGGTTGGCCAGCAGCGCGCGCTGCGACGGGTCCGCGCGCGCCAGCACCCGCTGCTCGTCGGGATCGAGCCACTCGCGCACGAACGCGTCGCTGCGGTGCTCCACGAGCTCGAGGTCGCAGCCGGTGATCCCCGGCGCCGCGCACACCGTGGCCAGCGCACGGTCGCCGCGATGGCTGAGCGACACCGACACCGGAAGTCGCGCCCCGTCGAGCCACGCCTCGGGGGCGCGATCGGCCGCCGCCAGGACCTCCACGCGCGCCGGCTCCGATCCGATCCAGGCGCCGAGCGCCGCCTTGGCGGTGAACCGCCCCAGCCGCCAGTCCGCCCGCCGCTTCTCGACGGCCCGTCGGGGCTCGGTCGCGCGCTCGGCCTCCCCGAGCCACTGATCCCCGGCGGGGACGTCAGCGTGGCGTCGGCTTGACCAGCCCGTGTCCATTGCTGTCCCCAGTGCCCAGCGGCCGGCGCTCGAGCACCCGATCCATCCCGCGCTGCACCGCCTCGATCAGGAAGGGCCGCATCTCGGAGGCCTTGATGATCGCGCTCACCGATCCGACCTGCACGGCGCGCTCGACGCTGTGCACGCTGTCGTAGCGGTCGGCGAACTCGCCGCGCTTCTGGGCGAGGACCTCCGCCCACACCGTGGCGCGCTCGGCGCGCAGACGCTGGCGGGCCGCGCCCTCGGCGGTGACCAGTCGCTTGTCGATCTCGGTGATCCGCTCGTCGGCGCCCGCCTCGCGCTCGACCTCGCGGGCGAACACGACGGCGGCGGCCGGAGCCCCGCCGATCACCGAGGCGTGCGCGCCCTCGAGCGCCACCGCCTCGAGGTTGGGATTGAGCCGCTGGGAGAAGACGACGAACGCACCGCCGTGGTAGCGCGAGACGACGCAGAACACGATCGGCCCGTCGAAGTTGACCACCGCGCGGCCGAGCTCGGCTCCGAACTCCAGCTGACACTCGCGCATCGACTCCGGCGAGGCGTCGAAGCCCGCGAGGTTGGCCACCACGACGAGCGGCCGCCGTCCTGCCACCGAATTGATCGTCCGCGAGATCTTCTTGGCCGCGCGCGGAAACAGCGTGCCGGAGGTCCACTGGTCCGGGCCGTCGGCCGGGATCTGACCCGGGCGGGGGAGCGGGCGGGACTCGATCCCGATCATCGCGACCGGCCAGCCGCCCAGGTGGGCGTCCCACACGACGGCGTTCTCCGCGGAGCGCATCGCCCCCCAGCGCTCGAGCGGCGCGTGGTCGGCATCGGCCACCGCGCGCATCACCGAGCGGATGTCGAACGGCTGCTTGCGGTCGGGGTTGGTGGCGTCGGAGAAGATGTCGCCCACCTTCAGCAGGCTGCTGCCGGGGGCGTGGTGGTCGGACTCGCCGACGTCGCGGGTGAACGGGTCCGACGTCGTCGCGCGGCGGGGGAACCGCTCGCCGGGAGCGACATAGCTGTGCTCGTAGTAGTCCAGCAGCACCCGGCAGGCGCCGGTCAGGTCCGGCGCCCAGTACTGGGCCTGCCCGTTGGGGCCCATGATCCGCTCGTAGCCGCCGATCCCGAAGTTGTCCTCGGCCGAGACGCCGCCCGAATAGTCGATCGCCTGCTTGCCGGTGAGCACCATCGCGCTGTCGGGCGTCATGATCAGCACCCCGCGGGTGTGCATCAGCATCGTCGCCTCGGCGTTCCAGTAGGGCTGAGCGCCGACGTTGATCCCGGCCACGACGACGTTGAGCTCGCCGCCGGCCTGCGTGAACAGGATGATCCGTCGCAGCACGGCCGAGATCCAGTCCATCGTTTCGGTCCCGCTGTCCATCGCGATCTTCGCCCCCGCCGACAGCGCGAACCACTCCAGCGGCACCCCGAGCTCCTCGGCGAGGTCGATCGCGGCCGAGATCCGCATGCACTCCGGGTCAGACAGGGAGCCCAGCGCCTTGGTCGGGTCACCGAGCAGCATCACCCGCAGCATCCCCTCGGGATAGCGCTCGGTGAAGTTGCGAACGGTGCCGACGACGATCCCTGCGGTGTTCATCGCCGGCGGCCGCGACACCGGCACCAGCCGCTCATGCTCGTCGAGGTCGTGCTCGATGAACGTGCCGGCCGGCTGGCCGACGTTGGCCTGCGGTGGGGCGAGGAGCCGCACCACCTCGGCCGGGTGCAGGAAACCGCGACGGCGGGCCTGGACGATGCGCTGCGCGCTCTCGTCCAGCGGCTGCAGCGGCTCGGTCGGCTGCTCGTCGATCTCGACGGCGACGTCGTGACCGGTGGGGGCGTAGAACCGCAGCACCCGGTCGCGCACGACGCCGTCGGCCTCCGTCAGCCGGCCCTGCACGAGCACCATCTCCAGGCCGAGCCCGGCGGTCAGCGGCGCCAGCCGCCCGACCAGCTCGCGGAACACCTCGGGATCGAAGTCGATCACCGGCCACACGTGCAGCTGGGCGCGGTTCCACAGCAGGCGGCGGCTGAGCGGGCGCCGCGCCTGGTAGGCGCGGATCGTCTCAAACGCCTCGAGCATCATCTGCTCGAGCTCGGGGAGCGCCGACACCTGGCCGTGGTCGTCGAGCACGGGGGTGAGGTCGCGGATCTCGGCGAGCGCGAACAGGCGCTCGTCCTTGGGGTTGCTGCGGGCGACCGCGTGGAACACGTAGATGTCCTCCGACGACGGCAGCCGCGTCAGCTCGAACTCCCGCATCCGCCACAGCTGCAGCCGGTGGCCCATCAGCGGGTGCAGGTCACGCTCCGCCTCGCTCTCCGCCAGCCCTTCGGGAGTCGGCCGGAACGTGAACAGGTCGACCGCCGACATGCCCAGGCCGCGGTGCGGTGCGGCGACCGCGACGACGATCCGGTGCAGCGCCGCGGGGGTCGCGACCGCGCTCAGCGCCTCGGTGAGCTGCCGAGCCATCCCTTCGCGATCGGTCTCCGGGTCGGCGTAGCGGGAGTAGAGGTCGAGCATCGCCAGTTGGCCGTCGGGCAGTCGCGCCGCCCACCCCGAGAACGCGGCGGCGAGCGCGCCGACGTCGGTGAGCTCCGCGAACACCGCGATCAGGTGGCGCCGGGCGCCCTCGAACGTATAGCGGGCCATCACGGCGTCGTGGCCGTCGAGCTCGATCGGCTCGAAGCTGTGCAGCGATCGCACCCGGTAATAGCGGCGCGCCATCGCCTCGAGGAGCAGCGGCCGGTTCTGCGCCGAGGCCTCGGCCATCGCCGCCGTCAGCCGCGTCGCCAGCGGGCGCGGGCAGTCGACGATCGCCGTGATCGCGCGCTCGCGCTCGGCCGGCACACAATCGCTGGTCAACCCCGTGATCTCGTCGGCCATCCGGGCGTACACCCGCTCGCGGGCCGCCGTCATCACCGGCTCGTCGAAATAGCGGAACCGGACCTCGCGGGCGAGGTCGGCGACGACCGGGTCGCCGCCCTCGAGCGCGAGCACCAGCCGGTCCAGGGCGTCGCGGAACTCGAGGCCGTCCAGGACGTCGGAGCGGTTGTCGTCGCGGCGCACGGCCGTGTCGACCTCCTCCAGCCGGCGGTCGAGGATCGCCAGGATCGCCGCGCGGGCGGTGTCGGTCCGCCGGCCGGAGAGGAACAGCCGGTAGCCGGCCTCCTCCAGCGCCGCGGTCCGCTCGAGGCTCAGCACGCCGTAGTGCGCGAGGGCGCGCTGCAGGTGGGAGACGAACCGCGCCGGCAGGCCCTCCGAGTCGGCGTCCAGGGAGCGCAGCCACGCGTGGAACAGCTCCTGTGGGCTCTGGCGCTGCAACATCCCCGGCTCGCCCTTCGGCTCGTCGCGCGGCCGGGCCCGGGAGACCGCCCGCAGGTCGGCGAACAGCCCGAGCAGTCGATCCTCGGAGGCGACGAGCTCCGGATCGGCTTCGATCCCATCGCCGCTGCTGGCCTGTAGGTCGGCGATCGTCTGCTGGGCGTCGGTGCGGTCGATGTCGTAGCCGAGCAGCAGCCACTGCATCCGCTGGAGGTTGTCGCGCCAGCGCTCGCGCGCGTCCGCGGCCGGCGCCGGAGCGGCGAACGACAGCCGCTCGCCGGTGACCACCGGCGGAGCCTCGTCGTCGAGGGGCTCGAGCGCGATCAGCGGCGCCTGCGCGACGAC
>JBELAG010000226.1:0-10154 GCA_049509055.1 Solirubrobacteraceae bacterium
GCATGCGGGTTGGCGCTCATCCGCCGGTCGCCCGTGGGCGGCAGCGCCGCCAGGTCGGCGCGCAGCGCGCCGTCGGCGGTGAACAGCTCCTCGGCGTGGTAGGAGCGCATCCACTCCTCCAGCTGCGCGAGGTGCGACGGGTTCCCGCGGACGGTGGCGATCGGCACCTGGTGCGCGCGCCACGTGCCCTCGCTGGGCACCCCGTCGACCTCCTTGGGCCCGGTCCAGCCCTTCGGCGTGCGCAGCACGATCATCGGCCAGCGCGCCCGCTCGCCGCCGCCCGCCCCGCGGGCCTCCCCCTGGATCTCGGCGATCCGGTCGGCCGCGCGGTCGAGCGCCTGAGCCATCAGCGCGTGCATGATCGCCGGGTCCTCGCCCTCGACGAAGATCGGATCGTGCCCGTAGCCCTCCATCAGCGCGCGCAGCTCCGCCGACGGGATCCGCGCCAGCACGGTCGGGTTGGCGATCTTGTAGCCGTTGAGATGGAGGATCGGCAGCACCGCGCCGTCGCGCGCGGGATTGAGGAACTTGTTGGAGTGCCAGCTGGTGGCCAGCGGCCCGGTCTCGGCCTCGCCGTCGCCGACGACGCACGCCACCAGCAGGTCCGGGTTGTCGAACGCCGCGCCGTAGGCATGCACGAGGCTGTATCCGAGCTCGCCGCCCTCGTTGATCGAGCCCGGCGTCTCGGGCGCCACGTGGCTGGGGATCCCGCCGGGGAACGAGAACTGGCGAAACAGCCGCCGCAGCCCCTCGTTGTCGCGACCGATGTGCGGGTAGACCTCGGTGTAGGTCCCCTCCAGGTAGGCGTTGGCCACCAGCCCGGGGCCGCCGTGGCCTGGCCCCGTGACGTAGATCGCGTTGAGGTCGCGCGCGACGATCACCCGGTTGAGATGGGCGTAGATGAAGTTCAGGCCGGGGGTCGTGCCCCAGTGGCCGAGCAGCCGCGGCTTGACGTCCTCGGACACGAGCGGCTCGCGCAGCAGGGGGTTGGCGAGCAGGTAGATCTGGCCGACCGACAGATAATTCGCCGCGCGCCAGTACTCGTCGATCAGACCGAGCTCTTCGGGGGTCGCCGTCACCGCCGGGGAGACTAGCGGCCCCGGCCGATGGGATGGGCTCATCGTGTGAACAGCTGCACGGGATGCAGCGGGCAAACGCACCGTCCGGCTGCGCGGTCACGCTGTGCCCGCCGCATGTCCCTGTTCCTCGTCGCCGCACACCTCGCCAAGCGCGTCGGCCGCCATCGTGTCCAGTCGCTCGTCGCGCTGGCGACGGCGATCGTGCTGGGGGGCGCCGGATTGTTCTCGCTCGCCGAGCACATGAGCTACGCCGCGGCGCTGTACTGGGCGGTGACCACCGCCACCACCGTCGGCTACGGCGACATCACGCCTCACACCACGCTGGGGCGGATGATCGCCAGCGGCGTGATGCTCACCACGATCCCGATCGTGGGCGCGGTCTTTGCCCTCGTCGCGGGCGCCTCGGTGCTCGCGACCGTCCGGAGGTTGCTCGGCTTGGATACCAACCTGCCCGCCGAGCCGTACGTCGTCGTGTACGGCTCGCACCCCGTCCTGCCCCGCGTGCTCGCCGAGTTGGTGGGCGGCGACGATCCCGTCGTGCTCGTCGCCCCCACCGCGCCCGCCGCGCACCTCGACGACGTCACCCTGCTCGCCGGCGACCCGACCGACGACGAGCTCGTGCGCCGCAGCGAGCCGACGCGCGCCTGCCGCGCGCTGATCGCCTGCACCGACGACGCCGACACGCTCGTCGTCGCCGTCGCGGTGCACAGCCTCGCACCCGCGCTCGAGGTCTATGCGCTCACCCAGACGCCGAAGGTCGCGCGGGCGCTGCGCGACCTCGGCATCACCCACACGCTGGCCGGCGAAGAGCTGATCGGCCACACGCTGGCCAAGAGCCTGGAGACCCCGCAGGCCGGCGATCTCCTGCTCCAGCTCGTCGACACCACCAGCTACCGGCTGATCGAGGCCGCGGTCGACCCCGACCTCGTCGCCCAGCCGCTGTCGCGCGCGCGGCAGTCGGCAGGCACGCTCGTGCTCGGGATCTCCCGCGGCGATCATGTCGACCTCGGCGTCGGCGACGACCCGGTGCTCGCCGCCGGCGACCGCCTGATCGTGCTGCGGGCGACGGCCTGATCGTCGCGCCGGCCGACCATCGCGGGCAGCGGCGCCGCCGCGGTCAGCCGCGCAGCAGCGAGGTCCCGGTCATCTGCGCCGGCGCCGCCAGCCCGAGCAGCTCCAGGATCGTCGGCGCGACGTCGGCCAGGGTGCCGGCCGGCGCCAGCTGCGCGTCGCGCGCGGTGACGATCACCGGGACCGGGTTGAGCGAGTGCGTCGTGCACGGTCCGCCGTCGTTCTCCAGCATCTGCTCGGCGTTGCCGTGGTCGGCGGTGATCACGCAGACGCCGCCGCGCGCGTGCACCGCGTCGACGACACGCGCCAGGCAGCGGTCGATCGTCTGTACGCCGATCACGGTCGCCGCCACCACGCCGGTGTGCCCGACCATGTCGGCGTTGGCGAAGTTGACGATGCAGAAGCGCGGCTGCTCGGCGGCCAGGCCGGCCAGGACCGCGTCGGTGATCTCGGCCGCGCGCATCTCCGGGGCGAGGTCATACGTCGGGATGTCGCGGCGCGAGGGGACGAGGGTCCGCCGCTCGCCCTCGTAGGGCTGCTCCCGGCCGCCGTCGAAGAAATACGTGACGTGGGCGTACTTCTCGGTCTCGGCGACGTGCAACTGCACGACCCCGGCCGCCTCCAGCACGGCGCCCAGCGTCGTCTCCGGACGGGCGGCCGCGAACGCCACCGGGTACGGCCAACCGTGCTGGTACTCGGTCATCGTCGCCAGCCGCCGCACGGGCTCGCTGCCGCGCCGGCCCTCCCAGCCCGGAAGGTCTTCATCGCCCTCGCCGAGCGCCGGATCGGCGAGCGCGCGCACGATCTCGCGCATCCGGTCGGGGCGGAAGTTGAAGCACAGGACGCTGTCCTGCGCGCGCACGCGCCCTTCATCGCCGACGAGCGTCGGCGTGATGAACTCGTCGGTCTCGCCGCGGGCGTAGGCCTCGCGCGCGGCGGACGGGCCGTCGCCGGCGTGGTGCGCAGCGCGTCCGTGGACCAGCAGGTCATAGGCGGCCTGCACGCGCTCCCAGCGCCGGTCGCGGTCCATCCCGTAGAAGCGCCCGGTCACGCTCGCCACGCGCCCGGCGCCGGCCTGCCGGCAGCACTGCTCCAGCTCGTGCAGGAAGCCCTCGCCCGAGGTCGGCGTCGTGTCACGGCCGTCGGTGAAGCAGTGCAGCACGAGGTCGCCGACGGCGAGCTCGGCGGCCAGCGCCACGATCGCGCGCAGGTGGGTCAGCGCCGAATGGACGCCGCCGTCGGAGACCATCCCGATCAGATGCACGCGATCAGACGCGGTGAGCGCCTCGCGGATGACCGCGTTGCCGGCCAGCCCAGCCCGCACCGCATCGTCGATCAGGGTCAGCGTCTGCGGGACGGCGGCGCCCGCGCCGAGCGTGAGGTGACCGACCTCGGAGTTGCCCATCTGGCCCTCGGGCAGGCCGACCGCGCGGCCGCTGGCCTGCAACGCGGCGTGCGGGCAGCTGCGCAGGAGCTCGTCGAACACCGGGGTGTCGGCCTGGGCGATCGCGTTGCCGGGCCCGGGGTCGGCGATGCCCCAGCCGTCGAGGACGACCAGGCAGGCGCTGGTCGCCTCTGACCGCAGCGGCCCCGGCGTCAGCTCGATCGAGCTCATCCCGAGCCCACCGGACTCAGACGGCCGGCGCCGCGCAGGCGTGCCCGCGCGCCGGCGCGACAGCGCGTTCGGGCGGATCGGCTGCGGCGGACCACGGCTCTCGCCGCGCTACCCGCGCCGGCCCGCCGGCACGATCAGCACCGGACGCTCGGAATGATGCACGAGACCGCCCGAGACGCTGCCGAGCGTCAGCTCCTGCACCGCCGTCGTGCCGTGGGTTCCCGCGACGATCAGCTCGGCGTCGAGCTCGTCGGCGACCTCGAGGATCGCCTGCCAGACGCTGTCGTGGCTGGGCGCCTCGCGCGTCTGCACCTCCATGCCGAGCTCCGCCGCGCGGGCGCGGCCCTCGTCGATGACCTCGTCGGCGCGCCGGCGCGCGAGGCCCTCGAGCTTGTCCTGCGCCGGAGCCGCTCCCGACTCTGCGGCGCGGGTGCTGAAGGCGTCGGCCAGGACCGCGTCCGGGTGATTCCACACGTGCAGCAGCACCATCGGCCCGTCGCCCAGCGTGTTGTGCGCGACCGAAAGCGCCCGTTTGGCGCTGTCAGATCCGTCGTAGCAGATGAGAATGGACATGGGGGCGAGCCTCGCAGTACCCCGGGCAGGCAGCATCCGTGAGAACCCGAAGCCGCCTCCGCATGTTCGCGCCGATCGCGCGCGCGCTGACCGTGGGTAGTTTCACGCACCCGAGTTTCGGGGTGCTGCGGCTGGCGGGGTCGCGCTCCCTTCGTAGGGTCTGCGCATGGAAGCTGGCCAGAACACCCCCGCTCGCGGTCGGTTTCCCCGCCCCCTGCGGGTCCTGATCGCGGGCGGCGGAGTCGCCGCGCTCGAGGCGGCGCTGGCGCTGCGAGAGCTCGCCGGCGACCGCGTCGCCACCACCCTCATCACCCCCGAGACGACCTTCTCCTACCGCCCGATGAGCGTGCTCGAGCCCTTCTCGGAAGGCCGCGCGCGCCGCTATCCGATGGACACGATCGCCCAGGACATCGGCGCGGACCTGCACCGCGACGCGCTCGCCGGCGTCGATCCCGAGCAGCACACGGTGACGACCGAGTCGGGCGACCAGCTGCACTACGACGCGCTCATCCTCGCCTACGGCGCCGTCGTGCGCGAACGCTTCAAGCACGTCCGCACGATCGATGATCGCCGGCTCGACGAGCGCCTGCGCGGCCTCGTGCAGGACGTCGAGGACGGCTACCTGCGGCGGATCGCGTTCCTGGCGACCGCGCCGGTCGCCTGGCCGCTGCCGCTCTACGAGCTCGCGCTGATGACCAGCCGGGCCGCCTACGACACCTGCGCCGACCTGTCGGTGACGGTCGTCACCTGCGAACCCGCGCCGCTCGCCGTCTTCGGCGAGGCCGCCAGCGCGGCCACCGCCGAGCTGCTGCGGCGCAACCGCGTCACGGTCATCACCGCCTCGGGCTGCGACGTGCCCGAGCCGGGCCGGGTGCTGATCTCACCCGGCGCCCAGATCCTCGACGTCGACAGCATCGTCGCGCTGCCCCTCCTGGCCGCCCGCCAGATTCCCGGCGTGCCCGACCGCTCGTGGCTCGGGCTGATCCCGATCGACCGCCGCTGCCGGGTGGTCGGCCTCGACGACGTCTACGCGGCGGGCGACGCCACCGACTTTGCGATCAAGCACGGCAGCATCTCGGCCCAGCAGGCCGACACCGCCGCCGGCGAGATCGCGGCCCGGGTCGGCGCCGAGGTCCCCACGGGGGACCTGCAGCCGGTCCTCCACGGGCTCCTGCTCGGCGGCGACCGGCCCCTCTCGCTGACCGCCCGCCTCGCCGACGCCGGCCGGGTCATCACCTCGGAGGCCACCGAGCTGTCCGGCGCCCGCGGCGCGGCGAAGATCGAGGCGCGCTTCCTCACGCCATACCTCCATCAGCTCGACCTGATCGCGGGGACCGCCGGCGCCGCCGGGTGATGTCGCGGTCGGGCGCGTTGCCCGCGCCCACGCCCGCGCGAGTTCCCGCGGGTACCGCGAGGACGGCGACCGGCGATTCGTGACATCGCAACCGACGTCGCCTTCATGAGCCGCGTGGGCGGGGAACCGTCTTCATCTCAGACATGAATTGGGTTCCCCAGCCCCGCCTCCAGCCCATTTCAGGCCAGCCGCCACAGTCCCGACGCCGGCGACCGGCTGTCAATTGGCGCCACGTCCACCGGGGGCGTGGTGTTGTGCGTCGCGCGTTGAGACCGGCTTCGCCTTTCGCGTTGATCACTCGCCGCAAGGCGCGGCGGGGGGTGCGCGGTGCTTGGAGATGCTCGGTCTTGATGGTGGGTTCGCCGTCGGCGACCGCGTACATCAGCGCGAGGCGGATGACATGTGCTTCTGCGCGGGCGCAGATCGCGCCGGGGCCAGTGCAAGCCATCGTTCCCAGGCGAGCGGGGCCGGGGATCTCTTCCCAACGTGGTCACTGCAGCGTCAGTGCTGTAGATGACCGCGACCTCGGCCGCGCCGCCGAGCAGTGCCGCGTTGGGCAGCGGGCGCCCGACGTGGCGGGCCGGCTCGATCGCCTCCACCGTCTTGATCCGCTCGGCCTGCATCCTCTCCAGAAGCGCGCCCAGGCCGAGACGCTCGAGGCTGTGCGAGGTGTTGATGACGACGTAGGCGTCGGTCTTGGCGCCGCCGAAGACGTCGACCTGGCGCAGCAGTGTCGGGTCGACGATGATCAGGGCATCGGGAAGGCCTGCGCGTGGTGGCCGTCGTCGAACGCCGCCACCGCCAGCAGCTCCGCCGTGATGACAACTCCCTGACCGCCACGGCCGTGAATCCTGATCTCGAACACGGGCGCCAACCTATGTGCGATCAGCAGTCCCTGCAGCCGTGTCGACTACCGATCCAGGACTGCGTTGCCGACGGATGGCAGGCTCCGCTAGCTTTCCGTTATCGAACCCTCCGTCAACGGACCTCGCGCCACCACCACGATTGTCCTGGCCGACGATCACACGATCGTCAGGCACGGGCTGCGCCTGCTGCTCGAGGCCGAGCCCGACCTCCACATCATCGCCGAAGCCGGCGACGCGGAGGAGGCGACGCGCAAGGTGCTGGCCTACAAGCCCGACGTGCTCGTGCTCGACCTCAGCATGCCGGGCGGCTCGAGCCTCGGCGCGATCCCGCGGATGCTGGACTCGTCGCCCCATACCGCGATCGTCGTCCTGACGATGGAGGACGAGCCGCGGTTCGCCCGCGAGGCGCTGCGCGCGGGGGCGCTGGGGTTCGTGCTCAAGGAGGCCGCCGACACCGAGCTGGTGGCCGCGGTCCATGCGGCGGCCACCGGACAGCGCTATCTCAACCCCCAGCTGGGCGGCCTGATCGCCGCCGCGCCCGAGACGCCCTCCGGTCCGCCCGACGGGCTCTCCGAGCGGGAGGTCGAGGTCCTGCGCCTCGTCGCCCTCGGGCACACCAACGCCGAGATCTCCGATCAGCTGTTCCTCAGCGTGCGCACCGTCGAGTCCCATCGTGCGCACATCCAGCAGAAGGTCGGTCGAACCACCCGCTCCGAGCTCGTCGCCTACGCGCGCGACCACGGCCTGCTGGAAACCGCCCCCGAGATCTGACCGGCGGGCTCTGCCGGGGCGTCTTCCCCCTGCGCAGACCGCACTTTCCCTGTGCCCCACGCGGCCCCGCACGGATGTGAGCGGCGGTAAGCCGCGTCTATGCTGTCCGGAGAATGACCATCCTGCTCTGCTATGACGGCTCTCCGGACGCGGTCCGCGCGATCGATGTGGCGGGGGACCTGTTCGACGGCCGGGAGGCGATCGTCCTCACGATCTGGGAGGGCTTCTCCGAGGTCCTCACGCGCGCCGGGGCCGGGCTGGCCGCCGCCCCGCTCAACTTCGAGGAGATCGACGCCTCGAACCGCAGCAGCGCGAACGAGCAGGCGCAGGAGGGCGCTCGCCGCGCCCGGTCGGCCGGCCTCGACGCTCACGCGCGCGTGGCCGAGAGCGGGACGACGATCTGGGAGACCGTGCTCGATCAGGCCGAAGCGACCGGGGCCGAGGCGATCGTGCTCGGCAGCCGCGGTCTGACCGGCGTCAAGTCGATGCTGCTCGGCAGCGTCTCGCACGCCGTGCTGCAGCACGCCGACCGGCCCGTCGTCGTCGTGCCGTGCTCGCAGGCCGCCGGCAAGCGCGCCGAGCGCCGCCATCGCCACCACGAGGCCGCCCGGGCGCCGGCCCACGCCGGCTGATACGCGTCACGGACGGCCGCCCACCACTGCCTGCGACGCCTCGGAGTGCAACCGTTCGAGACTCCGACCGCCGCTCTCAGACGATATCTTTGCCCTGGCGCCGACGGCGCCCACACCACGCCATGGAAAACGCTACGCAGGAAGTTCTCACCGTAGCCCGGAGCGTTCTCGAGCAGCTTGACCTTGAGGTCGTGCTGGAGCGTGTGCTCGAGGCGGCTCGCGAGCTGACCGGGGCGCGCTATGCCGCGCTCGGGGTGCTCGACGAGTCCCGCACCCAGCTGGGCAGGTTCGTGGCGCTCGGGATCGACGAGTCGAGCCGGCGCGCGATCGGAGCGCTTCCCACCGGGCGCGACGTGCTCGGCGAGCTGATCCGCAGCCCCGTTCCGCTGCGCATCGACGACGTCGGCAGCCATCCCTATTCCTACGGCTTCCCCGTCGGCCATCCCCCGATGCGCAGCTTCCTCGGCGTTCCGATCGTGATCCACGGACAGCCGTTCGGCAACCTGTACCTGACCGAGAAGCGCGGGCATCACGAGTTCACCGACGAGGACGAGCAGGCGGCGGTGCTGCTCGCCGACTTCGCGGGGCTGGCGATCGACCACGCGCGGCGCTTCGCCGGCTCCGAGGCCCAACGTCAGGACCTGGAGCGGACGGTGGCCGCGCTGGACGCGACAATTCAGATCGCCCGCGCGCTCGGAGGCCAGACCAACCTGCAGGCGATCCTCGGGCTCGTCGCCAAGCGCGGGCGGGCGCTGGTGTCGGCACGCGCGCTGGTGATCGAGCTGCTGCAGGGCGACGAACTCGAGCTCGCCGCCGGGGCCGGGGAGCTGCCCGACGACCTGCTCGGCGCGCGCGTCAAGCTCGCCAACACGGTCGCCAGCGCGGCGCTGCGCGCCCGGCGCTCCCAGGATCTGCGCGATCAGCTCAACCGCGCGCGGTTCGATCAGTACGGCCTCGGACGTCTCGGGATGACCGCGCGCGACGGGCTGGTCGTGCCGCTGATCTTCCGTGACCAGCCCTACGGCGTGATCGTCGCCATCGACCATCTCGACAACGGCGAGTTCACGCTCGAGCACCAGCGGCTGCTGGAGGCGTTCGCCGCCAGCGCGGCGATCGCGGTCGCGACGGCGCGGTCGGCCGCCGACGAGCGACGCCGGCAGCGGCTGGCCGCCGCCGAGGCGGAGCGGTCGCGGTGGGCGCGCGAGCTGCACGACGACACGCTGCAGGCGCTCGGCAACCTCCGGCTGATGCTGTCGGGCGCCCGGCGCAGCCGCGATCCCGAGGCGATGGCCGCCGTGATCGGCCGGGCACTGGATCAGCTCGACGTCGACATCGCCGGCCTGCGCGGCCTGATCACCGAGCTGCGACCGGCGACGCTGGATCAGCTCGGCCTCGAGCCGGCGCTGCTGGCGCTCGTGGACCGCGTCCGCGGCGGCGGGCTCGACATCGACGCCAACGTCGACCTCGCCTACGAGCACGGCCGCTGCGACCACCGCCTCAGCCCTGATCTGGAGACCAGCGTGTACCGGATCGTGCAGGAGTCGCTGACCAACGCCGTCAAGCACGGTCACGCGACGCGCGCCAGCGTGGAGGTGATCGAGTCCGACCAGCGGATCGGCGTCAAGGTGCGCGACGACGGGTCGGGCTTTGACCCGACCGCGTCGACCACCGGCTTCGGGCTGATCGGGATCTCCGAGCGCGCCGAGCTGCTCTGCGGCGAAGCCCGCGTGACCTCGGCGCCGGGCGCCGGTACGACCGTGACCGTCTCGCTGCCGAGCGAGGAGGCCCGCGACGCGCCACGGACGCAGCCGGCCCCGCCCGCACGGCGTGAAACCGCCTAGCACGCCGGGGGAGCCGCCCGGAAAACCGGCTCGCCGGCGAGCCGCGGCGGCGGCCGCGCGGGCTTCCCGGTGATCGTGCGCAGGCTCAGTATGCGTTACTGAGCGACGCGCGTACGGGCGACTGATGTCCGCGGTGGGGTGTGAACTTAGAGTCACCGCTATGTACCCGAGCGTTGTGAAAGGCACCCCTACGATCTCGAGGACCAACGTGGATCACATGGACGCACATGCACAAGCTCCCTCCGCGCCGATCACCGTCGTCCTCGCCGACGATCACAAGGTTGTCCGCTCGGGCCTCCGGCTGCTGCTCGAATCAGACGGCCGCTTCGAGGTTCTCGACGAGACCGGCGAC
>JBELAG010000227.1:0-10096 GCA_049509055.1 Solirubrobacteraceae bacterium
CACGTCGCCGTCGAGGATCTCGTAGGTCGCCTGCAGATAGCGCGCCGGGGTGCCGATGTCCATCCAGTAGCCGCTGGCCTCATAGCCATACAGACCGCGCCCGACGAGCGTCGGGAACAGCTCGCGCTCGATCGAGCTGCGCGTCCCCGCGGGCGCCATCTCGCCCAGCACCTCGCGCTCGATCACGTAGGCCCCGGCGTTGACGAGGTTGGTGTCGATCTCGTCGGGGCTGGGCTTCTCGAGGAACCCGGTGACCGCGAGGTCGTCGCGGCAGCGCACGAGCCCGTAGGCGGACGGATCATCGACGCCCATCAGCGCGATCGTCACCCGGGCTCTGGTGCGCTCGTGCTGGGCGATCAGCGCGCTGAGATCGATGTCGGAGAGGACGTCGCCGTTGAGCATCAGAAAGCGCGGGGCGAGCAGCTCCTCGGCGTATTTCAGCGCGCCGCCGGTCCCGAGAGGCTCGGGCTCGGCGACGTAGCGCAAGCGCACGCCGAGCTGCGAGCCGTCGCCGAGCACCGACTCCACCCCGTCGGCCATGAAGCCGCAGGCCAGGATCACATCGTCGACGCCATGGCGGCGCAGCCACTCGATCATGAACGAGATGAACGGCCGGTCGACGAGCTGCACCACCGGCTTGGGCACCGTCGAGGTGAGCGGCCGCAGACGGGTCCCCTCCCCGCCGGCGAGGATCAGCGCCTGCACGCCGGCGCCCCGGGCCGAGCCGGCGCGCGTCGCGGCCGCGTCGCGGCGATCACCGGCCGATGCCCTCGTAGATGAAGCCGGCGCGCTGCACGGCGTCGCGATCGGCGAAGTTGCGCCCGTCGACGAGCACGTCGCCGGCCATCCGGGCGCGCACCGCCTCCCAGTCGAGCGCCGCGAACTCCGGCCACTCGGTGACGATGATCGCGGCGTCGGCGCCGGTCACGGCGTCGAGCGCGGAGCCGGCGAACTCGACGCCGGTCATCAGCTTGCGGGCCTCGGACTCGGCGATCGGGTCATACGCGCTGACCGTGGCGCCGTCGGCCTGCAGCCGCCCGGCGAGGACGAGCGACGAGGCCTCGCGCATGTCGTCGGTGTTGGCCTTGAAGGCCAGCCCGAGCAGCGCGATCCGCTTGCCCACGAGCGAGCCGAGATGCTTCTGGAGCTTGCCCACGACGCGGCGCTTCTGCAGCTCGTTGACCTCGATCACCGCGGTCAGCAGCTGGAAGTGATAGCCGGAGTTGCCGGCCAGCTGCTTGAGCGCAGAGACGTCCTTGGGAAAGCAGGAGCCGCCGAAGCCGATTCCCGGCTTGAGGAAGTGACCGCCGATCCTCTGGTCCAGGCCCATCCCGCGCGCGACCTCGGTGACGTCGGCGCCGGTCTCCTCGCAGACGTTGGCGATCTCGTTGATGAACGAGATCTTGGTCGCCAGGAACGCGTTGGCGGCCAGCTTGACCATCTCGGCGGAGGCGATGTCGGTCCGGACCACGGGCGCGTTCAGCGGCGAGTAGAGCTCCACCACCGCGTCGCCGGCCCAGTTGCCGTCGTCGCCGACCACGACCCGGTCGGGGGCGAGGAAGTCCTCCAGCGCGGACCCCTCCTTGAGGAACTCCGGGCACGACACGTACGCGAAGCTGCCCTTGCCGTGCTCGGCGAAGATCCGCTTGATCGCCTGGCCGGTGCCCACCGGCACCGTCGACTTCATCACCAGCGCATGATGGTCGGAGACCGGCATCGCCGCCACGACGGCGTGCACGGCGGACAGGTCGGCGTCGCCGGAGTACGTCGGCGGCGTTCCGACCGCGACGAACAGCAGCCGGGCGTGCTCGAGCGCGGGGGCGAGATCGGTGGAGAAGTGCAGCCGCTCGCGGTTGCGGGCCAGGGACTCGGCGAGGCCGGGCTCGTAGATCGGGACCTCGCCGCGCAGCAGGCGCGCGATCTTGTCGGCGTCGACGTCGACGCACCACACCGGGCTGCCGAGCTCGGCGAAGCCGGCGGCGGTGACGAGCCCGACGTAACCGGTGCCGATCACCGCGACGGGTTGACGCTCAGGGGCCATGGCCCGGGGAGGCTAGCGAGCCCGGTCGGCGGAGGCGCTCCGGTCGGAGGCCGATCAGCCGTGGAAGCGCGTCAGCGAGGCCGCGATGTCGACCATCTGCTGGTTGGGGATGTCGCCCGTCAGCGTGTTGGCGATCCAGTAGGCGGCCGTCGGCGTCTTCCAGGCCACCGTCATCAGCTTGCCGCCGGCGGCGTAGAGCAGCAGCTTCTTGCCGTCGACGACCTTCGTCTCGGAGGGGCTGGCCAGCAGCGGCGGATCGAGCCACGTCGTGCCCTGGACGCTGTAGTACTTGCCGAGCACCGGGTTGACGACGAGCGTCATCACGTAGGCGGCGTGCGGGCGGCCGAGCTGGTCGTGGATCGTGTAGCCGCGCGGGTAGGAGCTGGCGTACTCGCTCGCCGGCTCCTGCGCGTTGTCGCAGTTGCCGGTGATCGACAGGCAGTAGTAGGAGCCCGCCTGGACCAGCTTCGGGAAGTAGATCGGCATCGGCACCTTGCTGAGCGCCGCCGCCTGGCTGTGGCCGTCGGGCAGGTCGGCGGTGAGGCCGCTGTCGGCGTTGGCGGCCGACCGGTGGGCCGTGACCTCAGGGTGGGCCCTGGCCGTGGCCACCGCCGCCGTCGTCGGCGTCATCAACGCGGTGAACGCCGCCTGCTCCAGCGGCGCCGATGCGGTCACGTAGCAGGGCGGCGCCGGCTGTCCGGGCGCGGCGGCCGCGCAGTTCTGCAGCTGCGCGGGGAACGGGATCGACTTGATCGTGTGGCCGTCGGAGAACGCGACGAGGTTGAACAGGTTCTCCAGCCCGTCGCTGGTGTGCAGGTCGCCGTCGGTCTGCACGTGCTTGCCGAAGATCCGTACCAGCCGGTCGCGGTTGCTGATCAGCTGGCCGATCGAGTACTGGTCCTTGGCCCAGCGGATGAAGTCCTGCTGGCGGGCGTTGCGCACGATGTCGGTGTCGGTGTGGCGAAAGCGCACGAACGCCAGGGCGTCGGTGCCGCACAGCTTCTGATAGCCGGGCTGGATGTCGATGCTCGAGTAGTCGGTCAGCTCGGTGTTGTTGTAGTAGCGGTGGTCGACCTGGCCGTAGACGCAGCCGATCGCGTCGACGAGATCCTCGAAGCCACCGAAGTTGACGTCGAGGATGTGGTTGACGTGGAAGTCGGGGAACACGTTCTGGCGGATCGTGGTGATCAGCAGGTTGGGCCCGCCGTCGGCGTAGGCGCTGTTGAGCTTGGCGGTGCCGAACCCCGGGATCTGGACCTCGAGGTCACGGGGGATCGACAGCACGTTGATCGTCGACGAGTTCGGGTTGAGGCGGATGAGCATCATCGTGTCGGTGTTGGCCGAGTTGTACGACGTGCCGGCGCGGTGGTCGGACCCGATCACCAGCAGCGTCTGCGGGGAGCCCGGGTTGGGCAGCACGACCTGCGCGTGGGGCAGCGCCGGGGTCTGGGAGAAGTCGACGGCGAGCTGCTTGAACTGCAGCAGGCCCGCGACCGCGGTCGTCGCCGCGCTGGCGCCGATCACCAGCACCGCGGCGAAGAAGAAGCGCCACAGCATCCCGCGGCGGGTGTGCGGGATCAGGCGCACGCCATCGCTCCCGGGTGCGCGGGGGTCACGCCAGCCCCCCGTCGATCGCGGTCAGGGTCCCCCCGTCGCCCTCGTCGGACGCCAGCCGGGCGGGCAGCGCGCGCACGAAGTCGGCCAGCGCGCTGCGGTAGCTCGCCAGCGAGGACAGCGACACCCACTCGTCGGGACCGTGGTGTCCCCCGCCTGCCGGGCCGAACTCCACCGCCGGGATGCCCGCCTCGATGAACGACGCCGCGTCGGAGGCCCCGTCGCGCCCGACGCTCATCACCTCGCCGCTGACCGCGCGGGTGACCGCCTCGCGCAGCCCGCGCACGTAGAGGTTGGTCCGTGAGACGGTCACCGGCGGATGGATGAACGTGCGCTTGACGTCGATCCCGGCGATCGCCCGGACCTGCGCCAGGATCTCGCCCGGATCCTGGCCCGGCAGGTAGCGGACGTCGACCGCCATCTCGCAGCGATCGGGAACCTTGTTGAGCGCGTCGCCGCCCTCGATCCGCCCGAGGTTGATCGAGGGCCGGTCGAACATCTCCGAGGACTCGCGGCTGAACGGCAGCGACTCGATCGCGCGGAACACGTCGATCGCCTTGAGCACCGCGTTGTCGCCCAGCCAGGGCGTGGAGCTGTGCGCCGCGCGGCCGTGGACGACGATCCGCATGACGAGCACGCCCTTGGCCTGGACGCCGATGTGCAGGTCGGTCGGCTCCCCGGTGATCGCGAAGTCGCCCCCGAGCCCGCGGGCCACGACGGCGTCGGTGGAGCGCTCGTCGATGTCCTCGGACTCCTCGTCGGGGACGCAGATGAGGCGCACCTTGACCCGGTCCTGGCTCTCGCAGTCCTTGAGCGCACACATCATCGCCGCCAGCCCGCCCTTCATGTCATAGGCGCCCCGGCCGATCAGGCGGTCGCCCTCGACCTGGGGGGTGAACTGCTCCGGACGGCCCGGGACCACGTCGAGATGGCCGTGCCAGACGATGCATGGCGCATGCGGAGCCCGGGCCCCGACCTCGGCCACCAGGACGGGCACTCCGTTGTGATCGTGGTCGTGCACCTCGATGTCACGGGATTCGAGCCAACCCTTGACGAATCCTGCGGCCGCAATCAGAACATCGGGCCGGCAGGTCTCGTATCCGATCAGGTGCTCAGCGAGGATGTGCTCGTCACGCAGGTCGCTGGCCTCCCTCGGCGATCCGCAGGAACGCCTCCCAGCGGCGACGGTCGCGCAGCGCGACGCGGCGCTTCTCGGAGTCCTGGCCGGCGTCGTCGTACGCGCGCTCGGCCTGCCGGAGTCGCTCGCGCAGCTCGCCGGCGTCGAGCGTGTCGGGCGGTTGCGCCTCCTCGACGAGCAGCAGCGCCCGGTTGTCGGCGACCTGCAGGTAGCCCTCGGACTGGGCGAAGCGGACGATCTCGGACTCCGACCGGTAGAGCCGCAGCTCGGTCGGGTCGAGCATCGCCAGCAGCGGCGCGTGATGGGCCAGGACCCCGATCGAGCCGACCGCGGTCTTGGTCGAGATCATCTGAACCTCGTCGTTGAAGACCTCGCCCTCCGGGGTCAGGACCTCCACCTGGAACTTGGCGTGCTCGGCCATCGCCGGCCCTAGCCCGCCTCGGTCCCGGCGCCGTCGCCGTCGGCCACGTCGCCGCCGGGCGAGTCGGCGGCCGGCGCGGCCCCGGCGGTGGCGCCGGTGGCCTCGGCGACGACCTGGTCGATCGAGCCCTTCATGAAGAACGCCCGCTCGGGCACGTCGTCGTGCTTGCCCTCGAGGATCTCCTTGAAGCCGCGGATCGACTCGCCGACGGGCACGTACTGGCCCGGCGTGCCGGTGAACTGCTCGGCGACGAAGAAGGGCTGCGACAGGAAGCGCTCGAGCTTGCGCGCGCGCTGCACGGTGACCTTGTCCTCATCGGACAGCTCGTCGATCCCGAGGATCGCGATGATGTCCTGGAGCTCGCGGTAGCGCTGGAGCACCTCCTTGACGCGGTTGGCGACGTTGAAGTGCTCCTCGCCGAGGATCTCGGGCTTGAGGATCGTGCTCGTCGAATCCAGCGGGTCGACCGCCGGGTAGATCCCCTTCTCCGAGATCGAGCGCGACAGCGAGGTCGTGGAGTTGAGGTGCGCGAAGGCCGAGGCCGGGGCCGGGTCGGTGAGGTCGTCGGCGGGGACGTAGATCGCCTGGATGCTCGTCACCGAGCCCTTGCGGGTCGAGGTGATCCGCTCCTGCAGCTGTCCCATCTCGGATTCCAGCGTCGGCTGGTAGCCCACCTGGGAGGGCATCCGGCCCAGCAGCGCCGAAACCTCCGAGCCCGCCTGGACGAACCGGAAGATGTTGTCGATGAACAGCAGCACGTCCTGACCCTCCTGGTCACGGAAGTACTCGGCCATCGTCAGGCCCGACAGCGCGACCCGCATGCGCGCCCCGGGCGGCTCGTTCATCTGACCGAAGACGAGCATCGTCTTGTCGAGCACGCCCGACTCCTTCATCTCCAGCCACAGGTCGTTGCCCTCACGCGAGCGCTCGCCCACGCCGCAGAACGCCGACAGGCCGCCGTGCTCCTGGGCGAGGTTGTGGATCAGCTCCTGGATGATCACCGTCTTGCCCACCCCGGCGCCGCCGAACAGGCCGACCTTGCCGCCCTTGGCGTAGGGCGCGAGCAGATCGATGACCTTGATCCCGGTCTCGAACATCTCGGTCGTGGGCGTCAACTGCTCCACCGTCGGCGCCGGGCGATGGATCGGCCAGCGCTCGGTGTCGGCCGGGATCGGCTCGCCGAGGTCGATCGGCTCGCCGAGCAGGTTGAAGATCCGCCCGAGCGTGCTGCGGCCGACGGGAACGGTGATCGGGGCGCCGGTGTCGACCACCTCGGCGCCGCGAGCCAGGCCGTCGGTGGTGTCCATCGCCACCGCGCGGACGCGGTCGTCGCCCAGATGCTGCTGGACCTCGCAGACGAGGAAGTCCGTCGCGCGGGCGGCGATGTCCTCGTCCTCCTCCGCCTTGGCCGCATCGGGGCGCTTGACGGTGATCGCGTGGTTGATCGACGGCAGGCGGTCGGGGAAGACGGCCTCGATCACGACGCCCTGGATCTCCTCGATCCGCCCGACGTTGCGCGCCTCGGTCGTGGTGCTCGTCTCGGTGACGGTATCGGTGGTAGCAGACATGTGGTTCATTCTCTCCTTATCCGACGCCCTCGGCGCCGGCCACGACTTCCATGATCTCCTGCGTGATCTCGGCCTGGCGGGCTCGGTTCATTTCCAAGGTGTAGTCGTCGATCAGCGTGCTGGCGTTCTCCGAGGCGTTGCGCATCGCGGTCATCCGGGCGCCGTGCTCGGACGCGGTGGACTCCAGCAGCGCGCGGTAGACGGAGATCTCGACGTAGTCGGGCACGAGGCGCTTGAGGATGTCCTCGGGGTCGGGCTCGTACTCGACGAGCGCCCGCTTGTGCGGCCCGGCGTCCCGCGAGGCCGTCTCCTGGGGCCGGTCCTCTTCGCGCTCGTCGAGGACGGTGGCCTTCTGCAACGGCAGCAGCGTCTCGTGGCGGACGATCTGCGTCAGCGGCGAGACGTAGCCGTTGTAGAAGACCTCCACCTGGTCGACCTCGCCGTCGACGTAGGCGGCCATCAACCGTTCGGCGATCCGCCGGGCGTCGGCGTACGCGGGTCGGTCGGTGAAGCCGGTGAAGCTCTCGGCGACCTGCAGTCCGCGGAAGGTCAGCGACGAGGCCGGGCGGCGCCCGGAGGCGAAATAGAGCGTCTGGTGGCCGGCGGCGCCGTGCTCGCGGCCCGCCGCCACACCGGCCCGCACGATGTTGGAGTTGAACGCGCCCGCCAGCCCGCGGTCGCCGGCCACCAGCAGCAGTCCGACCGTCGAGACCTGCGGATGCTCGGTGAGGATCGGCAGGCGGGGGACGTCGCCGGCGGCCTGCGCGGCCTGGCGGGTCATCCGGCGGATCGCGTCGGCGTACGGGCGCAGGGCCTCGATCCGCTGCTCGGCGCGCCGCAGCCGGGCCGCGGCGACCATCTCCATCGCCCGGGTGATCTTCTGAATGTTCTTGACCGCGCTGATGCGGTTGCGAACGTCGCGCTGCGAGGTTGCCATGAGGAGGGTGTGCCGTCCGGCGCTACGCCGGGACGGGCTCCTCCTTCTCGCCCTCGGAGGCCTCGGCCTCGGCCCCACGGCCTCTGCCGTTGTCGCTCTGGCGCTCATCGCCGCGACCGCGCGACGCCGGCGACGGCTGGTCGCCGTCCTCGAGCGGCAGACCCTCCTCGTCGAGGTCGTAGCCGAAGTCATCGGCGTACTGCGAGACCGAGTCGTCGAGCTTGCCGCGTGTCTCATCGCTCCAGTCGCCACCCGCGATCGTCTTCATCAGGTCGGGCTGGTTGCCGCGCAGGGACTCCGACAGCCCGCTGAGGAAGTGCTCCACCTTCTCGACCGTGATCCGGTCCAGGAAGCCGTTGGTGGCGGCGTAGATCTGGGCGACCTGCTCCTCGACCGGCATCGGTCGGCGCTCTGACTGGTTGAGCGTCTTGACGAGCCGCTCGCCGCGGGCGAGGGTCCGCTTGGTGTCGGGGTCCAGCTCGGAGCCGAACTGCGAGAAGGCCTCGAGGTCGCGGTACTGGGACAGCTCCAGCTTCAGCGTTCCCGCGACCTTGCGCATCGGCGTGATCTGGGCGTTGCCGCCGACGCGGGAGACCGAGATGCCGACGTTGATCGCCGGGCGCACGCCCGAATAGAACAACTTGGGCTCCAGGAAGATCTGCCCGTCGGTGATCGAGATCACGTTGGTGGGGATGTAGGCCGAGACGTCGCCGGCCTGGGTCTCGATCACCGGCAGCGAGGTGAGCGAGCCGCCGCCGAGGTCGTTGTTGAGCTTGACGGCGCGCTCCAGCAGCCGCGAGTGCAGGTAGAAGACGTCGCCGGGGTAGGCCTCGCGCCCGGGCGGGCGGCGCAGCAGCAGCGACATCTGGCGGTAGGCGTACGCGTGCTTGGTGAGGTCGTCGTAGACGGTCAGCGCGGCCTTGCCGTTGTAGAGGAAGTGCTCGGCCATCGCGCAGCCGGCGTACGGCGCCAGGAACTTGATCGGCGCCGACTCGTCGGCCGCCGCCATCACGATGATCGTGTTCTCCAGCGCGCCGGCCTCCTCGAGCACGTTGGCCAGCTGCACGACGGTCGCCTTGCGCTGCCCGATCGCCACGTACACGCAGATCAGGTCGCGGTCCTTGTTGTTGATGATCGTGTCGATCGCGATCGAGGTCTTGCCGGTCTGGCGGTCGCCGATGATCAGCTCGCGCTGTCCGCGGCCGATCGGGATCATCGAGTCGATCGCCTTGAGACCGGTGAGCATCGGCTCCTTGACCGGCTGGCGCTGCACGACGCCCGGCGCCTTGTGCTCGGCCGGGCGGGTGTGCGTCGTCTCGATCTGACCCTTGCCGTCCAACGGGTTGCCGAGCGGGTCGACGATCCGGCCCAGCAGCGCCTCGCCGACGGGGATCTCCAGCAGGCGCCCGGTGCGCTTGACGGTGTCGCCCTCGGCGATCTCCTCCCACGGGCCGAACAGCACCGCGCCGACGTTGTCGGACTCCAGGTTGAGCGCCAGCCCCGTCACGTCCTTGGGCAGGTCGAGCATCTCGAACGACATGCAGTTCTCCAGGCCGTGGATCCGGCAGATGCCGTCGGCGACCGACAGCACCGTGCCGACCTCGGTCAGCTCGGCGTTGGAGGTGTCCAGGCCCTCGATCCTGGTCTTCAGGATCGAGGTGATCTCGTCGGGCTTGATCTGCATGTGTGGCTGGCTCCCTTCACAGGCGCGTGGCTACGCCTGCGCGACTTGCTTTCGAAGTTGTTCCAAACGGTTCTTGATCGAGGCATCGAGGATCACGTTGCCGACCCTCAGCACGACACCGCCGAGGATGTCGGGATCGACGTTCGACGAGAGCTGGATCTCGCGGTCGATCTGCTCGCCGATCCTGCGGCCCAGGTTGGTGACGGTGTCGGGATCGAGCTCCACGGCGCTGGTGATCTGCACCGGCAGGAGCTTGCGCTTCTCGTCCCAGAGCGCGTCGAACTCCGTGCGGATGCGGAAGATGACCGGCATCCGATGGCGCTCGATCAACGCCTGTAGGAAGTTGCGGAACTCGGGATTGGCGTCGATCACGGTGCGATCGAGGCCGTCCTTCTTCTCATCGCCCGAGAAATACGGGGAGAAGAAGAAGGTCGCCAGATCGCGGTTCTCGTGCATCGCGTCGGCGAACGCGCCGAGCTGATCGCGAATCTCGTCGAGCGAGTCGTGCTCGTCCGCCACCTCGAACAGGGCGCGGGCGTACACCTGGGCGATCTCCTCCACCTACCGGCCCCGTCCGCTGTCGGCGGTCAGCGCGCTGAAGTCCAGCTCCGACAGCGCATCGTCGACGAGGCGCCGCTGGTCGGCATCGGTGAGCGTCTTGCGGGTCACCTTCTCGGTCGCCAGGACCGTCAG
>JBELAG010000228.1:0-13972 GCA_049509055.1 Solirubrobacteraceae bacterium
CGTGACGTACCCGCGCACCTCCCCGTCCCCGTGTGCGCCACACAGCTCCACAACCCCGAGAACGTACGAGCCGTACACGGAAGCGGCGAGAGGTAAAATCTGCCAGCACATAATCGATCCCTGTCTCCTCGAAGCTGATTCCTGGGTCCTGGCGGGTGTCCAGCCGCTTTTTGAGCCGCTGCTCCATCGTCAGCACGGCCTTCTCGATCCGCTTGACGGTCAAGCGCCTGGAGAAGATGATGCTCTCCCAGGAGCAGCAACTCAAGAAGCGCCTGGACGGCAGCAAGGACAAAGGGGTCACCTTCGAGGAGACCGGGATCGACTACGTGATCGTCGACTTTACCTCTCGCCGCTTCCGTGTACGGCTCGTACGTTCTCGGGGTTGTGGAGCTGTGTGGCGCACACGGGGACGGGGAGGTGCGCGGGTACGTCACGGTCGTTCGCTGCGGTGTGGTGTGTTATGTGTTGGGTTCCGCGCGAATTTTCAGTCAGACTGCGGAGTGAGTCCGTAGGGCGAGTGGAGCAGGCTGTCTGAAAATTCGCGGATGCCCAGGGGTGGGCCTCTGCGTGGGTAGCTGTCCCCAGCCGCAAAGTAGGGTCGCTTCCGCTTCGCGATCCGGAAGCGAGAGGGCGGCGGCAAGCGAGAGTCGCGGATGCTGCTGCTCAATAGGGGCACGCTGTGGCGTGGCTGCCGGATTCCGCACGGGAGCAGAAGTCGGGGCTTCCGGCGAGCAGCGGTTTTGTGGCGGGCGACCGTTCGTGGTCGCCCGCCAGGCGTGCCGTCGTTAGGGCAGGGAGATGGGGCCGCTCGCGGTGGCGATCGCCTGAACGGCTGTGTAGGCGCTCGCGCACTGGCCGTTGACGACCTGCTCGATGAATGTGCTGTGGGCGGTGACGCGCCCCGATCCGGTGATCCCCTTGTATGCACCGGTCCCGCCGGTGATCGTGAAGTGCCCGCCGGTGTTGCTCTGGGTCTCGATGCAGACTGTCGCCGTCTGGTGCACGGTGGTCACCTTGGGTTTCTTGCCGGTGTTCAGCGTGATCGTGCCGTTGGGGAAGCTGAGCTTCAGCACGCCCGTGCTGGGTCTGGTCGCCGTGCCGCCGGCGACGAACGCCCCGGTCGCGATCACACTGAACAGAGGCGTGTCGGCGGTGGAGGTGTCGATAAACGAGAAGCTCTCGCTCCCGGTTGTCGCGCTGGCGCCGGCGGCGAGCATCAGTGCCGGTGCCAGCACGGCGATGGTCGTCGTGACAGCGAGGATGAGTTTGCGCATGCGGGTTCCCTTCTTCCTTGCCGGGCTTGTGCCGGCGATCGGGTTTGGTCGCTGAAGGCTCTCGTGGATCGAGCGTGCTGTCGTCGGCTGCCGTGATGATCTGGGGTCGTTCCCCGGGACGGTTTCGCCGGGCGAGCGACGGCTTGCGATCGTCCCCGGGGATGAGCGCAGCTCATCCCGTCGGATGATGCGGTCAGGCGATCGCGGCGCTAGCTTGCGCGGTGTGATTGCATGGGGTCGGAACACCGTCGACCGGTTGCGCGGGTTCGATCCCGTCCGCGTCGACGCTCTCGCC
Organism: Solirubrobacteraceae bacterium; assembly: GCA_049509055.1. Classification (GTDB taxonomy): domain Bacteria; phylum Actinomycetota; class Thermoleophilia; order Solirubrobacterales; family Solirubrobacteraceae; genus Palsa-465. The sequence goes on from JBELAG010000228.1 coordinate 1,570, forward strand.
GCAGCGCTGTTCCTCGCTTGGGCAGCGACTCGCCTCGCCGACGCGCAGCCCCGGGTGCGGCTCGCGGATGCGGTGACGGACGTGGCGGTCGCGGGAGCGATCGTGGTCCGTCGCCGGTGGCTGCTCCAAGCGCTGCTGCTGCTGTGCGCGGTGCTAGCAGGTAGGTACCTGCTGCTCGACGGTCGGGGGTTCGGTCAGGGTGGTGGCGGCGGCGTGATCTCGGTCGTGTTCCTGATCTACGGCTGTGGCGCATTTCTGGTGGGACGGCGTTCGTGGCTCGGGCTCGGGATCAGCCTGGCGCTCGTCACTGGGCTCTCGCTCGTGAAGTCGAGCGTGCTGCCGGTGCTGTTCGACGATGTGGCGTTCGCGCTGCTCCCGTTCCTCGTCGGGCGAGCGCGCCGGCTGGGGAGAGCGCGCGAGCTCGCCGAGCGCGAGCAGGCAGAGCGGCTCGACTCGGAGCGAGAGCTGCGCGTCCGCACGGCCGCGCTGTCGGAGCGGACGCGGCTCGCGCGTGAGATTCACGACGTGATCGCGCACAGCGTGTCGGTGATGGTGATCCAGGCCGCGGGCGCGCGGACGGTGATGGATTCCGACTCGGCGCGGGCCGAGAGCGCGCTGCGCTCGGTGGAACGCGCCGGCCGGGAGGCGTTGGCGGAGATGCGGCGGCTGCTCGGCGTGCTTGGCGACGGCGAGCACCTGCGGGCGCTCGCGCCGCAGCCGGGACTCGAGGATCTCCCTGAGCTGGTGTCGAGCACTCGCGTCGCTGGTCTGAACGCGTCGATCCTGGTCGAGGGGGACCCGGTCGCGGTCTCGCAGGGTCTGAGCTTGTGCGCCTATCGGGTCGTGCAGGAGGCGCTGACGAACACGCTCAAGCACGCCGGTCCGACGCGCGCCGAGGTCCGTCTGCGCTGGCGCGAGGATGCGCTCGAGCTGCTGGTCAGTGACGACGGACGCGCCGCCGCACGCGGTGCCGGCGAGCCGGTCGTCGGCTCGTCGGGGCACGGGATCACCGGGATGCGCGAGCGCGCGGCGCTGCACGGTGGGTCTGTCGAGGCCGGGGCCGTCTCGGACGGCGGGTTCGTCGTCCGCGCCAGGATCCCGCTGGCCGCTGGGAGCGTGTCGTGAGGGCGCGCACGCGGTTCGCCTCCCGGATCGATCTGATGTGGGTCGATGTCGCGGTCGCGGTTGGGTTGATGGTCGATCTGATCCTGGAGGCGACGCTCGGGGCCGGCCTGCCGGACCGGCTCGCGACGGCACTGTTCGCGATCGCGTTCGCGGCGCCGGTCGCGGTTCGGCGGCGCTGGCCGGCGGGCGCCGTGATCGCCTGCACGGTCGTCGGACTGCTGGAGGACGCCGTCGACGGGCAGTTGTTCAACCTTCCGAGCAAGAGCGCCGTGATCGTCCTGATGCTCTGCAGCTACGGCGCCGGCGCCTGGCTGCCGCCGCGCCGCAGCTTCGCCGCGATCGGCGTTGCCGCGGGACTGCTCACCGGCGACCAGATGATCCAGATGTACGTGACCGGCGTCAGCGGCGGTGACCTTTCCGGCTTCGCGACGCTGATGCTGCTGTTCCTGGCGCCGTGGGTGCTCGGCCGCCTGGTCTATGAGCGCACGAGGCGCGCGGACGCGTTTGCCGCGCTGGCGGCGCAGGCGGCGTCCGAGAGCGCCGAGCGCGAGCGTGCCGCCGTCACGCAGGAGCGCCTTACGATCGGTCGCGAGCTGCAGGACATCATCGCCCACAACGTCAGCGTGATGGTCGTGCAGGCCGGCGGCGCTCGGCGGCTGCTCGGGTCCGAGCCCGATCGCGCGCGGCAGTCGATCCTCACCGTCGAGCAGGTCGGCCGTGACGCGCTGGCGGAGATGCGCCGTCTGCTCGGGCTGCTGCGCAAGGACGACGACCCGCGCGCGCTGAGCCCCCAACCCGGGCTCGAGCAGCTACCCGAGCTCGCCCGCACGCTCCGCGACACGGGACTCGCGTGCGAACTCCACGTCGAGGGCGACCCGATCGCGCTGACGCCCGGGATCGATCTCGTCGGCTACCGCGTGATCGAGACCGCACTGGAGACCGCCGCCGCCGCCCGATGCACGCACGCGAGCGCGACCATCCGCTACGAGCAACGGCGGCTCGAGCTGGAGATCCGCGGCGAGTGCCCGCTACGGGACGCCGCTGACGCGATGCGCGCCGTGACCGAGCGCGTCGAGCTTTACGGAGGAGAGCTCAACGTGCTGCCCGCGGCCGAGCGCGACGAGTTCGCGCTTCGCTGCCGGCTGCCGCTCGAGGGGGTGCTCACCGCATGAGCACCTCAATCCTGATCGCCGACGACCAGGCGCTCGTGCGCACCGGGTTCCGGATGATCCTCGACGCCGAGCCCGACTTCCGCGTTCTCGGCGAAGCCAAGGACGGCGTCGACGCGGTTTCTCGGCGAAGCCAAGGACGGCGTCGACGCGGTCGAGGCCGCGCAACGATACCGACCGGACGTCGTGCTGATGGACATCCGGATGCCACGCATGGACGGGCTCGAAGCGACCCGCCAGATCATCGCCGCAGGGACGGCCGGCAGGCCGCGCGTGCTGATGCTGACAACCTACGACATGGACGAATACGTCTACGACGCGCTCAGCGCCGGCGCCAGCGGATTCCTGCTCAAGGACGCCCCACCCGAGCAGCTCGTCGCCGGGATCCGCGTCATCGCCGAAGGCGAATCGCTGCTCGCCCCCACCGTGACCCGACGACTGATCGAGGCGCTCCTGCACGACCGAGCACGCGCTCCGGAGCCGCCCGCCGCGCTCGCGGAGCTGACCGCCCGCGAGCTCGAGGTCTTCACGCTGATCGCCCGCGGACTGTCCAACGCCGAGATCGCCGAGAAGCTGTTCCTATCCCGCACGACCATAAAGACCCACGTCGCCAGCGTTCTGTCGAAACTCGACCTACGCGACCGCGTCCAAGCCGTCGTACTCGCCTACGAAACCGGGATCACCAAACCGAGCAACACACAGCCACGCGAGCCATAAGACTCCGTATCGGGAGCGCCGACCGCTAGCACACATGGGAAGTGCTGCTTTCGTTCCTCGCGGAGGCGAAGCAGAAGCCTCGAGCGCGTTCTTGGAGGCCCGGATCTCTCCCGCTACGAACCGCTCGCGGAAGCCGGACGAAGATGGCCGGCGTACTGCTGCTCGCGAATCGCGAGGGGCGCTCCTTCGGTGGTCCGACAAACAGCGTTCGCGGAACCTCGCGGGTCTTGAACGGCAGATAATCGTCCGCTCTGGAGTCCCGAGTCGAGCGTCTGGAGGTTCCGACAAGATCCCGCTATGCGCGCGGGCGAGGTGCTCGATGGCTATGATCGCTGGCTTCGCGGCAGCGCTGGCTGATCGCACGCGCGCTTCGTATCGTCGCTGGGTGGGCGTCCCCGCCACTTTGCGGCTGGGGACAGCTACCCACGGAGTGGGCCGGGTGGGTCGGGCCGTCGTCGAGTGGTCCGGGGTGCGCGTCACACTCGGTTGATGAGCAGTGGCACCAGCAGGCTGGGCGGCTCCTCGCAGCAGCCCGGCGATCTTCGGGTGCAGTTGGTGAATCATCGGGACGGGCGTCGTTCGTATGTGATCCTCGATGTCGGTTCGGGGTCGTTTCATGCCCGGGCCGATCTGTTCCTGGCGTCGTTTGGTGAGGGGACGCAGCGGACCTACGCCTACCATCTGGTTGATCACCTTCGGTGGCTCGTGGCCGGGCGATTCGCGGAGGAGACGGTCACGATCGAGAATCTGCGGCGGTACATGGCGCTGTGCGGAGCTGAGCACGCCGGGCCGCTAGGCGTGCCGTGGCGGGAGCGTCCGTTGAGTGAGGCAGCGCTGGCAGTAAGGGCGACGTGCTTGAAGGGCTACTACCTGGACTTGACGATGCGGGAGGACGTCAACCCGTCGCTGCGTGCGGAACTGTCTGCGCGGCGCTTGGCGAACCATCGGGATCGCGACCGGTCGGTGCTGGGGCATCTGGTGACGTCGGTCACGTCGAACCCTTTGACGCGTGGCGCGCCGCCGAGGAGGCATCCGCGTCTGCTCCCGGACGGGGCTCGTGATGGGATGCTCGCCGCGGTCCGCACGGCGCGCGATCGGATGATCGTGACGTGGCTGAGCGATTCGGGCATGCGGATCGGGGAGCTGTGTGGGCTCTCGTTCTGCGATCTACACCTGCGTGCGGATCATCAGTGTGGAGAGCGCAAGGGTCCTCATGTCCACATCGTCAAGCGCCACAACCCCAACCGCGCGAGCGCGAAGACTGGAAGTCCCGTCAAGATCGTGGAGGGGGTCATCACCGGCGGGACGATCCGTCGCGCGAGCCCGGCGATGGTCAACAGCTACCACGAGTACGTGGCGGAGGACTACTACCGGGTGCGGGCGCTCGCCCAGACCGATCTCGTCCTGGTGCACACGGTCGGCGCGACAGCGGGTCAGGCGCTCAGCACGCACGGCGCGCGCCAGATGCTCGAACGCGCCGGACATCGCGCCGGGCTGGGGCTGGTCAAGCCTCACGCGTTCCGTCACACGTGGGCTACCGCCTTGACCGAGGCGACGGGTGGTAACACCAAAGCGGTGGCCGACGAGGGCGGCTGGGCGAGCTCACAGACGGTCGAGGAGACCTACGCCCACCTCGCCGGAGATCCAACGCTCGAAGCGGCGCTCGAGACGATCTGGGGGCAGAACCCGTGACCGGCGCCCCGTATCTGATCACCTCGGTCGACGACTTGTTCGTCCTCGATCCGCTGGCTCGCTTTGCGGCGTTGATCGCCGGCCCGAACTTCGACGGCTACCTGCGCACCGAGCCGATCCGATTCGACCCGGCGCATCCGATCTACGGCAACTCGTGCCGCGTTCCAGGATGCGCGATGCACAGCACCCAGGCCGAGTGGTGGTGCACGCGACACGGTCGATCTCGGCGTGACGCGCTACGGACCGGGGTCGGGGAGGCGCAGTGGCTGGCCGCCGCGGTCCCGTTCAGTTCCGGGAAGGCCCGTCGTCCAACGGAGCAGCGGCTACCGCCTTGCCGTTTCTGTCCCGATCGCGATGCGACTGCGGGCGACTTGTGCCGGAGGCACGAGGTGCTCCTGACGCACGCCCGCCGCCGCATGCACGGCTTCACCGAGGATGCCTGGGCTGCCCGTCAGGTCGCTTTTCCCGGCGCTGGCGAGTGCCGCGTCGCGGACTGCCTGAGGCGAGCCGAGTCCGAGCCGTCGCTGTGCCCGAGCCACCGTCGCGCTTGGGTCGTATCCCGCCGGCCGACCGGTCCCAAGATGCAGAGATGGCTTATGAGGTGGGCCGGCGATCCGGACGCCGGCGTGGTCTTCCTCGCGGGACTTCATCCGCTGGTCGCGGCCGAGATCCGCTACGCGCTGTGGACGCACACGAAGAACACGGCGCCGGCCAGGTGGCATCCGATGTGGTTGCGCCGGCTGGTCAAGTCCTGCCGGGAGGGAGGCGTGCAGTCCCTGCTCGAGCTCGATCCGAGCGACCCGGCGTGGACCCCGCAACCCGCCGCGGTCAACCGCATCGTGCGCGAGATGCTCAAGGACGTCCAGCCGATACACCGCACCCGAGCGGACACGCGGGAGCTCGGATACCTGGACACCAACTACTGGGGGTTTCGCTTCCCGGACCGCCGCTCGTCGTTTGATCTCACGAGCATCCCTCAGCGTTGGCTTCGCGACCTGACCTGGGACTACATGGCGAGCGAGTTGGACGGGCCGGGCCGTCCCCGCAGCCAGGGCCCGTTTGACGCGGCTCGACGCGCGATCGTCAGCTTCGGGACCTACCTCTCGGACTGCGATGTTCATCACGGCGATGTGCCATCTGCGCTGTCGGAGTCGACCGCGAAGGATTTCACCGGCGATCTCCGCGCGCGAGTGTCCAGCGGCCGACCGGTGCGCGGCCTCCTCAGGGTCGACGGCACCCCCTCGACCGCGACGGCGACGAGCTACCCGTTGATCATGAACGCGCTGCGGAAAGTGATGCGCTGGGCGATGGACTCGGGCACGGCGGCCGCCGGCGGACTGCCCCGGCCGTTCGTCGTGGCGATCCCCTACGGCGGGGCGGTGTCGTTCAAGAACCCGCGGCCGTTCACAGATGCCGTGCTGCGAGAGTTGAGCGACCCCACGAACATCCGACTGCTCGACGAGATGGATCGCAACGACATCGGCGTGGCGGACATCTGGTCGATCCAGGTTCAGTGCGGTCGCCGGATCGGCGAGGTCATCAAGCTCCGTCTGGACTGCGTCGGAGAGCACCTCGGCCGCACGTGGATGTGGGTCGACATGACGAAGGTCGGCAAGCTCGACTACGCCGTCCAGATCCCACGGGACGTCTACGATCTGATTCGCGCTCGCCAGATCAAGACGACCGAGCGGTTTCGGCTGAAGCGCGGGGCCGAGCCGACCGCTAAGCAGCAGCGTGCTCTCGCGCTGTTCCCGAGCCCGGTCACGAACCCGACGTTCGAGCGGTCGATCTCGGCGTCGACGTTCTCGGTGTCGTTTCGGGCGTGGCTCGAGCTGGATGCAATCAATCTGCCCGGCCACACGACCCGTCAGGCCCGTCACACGCTCGCGACCCGGCTCGTGAACGCGGGCGCGAGCATGACGCACGTCAAACGGGTCCTCGGTCACGTCTCGGAGCGAATGAGCGACTCCTACGTGCTGATCGCGGGCTCGCAGGTCGAGCCGTTCCTGCAGCAGATATGGGTCACCGGTCCTGGGAACAAGAAGCCGGGGACGGTCGTGCTGACCCCGACAGACGCCGAGCGCAGCAACGCGCAGCGGCTGATGGTCGACCTCGCGGCGATCCCGACCGAGCATGGCCTTTGCACCTACAAGCCGGTCGTCGGCGGATCTGACTGCCCGTTTGAGCGCAAGTGCCACGCGTGCGAGCACTTCGTGATCACCGGCGCCGACTACAGCTACTGGAAGCGCCAGGAGCAACGCTGGGCGGCGATGGCCGAAGGCGCCCCGGACCAGAGCGCTCGCGAGTACATCTACGGGACGTTCCGACGCAGCTCACAGGCGCTGGCCGGTCTCGAGAAGGCGCTGCTCGCGCTCGGACTGCTCGACCAAGCCAAGGACCTCGATCTCCGCAGCCCCCAACAGGACTTCTTTGACCCGATCTGGACACAAGGCTGGCGAGCCGGTGACCTGGTCGAGATCGGCGGCGGTGAGACCACGGACAGCGACACACCCAAGCTCGAGCAGCACAGCCACCTCGAATCGCAGGTGGCGTCCTGAGCGTCGATACCGCACGAACGCGGCCGCGGCCCGAGCGGGCGATCGACGCTCGCAAGCAGGACTCCACCGCCAAGGTCGCCGCGGTCAGCAAGGTTGTCAAGCTACTGGGTCGTTCCGGAGCGCCGATCACCCGCGCGACGATCTCACAGCTCGCCGGCGTATCACGATCCTTCACCTACGAGAACGACGAGGCCCGGGCGATCATCGCCGCAGCGCAGACCCGCAGCCAGGCCCGCGCCGAGGGCGCCATCGCCACGATCACCGCCCAGCAGGAAGCATCGTGGCGCGAGCGAGCACTCAACGCCGAGGATCGAACCCGCGAGCTCCGTCGCGAGATCACAACCCAGCGGCGGCTCGTCAGCGATCTCACCGGACAACTCCGAGAGCCCGACGGGACCTGGATCGAACACGAACGCGACCGCCTCCGCCGCGAGAACGAGGTGCTTTTGCTCGAACGCAACCAGCTCGTGCGTGAGCGCGCCGAGCTGCAGCGCAAACTCGATGGCGCTCGCGCGAACGTCTCGCGCCTGAACGAACACCGCGTCACCCAGCTGTTCCCCGACGGCCCCAGACCGATCCGGCGATGAGACGGACGAGGTGGCTGCCTTTCGCCGAGTGCGGCAGCGGCCTCCGCGTGCCCGAGATGGCTGCGCCGGGTGAAAGCAGCACTGGGGTGGGGGGGTTGTTCTGGGTTTATGTGAGTCGGCGGCGGTTCGGGGTGATGATGCCTGCTTCGTAGGCGAGGACGACGGCTTGGATGCGGTCGCGCAGGCCGAGTTTCATCTGCACTCGGGCGACGTGTGTCTTGACGGTCGTTTCGCCGATCACGAGCTCGGTGGCGATCTCGGTGTTGGACTTGCCTTGCGCGACGAGCCGGAGGATCTCGAGCTCGCGTGGGGTGAGTTCGTCGAGTCCGGGCGGCGGCTCGGGCGGGAGGGTTGTGGTGAATTGCTCGATCAGGCGGCGGGTGATCGTCGGCGCGAGCAGCGCGTCGCCGGCGGCGACCATCCGGACGCCCGCTGCGAGCTGGCTGGCCGCGGCGTCTTTGAGCAGGAAGCCGCTGGCTCCCGCGCGGAGCGCATCGAACACGTACTCGTCGAGGTCAAACGTGGTCAGGATCAGCACCCTGGTGGGTGGCTCGCGATGCTCGGCGGTCAATTGTCGGGTCGCTTGGATCCCGTCGAGCTCTGGCATACGGATGTCCATCAGCACCACATCGGGTCGATGCTCTTTTGCGAGCGCGACCGCTTCGCGCCCGTTCGTGGCTTCGCCCACGACCTCGATATCGCCCTTGGACTCTACGATCAGCCGAAAGCCGGTGCGTACCAGTTCCTGGTCGTCGGCGATCAGAACGCGGATCCTCACGAGACCTCAGTGATCATGTCGCCAGCGCGCCTTCGAGCGCGCCGGGCATCCGTACCCGCAGCCGGTCGCTGCCGCTATCGATCTTGTCGAGGGCCAGTTCGCCGCCGCATAGCGCGACGCGTTCGCGCATCGCGACCGTCGGCCAGCTGATCGGTGCGGGCCAACGCGCGGTCACATCGAGCGCCACGTCGCGCTCGCCGAAGCTGACCGTCACCGCGATCTGCGCTGCCGAGCTGGCCGTGTCGCGTGTGCTCGCGAGCGCCTCCTGAAGGATCCGGTAGACGCCGAGGTCGACGCTCGCCGGAAGGGGGCGGGGGTCGCCCTCGACATGCAGCTCGACGCGGCAGCCGTTCGCGCGTGCGTCTTCGATCAGCGCATACAGCTGACCGATGCCCGGCTGTGGAGCGAGGTCAGCGTCATACTCGGCCTCGCGCAGCACACCGAGGATCCGCCGCATCTCGTCGAGCGCTCGGCGGCCGGTTCGCTCGATTGCCGCCATCGCGTCGTGCGCTCGCGCTCGATCAGTGTCGAGCAGGCGCTCCGCGGCCTCGCTCTGCACGACCATCGTGCCAACGCTGCGCGCGACCGCAGCTTGCAGCTCGCGCGCGATCCGCGTGCGCTCGTCGACCACCGCGAGCCGCTCACGGTGTTCGCGCTCAAGGGCGATCCGCTCCGCCGTGCGGCTCAGCTCGTCTGCCCTCTCCCGATGGGCCCGCAACGCTCGACCGGTTACCCACGAAGCAGCGCACAAGCCGAGCGCGATCTCCGATGCGCCGACACCGCCGCCGGCGATCAGCACCGCGAGCTCGGGCCCGGCCAAGCACACCGCGAGCCCGACCCAGACGCGCGTCCCACCTGCGTAGGCCGCAACCGTGTACGACGGGATGAACCCGACGAAGATCGGACTTTGCACGACACCTATCAAGGGGTTGGCACCAATCGAGGACGCGACCAAGACGATCATCACGGCACACGCGACGCCGAGCGGCGCCCTCCGGCGCCAGGCGATCGGGATTGCCAGCCCAGCAAGCAGTAGCACATCGCGCGGCGGGGGTTCACCATGCGTGACGAGCATTAGCTCGGTCTGGCTGACGGCAAGCAGAATCGCGGCCAGCGCGGGGTCAAACCAAGGCCCGTGCTGCTTGTGCTGGATCGGTGAAGGCTCCGCCGCAGGGGCGGCTCGCGGGTCGATCGGGATCCGGGCGTTGACCCGGAAGCCGCCGCGGCGGCCTGCCCCCGTCCGCAGCTCGCCGCCGTACAGCATCACCCGTTCCCGCATTCCCGCCAGGCCGTTCCCGCCAGGCGCTGAGCCCACACGGGCACGGCCCGGCACGCGTCCGGCATCCGTGATCTCCAGCTCAAGCGTGCGGTCCGAATACGTGATCATGACAGTTGCGCGTGTGGGGCCGGCGTGCTTGATCGTGTTCGTGAGTGCCTCCTGCACGACCCGGAAAGCGGTCAGCTCAACACCCGCGGACACCGGTCGCGGCTCTCCCTCGACGCGTAGCTCCACCTCCAGCCCGGATGCCCGCGCTCGGTCCACAAGTGCCCCGAGCATCGACAGACCCGGCTCGCTGCTATCGATCGACTCGAGCTCGCCGCGCCGCAGCACGCCGATCATCCGCCGCATCTCGCTCAGCGCCTCACGCCCACAATTCTGCACCGTGCGCAAGGCCTCACGCGCGACGTCAAGGCTCTGGTCGGCGACCTCCCCTGCCGCGACCGCGTGGATCACCATCACGCTGACACTGTGCGCCACGATGTCGTGCAACTCGCGCGCGACGCGAGTGCGCTCCTCGCAGGCGGCCCGGAGAGCATGCTCCCGCTGTTCACGCTCAAGCCGCGTGTTGTCCGCCTTCATCGCGCCTCGACTCGCAATCGCCCGCCCGGCCGCAAACGGCAGCGCGAAAAAGAACGCCACTCGCACGATCACCGTGACCACGTCTGACAAACCAACGCCGATCGCGGCCACAGGGACCGAGATAGCGAGCAGCAACACCGCGGGCGGTTCCCAGCCGCGCTCCGCGGAGCGACGCCCGAGCACGTAGTAGTCGAGGGCGAGCGCGAGCTGCGGGATCCCAAAATCCGCGGCCTGCCCCGACGCGCGTGGGTGACCGAACACGATCATGGCGCCAACAAGCGCCACTAGGCACGCGCTCGCCGGCGCTTGCCGGCGCCAGCCCACCGTCGCCGCGGCCGCCGCGATCGCGACCAATTCGACCGCGCCCGCGTGCCGCGACGTCTCGGCGAAGACCGAAACGCACACCAGCGCCGATGCCACGATCGCGTCCACCAACCGCCAGTTGATCGGGCGTGAGCGTCTCGTGAGCACGTTGACTTCGTTCACCGCCCGGACCGTACCGCGCGGCCGCGGCCCGCACATCCGCTCCAGCGAGGACCGCGCGTCATCCACCCAGAGGACCCGCGTCCTCCGCACGGATGACGCTGTCCTCCCCACGGATCACGCCGGTCCTCCGATCCGCCCGAACCGACGGCCCGTCAGACGAGAGCAAATCGTCCCAGCAGCTGACGACAACCGAACCGGACCATGGGACAGTCCCAGCCGCCAAACCGAGCACGACACACCGCTCCCGGATCCCCAGGTCCCGACTCCAACCACAGCAACCCGAAAGGACCACCACCCATGAACAGAAAACGTCTAGCCGCGTCAACCGCGGTGATCACGACAGCATTCATCGCCGCGCTCATCGCCACCCTGTCGTCCGCTGGTGCGAACACCACCACAGGCTCGATCCACATCTACGGGGTGGGCTCTCAAGCGCCGTCGGGCCAGGTCGTGGTCACTGGCGCGATCGACGCCGCCGGCGTGACCCGTGGAAGCGTTACCGACCACGGCCGCGTCAGACTCAGCACGCTTTATCTCCCCAAAGGAACACTAGTGCTCGACAACACCAAGCTCAAAGCTGCAGTGGCCAAGGGCCTTGACGCAGGCGACCCCACCACCTGCTCAGCCGTGTTCGAAGTGACTGGGCCGACGAGGATCCTGCGGGGCACCGGCGCGTACGCGGGCGCGAGCGGCACCGTGACTGGGACCACGTGGTTCGCCGCCGTAGCCCCGAAGGCGAATAACGGCCAGTGCGGCGCCATCAGCTTGATCGATTGGACCCGCGGCTCCGGGAACGTTTCCTTCAAGTGACCGACGGCGGCGGATAACAGGCGCCGGCGGCGACGATCGCACGACGCCAACCACAGTGGCCCTGGCGGGTCGTTCTTGCACAGGCGGCCCGCCCCCGCCGCCCTTCGATCCCTACGTCGCGGACTCCGCTCCGAGGGCAATCCCGGACTCGGCCGCCTTGAGCAACACCAGCTGCCGAGCTCTGGCCGCTCGAGACCCGCTGCATCCCGCTAGCGCGGCCGCGGCGCTCGACCGCCTGACGCCGCTCCATCTCTCGGAATGCGGCCACGCGCTTGGTAGCGGCCGCGTGACCCCCGCCTTGTGCGACGGAGAAGCGGGGCCGAACCGCGTCAGAAGCGCTCAGTCGCCCCCGCCGGCGCCACGACCCGGACTCACGCTCGTTCCCAGACCGGCGGGCGCCCACCCGCTTAGCCTGTGCTTCCCTGTGTGCTTCAGCCCGCGGGAACTTACGGTTTAGCGAGAGTGCGACCAGCTTCGAAAATCCAGGCTCATGAAGCCTGCTCGTTCAAAGGTGCCTCGCCCCCGACGTGCCTCAAAGACATGTGCGTCACAGTTGATCGCCTGCGTTTCACGACGCAGCCTGACGCGCCACTCCACCCGAGCAGTGAAGCAGATGAGGC